>CAYYFS010000011.1:0-18741 GCA_964471055.1 uncultured Dehalococcoidales bacterium
TCTCTGGACAGCCGTTCGACGCGTCCGCGCTGGTCTCTGGTGGACAGATACACGGCGTACCTGGAGGTGAGCAAAGCGCCGACCAGGAAGATGATGGCCGACACGAACACCCAGACCGTCAACGCTATCACGCCGGATACCAGTCCGTAGATGCTGGCGTTCACCTGTCCGAACGTCTGGAGGTAGAGCACGAACACGAGCTTGGATATCTCGAAAGCGGCGGCGGCGCCCAGAGCGGGGAGCCATGCCTCCTTCAGCGCCACCTTCGTGTTTGGCAGCCAGACGTACAAGATCAGGAACGTCGCGTACGTGGTGAGGGGGGGCACGAGCAGGGCAAGCTGGCTCCACAGCTCGTCTCCGGACGGTCCCGAGTCCGGCAGAAGCACCTGGAAGATCTGCTGGAAGAAACCGAGAACCGCTGTTGTGAACACAGAGAGAAAAATGAGGATGGAAGCCCCGAACATCAGGGTGAAGTCCATCGCCCGCTCCTGCAGGAACGGCCTCGTCCGTGTGATTCCCCAGATGTAGTTGGTGCTCTTGCGAATGGCCCCGAACACGGCCGTGCCTGCCCAGAGAAGAAGCACGGACGCCAGCACACTGTTCGCTATGCGCCCGTCGGCCACTGCCCGCACCACATCGGCGATCAGGTCTTCGTCCAGCACCGGGACCTGCTCGATAAGGCCCGCCACAAGGTCTTCTTCGAAGCCCCCGATCCCGAGGAAGAAACCGAAGATGGAGACCAGGCCCAGGAGCAGCGGAAAGAGGGATAGAAGCGTGTAGAAAGCGACGGCCGCGGCCATGTACGGCCCGTTCCTCCAGAGGAACTCGTTGAACACGCTGGCGCACAAAGACACCAGCCAGACGATCCCCTTCGCCACAAGTCGGAATACCAGGTTCAACGCGCCCTGCCTTGATCCGTCGGCAATCTGCAGTGCCTATTGTCCGGGGGCAGGCTTCGAGGTGCAACGTGCGCCCGGAACACGATCGCGGCAGCCTCGAGGTGAGTGCGTGTTGCGAAAGCCGTTCCATTCCGACCAGTCCCGCAGCAGGGCTCGGGTGGGCGAGCACGGTAGAATATCCGCCGAATCTGAACTCCGGCGCCCCTTCGACCGCGCTCGCTCGACCGGCGGGTCTCTACCTGCGGTGCCTGGGTACCCGGCCATCTGAGGAGGCGGCTTGCAGCGGAACTGGCAACCGAAGCCCGGTGACGTGATCGTCCGGCGCCCGCGGGAGGCCGAGATCGCGCCGGTCCAGCTTCACATCGAGCCGCGCACAGTGTCTGTGCGGGGGGCTGCGTCACCAATGCTGCTGGTGTACGGCTTCCTGTTCATCACAGCGCTTGGCACCCTTCTGCTCGCACTCCCGATCTCCAACGCCGGATCAGGCTTCACGCCGTTCTTCGACGCGCTGTTCACTGCCGCTTCAGCCGTCACCGTTACCGGCCTGGTTGTGGTTGACACGCCTGTGGCCTGGAGCATCTTCGGCCAAGCCGTGATCTTCGTTCTGATCTTCATCGGTGGTCTGGGCTTCATGACCGGCGCTGCTTTCCTGCTCATGATTGTGGGCCAGCGTCTGGGGCTAAGAGGTCGACTCGTTCTCAGGGAGGGGGTCGGCTTCGGGCAGCTGGGCAGTGTGCTCGGGCTGGTCCGGAACATCGTGATAGTCGCATTGGCGATGCAGATACTCGGTACCGTTCTGCTGTTCCTGCGGTTCCGCGTGTTCGATACGTTGTGGTCCGAAATCACGCCCTCGGAGGCACTCTGGCAGAGCGCGTTCCACTCGGTGTCCTCGTTCAACAACGCGGGGTTCGTGATCTTCCCGTCCGACCGTCTGGGTGGAGCCAGCCTCATACCGTTTGCGAACGACTACTTCGTGCTCGGCATTGTGGGCGGCCTCATCATCGTCGGGGGTCTCGGATACGCAGTCCTGAGAGACCTGGTGGTGGTCAGGCGGTTCAGCAGGCTCTCGCTGGACACGAAGCTGGTGCTTCTTGGCTCCGTCATCCTGACCGTGCTTGGCGCCGCCATATTCCTCGCTTTCGAATACAGCCGGCCGGACACGATCGGTGAGATGGGCCTTGGTGACAAGGTCGCAACTGCGGCGTTCCACTCGGTAACAACCCGTACTGCAGGTTTCAACACGGTGGACTATGACGAGATCGGCAATCACACGGGGGTCAGCACGGAGGCCCTGATGTTCATCGGCGGAGCTTCGGCATCCACCGCGGGCGGCATCAAGATCAACACGTTCATGGTCGTGGCGATCGCCGTGTTTGCAACTGTCCGGGGCCGTCGGTACGTCTCCGCGTTCGGGCGCGAAATACAGCTGGACGTCATCCGGCGGGCGATGGTGGTAGGCGCCGTTGCTACCGCGTTCCTCACCGTGACGGTGTTCACGCTGGCGGCGCTGGAGAGCGACCTGGCGCTCCGGGACATCATGTTCGAGGTCTTCTCAGCCTTCGGCACGGTCGGGCTGTCGACAGGGATCACTCCGGATCTGGGAGACGCGTCGCGCGTGGTCGTGGTGGCAGCGATGTTCATCGGCCGGCTCGGCCCCCTGACCATGGCATTGCTCATGGCCGGGCGAGAGGCGCACCAACCGTACAGGCTGGCAGAGGGGCACGTTAGAATAGGCTAACTACGAGAAAGCTATCCGGTTCCGGATAGGTTCGCTGTCCGTGACACGGGCGGGCGGCCACCATTGGAGCAACAGTGAAGAAGCAGGTAGTGGTGATGGGCCTGGGCCGCTTCGGCTCGGGAGTCGCGCGGACGCTGTACCAATTGGGCCACGACGTGATGGCCATCGACCAGAACGAAGAGCGTGTGCAGTCGATGATGGGTGAGGTCACGTACGCGGTGCGCGGCGACTCGACCAGCGAGGCGGTTCTCCGGGAGCTGGGCGTTCACAACTTCGACATCGGCATTGTCGCGATCGGATCGAATGTCGAGGCCAACATTATGGTGAGCGTTCTGCTCAAGACCATGGGCCTACCGTACATCGTGTCGCGCGCCCACAGCTCACTTCACGCCAATACCCTGGCGCGCATCGGCTGCAACAAGGTGATCCTGCCCGAGGCCGAGATGGGTTCTCGGTTGGCGCATAGCCTGTTCAACCCGGACGTGCAGGAGTACCTAGAACTGACACCCGCGTTCGGTATCAGCCGGATCCGCGTGCCCGAACGGTTCACCAACATGACCCTACGGGAGAGCGGGTTCGCCGGCGTTCGGGACAAGTACGGCGTGGCGGTACTGGCCCTTAAACGGTCGGATGACATCACGCTGAGTCCAGACGGCGACGAACAGCTGCAGGCCGGCGACGTCCTGGTGGTCGCAGGCCGGGACGAACAGGTCGACAAGATCAGCGGCTAGGCGCCCCGTGACGCTAGTTGCCCGCGGACGCCCGTGCCGGGTGCACCGGTTGGCAGCGAGAGAAGTTATCTGAGCATGGCGTTTGACAAGGTGCTCGCCGTGGTTACCGGCGACCAGTCCGACGACGTGGTGGTCGCCCGGGCGGCAGATCTGGTGCGTCCGAACAAAGGCGAACTCCTCGCTCTGTACGTGATACGAGTCGACCGGGGGTTGCCCGTGGACGCGGACGTGCCCCCCGCCGTGGCGAAAGGGGAGGACATCCTGCGCCGGGTGGAGGAGCAGATAAGGTTGCCAAGAGGCGACCTGTCGGCGGAACTGCTCCAGGCACGCGAACTGGGCCCGGCCGTGGTTCAGGAAGCATCGATCCGGAACGTGGACGCTATCGTAGTGGGAACGTCATATCCCACGCAACTAGGATCGTTCTCGCTTGGATCAGACATCCCGTACATCCTGGAACACGCTCCCTGTACGGTCGTGCTGTGGCGAGAGCCGTCCGCGCCTGCGGGAGCGGTGGGCAGTGGCCGTCAGGCAGAGGGTGCGGCCGCCGCAGAGTGGAACGGGAGCCGGAGGTAGAGCCCGGTGCAGATCGTGATCATGGGTTGCGGTCGATGCGGAAGCACGCTGGCCGCGCGGCTGGCTTCCGACAATCACCGCGTGTTCGTGATCGACACCGACCATCGCAACTTCGCCCGCCTCCCCCGGTCGTTGGTGGAGTCCGGAGCGATCACCGTTGTGGAGGGTGACGGCACCGGCTCGGCGGCGCTCCAATCTGCGGATATCGAAGACGCAGACGTCTTCATAGCTGTCTCCGGACGCGACACGCTAAACGGACTGGCCGCCCAGAAGGTCAGACACTACCATCGCAAGCGACACGTTATCTGTCGCGTCAAAGATGAGGACCTGCGGCAGCTTTATGAGGCGACCGGGGTATCCACGATGAACCCCACGGAATTGGTGGCGGACCGGATCCTGGCACATCTGCCAGAAGCTCCCGGATAGGAGACGCGTTGTATCTGGTGATCGTGGGTGCCGGGACCGTAGGTGCCCCGCTGTGCTCCTCGCTCGTCGCCACCGGGCACGAGGTGTTCGCACTCGACCTGGACGCAACACGGGTGAGCGCGCTCGAAAAGGCGCTCGGCAGCGTCGCCGGGATCGGCGACGGCACCACCATGAGAAGCCTGGCTGATGCGGGAACCGCCCGTGCCGGCGTGTTCATCGCCGTGACCGGCCGCGATGAGGACAACCTTGCCGCGTGCCAGCTTGCCAAGGCACGGTTCAACGTATCCAGGACCATCGCCCTCGTGAATTCGCCCGACAACGCCCCGTTGTTCGAACTGCTGGGCGTCGATGTGGTCGTGAGCGCGACGGACCTGGTGCTCTCTCACATCGCCGGAGCCCTGCCCGCCCACCCGCTGGTTCGATTGATGCCGGTGACGGGCCGCAGCAAGGAGATTGTGGGCATCAAGGTCCCGGCGGGAGCAACGGTCGTCGGGAAGCCACTCAACCAGATTCCGGTACCGTATGGCGGCGTGATCTCGCTCGTGATCGGCCGCAACGGAAGCACCGAGGTCCCGACCCCGGAGACGGTGATAGAGAGCGAGGACGAGATCATCGCGGTGACGCCTCTGGAAAGCACCGAGACGCTCTGGGAGACACTGACGGAGCTAGCGTAGGTTCTGCCATGACGAAACGCGTGGCCTACCTGGGCCCACCAGGTACCTATAGCGACGAAGCCGCAACGCTCTACGCGCCGGACGCTGAGCGCGTGCCGTGCCCGTCTTTTGCCCACGCCGCCGCCGCTGTGGAAGAGGGAGAGATGGACGAGGCGATGGTGCCGATCGAGAACAGTATTCAGGGGTCTATCACCGACATCCTGGACCTGCTGCTCGACGCGGAGCGAACCCGAATACGGGACGAGCTGGTTCTCCCGATCGACAACTGCCTCCTTGCCCTGGCAGGAGTCGAGAAGAAGGACATACGCGTGGTCTTCTCGCATCCGCAGCCCCTGGGGCAGTGCAGGAACTACCTGCGAACCCAGCTTCCGGACGCGCGCCTGGTGGCGTCGCCCAGCACAGTCGGCGCCGCCCTCGACCTGAAAGGCAGCGATGAGACAGGAGCGGCCATCGCCCCTCGGGGAGCAGCGGAGATCTACGGCCTCAAGATCCTGGAGGAGAGCATCCAGGACAACCCGGCGAACATGACCCGATTCGTGGTTCTGGCGTCCTCCGATCACGAGCCCACCGGACGGGACAAGACGTCAATCGCCTTCGATTTCTCGGACGATGCGTCGGGGTTGGTGTTCGATGTCATGCGCCCGTTTGCGGAGCGAGGGATCAGCCTGACTAGGGTCGAGTCGCGGCCCACGGGCCTGCGACTCGGGCGATACGTGTTCCTGATGGATTTCGAAGGCCACCGCACCGATCCCGACGTGGCCGATGCGCTTGAGGACGTGCGGCGTCAGACGGCGATGCTGAAGATCCTGGGCTCGTATCCGAGGGCAGACGTCCATCTGGGCGGTCTGCCGCTGAGTCGGCGAGGCTAGGCGGTTCCGGAGGAACGAGAGGCGCCTACAGGTCCTCGTCGTCCAGATCGTCGAAGTCGGCGTCCCCGCGAACGCGTGCCGCGGCCCGGCGGCCCTCCTCAGTTGCAGAGGCAATCCGCTCTCTCGCAGCCGCGGCGAGTTCTTCCGCTTTGTCCCGCCACTCACTGCCGCGCTCCATGATGATCGCCCTGGTTTCCTCGCCCGACTTGGGCGCGAGGAGGATACCGGCCAGCAATCCGACGGCTCCGCCAATCAGGAAGCCTGTCAGGAACCCGTGGCCACCACTGTCGTTGCCTTCGCTCGCCATATCAGTCTCCAGCCACCTATTGCGCCGTCAGTCTGATTCCGGCCCACTGCTGCCGAACAGGAAAGAAAGGAACGGCCGGATGCGGGATGTCGCTTCCCGTACTCGGGCAAGCGGCCTGAAGATGCTTTCGGACACCTGCCCCGTCAGTGTCTCGAAGTTCTCCAGCGCTCCCTCAGCGCGCTCCAGGACAGTCGATAGCCGCCGGTAGAGCTGCACGCCCAGAATCGAGAATACAAAGATCGCGACGAACGCGACGAGCAGGACTGTGATGAGCACGATGTCCCGCAGGAGTTGTACCGTCTCGAGGCTGGTGAGGAGCAGGCTGACCGGCACGGCGTTGCGCCCCCTTTGCTGACCTCAGGCCCGGCCGACGCGCGCATCGTACCATCCGAGGCCCTTAACCGTCAGTCTATATTAAGTAGATGCTTATTAAGCGATCAATATCTAGATGGTATCCGGAGCTCAAAGAACCGGCGCTCTGCGGGAACACCCTACTAGAACAGGCTACCCGGCTGACACCGCCGACAGTAGTTGGTGAGGCGCTGGTTGGCCGTGATGGATGTCACGGCGCCTCCGCAGACCGGGCAAGGTTCGCCGCCCTTTCCATGCACGCTCAGGAAGTCCCGCACCTTCTTGTGTATGGACTCACCGACGCGTTCCCTCAGGGTGTCGACCGCCGCGGCCGGGATTTCGTACACCGCCCGGTGCAGACGCACGATCTCGTCTTGCGACAGCCGTGTGCGCTTCTTGAAGGGAAAGATGCGGGCGGCGAACAGTATCTCGTCGGCGTAGGCGTTTCCGATGCCTGACACCGCGTCTCCGCGCGTGAGCACGCCCTTTATCTCGCCGCGGTACGGGCGCAGGCGCTCGCTGAACGCGTCGACGGAGAGCGGCCGGTCGAGGACGTCGGGGCCCCGGTCGTCCAGACGCGGAACGCTGCCGCGCTGATCGGGCCGCAGGTAGTACACCATCCCCATGCGTTTCTGATCGAAGTAGCGGATATCGAACGCGTTCGACAGAGTGAACACGACGTGGGCCGACGCCCGGAGCCGCTCCTTCGACGGACAATAGCGGAGGCCGCCCGTCAGCATCGGATTGATCACCACCAGCCGATCGTCCGACAGGTCGATCAGGAGCATCTTGCCGAGCCGCTCAACCCGCTGGATGGTCCGTCCGGCCGCGTCCAGGCCAAAGGGCTCCTGTGTAAGGTTGCGGAGGACCAGCGGCTTTCGTTCACCGGCGGCGTCGATGCCGAGGCCGATCACCCGGGATTCAAGAAACTCCCTGATCACCTCCAGGTCAGGCGCTTCCGGCATGTCGATGTCCTTTCGCCCCGGGACGTTGCGGGCGGCCGTACCGCCCCGTTCC
Source organism: uncultured Dehalococcoidales bacterium (assembly GCA_964471055.1). Taxonomy (GTDB): domain Bacteria; phylum Chloroflexota; class Dehalococcoidia; order Lucifugimonadales; family Lucifugimonadaceae; genus CAYYFS01. The sequence continues at coordinate 7,586 of CAYYFS010000011.1, forward strand.
GGAACGCGCGACGACCCGCGGCTGACGGTCCGAAGCACGCCGAACAGGCGGCGACGCGCCGAAGAGTATCAGTGCATCGTTGCTGAGGAAACGGCCGGCGTCAGGACATGGCTCTTGAGTCCCTGAGCCAGGGCGCGGACCGGGCCCGCACGGAGCGTGGCTGGCTACTCCAGAAAGTCGCGCAGCTTCTTGGAGCGGGTGGGGTGTCGAAGCTTGCGGAGGGCCTTCGCCTCGATCTGGCGAATGCGCTCGCGGGTCACGCCGAATTCCCGGCCAACCTCTTCCAGCGTCCTCGAACGCCCGTCGTCCAACCCGAAGCGAAGCTGGAGTACCTTGCGTTCTCGCGGGCTCAGCGTATTGAGCACCTCATCCATCTGTTCTCGGAGCAGATGGTAGGTGGCGGCATCTGCGGGGGCGACCGTATTCCTGTCCTCGATGAAGTCCCCGAGGTGGCTGTCTTCTTCTTCGCCGATCGGCGTCTCCAGGGAAACCGGCGCCTGAGAGATCTTCAGTATCTCGCGCACCTTCTCTGCGGGGACTTCCAGGTCCTTCCCGATTTCTTCGGAGGTAGGCTCCCGGCCGTACTCCTGAACGAGTCGTCTGCTGACCCGCAGCAGTTTGTTGATGGTCTCCACCATGTGGACCGGTATGCGGATAGTGCGGGCCTGGTCCGCTATCGCCCTGGTGATGGCCTGCCGTATCCACCAGGTGGCGTAGGTGCTGAACTTGAAGCCCTTGCGGTAGTCGAATTTCTCCACGGCGCGGATGAGGCCAATGTTGCCCTCCTGGATCAGGTCGAGGAGGGACATGCCGCGCCCGATGTACTTCTTCGCCACGCTGACGACCAAGCGCAGGTTCGCCTCTGCCAGGTGCGTCTCGGAGCGATCGTTCTCGCCCCTGATTCTCGCCAGATGGGCACCCAGCAGCAATTCATACATCGCGAGGCGTTCGCTGAACCCGGGCTCCCCTATCAGTTTCGCCAGCTCGCCGAGCCGGGGGGCGTTGTCAAATACCTCGAGCGTCTCCTGCGGGACGAGAGCTGAGATGACTGACAGCTCCACCACCATCGCCATCGCTTCTTCTGGAGTGGCCTCCAGGGTGTCCGACAGGTAGTTGATGAGCTGTTCGTCGTGCGGCCCGTCGATCAGTTCCCGCAACTCAGGATGCGTGAGCAGCATCGAGAGCGGCAGATCGCGCGGGAGCCCCATGTACTGGGCTATAGCGGCGGCCACATGTTCCTGAGTCGTGAGAAGTCGGAGCAATTCCTTGACCGTAGCGCGGGCGGTAGGGGGATGTCCGCCATCGGCCTGAGCGAGGCCCTTGCGGACCTCCACGAGCCTGCCGTAGACCTCCATGGCGCGCGCAAGCACGCGTTCATCCTGGGCTGTGAGAAGCGATACCCGGCCGATCTCCCGCAGGTACATCCGGACCGGATCGTCCGTGATTTCGGCGTCCTGTGCCTGGGCTGCCCACGCGTCCGCCGCTTCCTGATCTGCGATCGCGGCGGCAGGCCTGGGCCCTTCGCCCCACGCCTCAAGGTCGGACGCTGATCGGGGAGTCGATCCGGCAATCACGACGGTGGCCGGGCTATCCTCGTCCGAGTCATCGCCGGTCGCGGTGCGCACACCGAGACCCTGCAGTCCCCGGCGTTCCGCCAGGTCCTCAACTACGGGTTCCTCTTCTATTGGGATACGCGGTCGTCTTGGCATGGCCTATTGAGGTCCGATCGGCCGGCCCCGGGGTCCAGCTCTGCCGGCTGCAGCGGCGGAATCCCGGAACACCTGGCGAAGGCTGCTACCGCTTTCGAGGATGTCCGCTTCTCTTCGGTCCACCTCCTCGATGTCGGCCCGGGGGTCCCGGGCGTTCGAGGCTAGAACGCGTTCTTCCTGGGATTTGAGGAACCGCAGGTAGCGTTCGTGGAGGCGACGGACGCAATGGCTGACATCGGTGACCATCGTGGGCTGATCCGCCGGAGGAAGAGGCCTCTGGCTCAGCCGCTCGATGATGCCCGTCAACTCATCGTCGACGGACTCCAGCAGAGAGTCCATTGTATTTGAGGCCTTCCAGGCCGTAAAGGTAGCCCTGTACCCGGTATCGAGGAAATGCTCCTCGGGCACGGCGAGAGCGTGCTCGCGCAGCTGCGGGTGCGTGAACACGAGCACCAACAGGTGCTCCTCCAGCGCACTGTCGGTCGCGTCACGAAACTCGTCCGCCAGGGCCACGGGTGCTGCCGGAGCGCTGGGCCGCCTCCGCCTGGGAGGTTGAGGCAGGCGTTCGCGCGCTATTCCCAGGAGTTCCGAAAGCCGGGTGAGACACCGCTCCTGCTCATACTGGTTCTCGATGACAGCAATAAGGGGCATGAGCGCGGCTGCGGCTTCAGCTTTGCCCGACGATGACGTGATGTCGTGCCGAACGGCCGCCTGCCCCATCAGGTACTCGATCACCGGCGTGGCCGAGGCGATGGCCTGTTGCCACCTCTCCGGCGAGCGCCGGATGAGTTCGTCCGGATCCGAGGATTCCGGAAGACTTGCCACCTTCAGTTCGATGTCCTGTTGCCGTGACAGAGATCCCCCGCGGTAGGCCTGTATCCCGCCTGCCCAAACCGTCTGCAGGCTGTTGTACGTAGCGTCCTGCCCGGCCGCATCGGCATCCAGAGCAAGGACCACGGTTCCGGCCATGCCACGCAGAAGCGAGACCTGTTCGGACGTGATGGCCGTGCCCATCGAAGCTACTACGTTCGTGAAGCCGTGCTCGTGCGCTGCGATGACGTCCATGTAGCCTTCGACGACCACGGCCGTCGAACGAGCGCGGATGCTCTCGGCCGCCCAGTTCAGGCCGTACAGCAGCCTCGACTTGTCGAAGGCCTGCGACCGGGAGGTGTTCAGATACTTCGGCTCGGAGCCGTCGAGGCTGCGGGCGCCAAAGCCGACCGCGCGCCCCTTTCCGTCCCGAATCTCGAACGTCAGCCGGCCCCTGAACATGTCCCGCCAGCTACCGTCCTGTGCCCGGGTGACCAGCCCCGCGTCGCGGGCCGCTACTCCGGCGATTCCGTTCGCCTGCAGGTGGCCCGCCAGCGTTTCGACACCGGCCGGGCTCAGACCGAGGCCGCGCCGCTCGGCTGCTTCCAGGGCGATGGACCGCCCTTCCAGGTACTCACGGGCGGCCTGACCACCCGGTGCCCTGAGTAGCCCCGCGAAGTACCTGGCCGCCGCTTCGTTCGCCTCATACAGCGATGCAGCGGGCCGGTCGCGGGTCTTCTCCGGCCTGACGGGGATGCCCAGCTGCTCTGCCGCACGCTGGAGAGCCTCCCCGAACGGGATATTCTCCCGTTTCATGATGAACGACAGGGCGTCGCCGCCCTCGGCGCACGCGCCGAAGCAGCGCCAGGTCTGCGTCTCCGGGAAGACTACGAACGAAGGAGTGCGTTCCGAGTGGAACGGACAGAGTGCCTTCGGCGTGCGCGACGAAGTGTCCAGGTCTACGTACTGCGAGACGACCTGGACAACGTCGAGTTGCTGCTTTACTTCGTCGAGGAGGCTCACGGGGGTGCCCGGAGTATACCCGCCCGGCACCCGAATCCACGGGGCAGGCGGCTGGATTTGGGAGCGGTTTGCTAGATGCGGCCGTTGAAGACGCCGCGGCTTATGCCCGGCCTGATGCGCTCGGCCTGCATCGGAGCGAACAGATCCGTCATTCCGGACACGTAGTCGGCCGCCGCCCGCTCGGCGGTGGCTGCGATTTCCAGGACACCCTTCGGAAGTTCGCCGGGGTGAGCGACGTAGTGCTCGAACAGCAGGGTCACGATATCTGCCGCCACCCTGCCCTCGCGGCTTTCGCCGACGGGCAGGTAGAACTGCTCGAACATGAAGTCCCGTAGCCGGTTCATGGCGGCACCAACCTCTGAGGACGGCCGGATCCAGGGCTGCGCGTCAGGAAACCCGGGGTCACTCGTTGCGCTCCACGATGTCTCGACGATGTCGGTGACGAGGGTGTTCACGTGCTCTGAGTGGCTCTCTCCGAGAACCTCCATGTGCTCTCGCGGCAGATCGTCGACATCGAACCAGCCGAACCTCACGGCGTCGGCGATGTCGTGCGTCAGATAGGCGACAGAATCGGCGGTGCGCAGGACCTGGGCCTCAAGCGACAGACCGGCCGCGGTCTCCCGGCTCAGGAAGTCGCCGTGAGGTGGCTTGGAGTGGTTCCGGATGGCGTCCACGACTTCACGCGTGAGGTTGAGCCCGCGGCCGTCCTTTTCGAGGACTTCCACCACGCGCACACTCTGCTGACTGTGGTGGAAACCGTCCGGCAGCATTCCGCTCAGGACTCGTTCCCCGATGTGCCCGAACGGGGCGTGGCCCAGGTCATGCCCCAGCGCGCAGGCCTCCACGAGGTCCTCGTTCAGGTTCAGTGCTCGGGCGATCGTGCGTCCGATCTGCGCTACTTCGATGGTGTGCGTGAGCCGGGTGGCGTAGTGATCGCCCGGGGGTGCGACGAAGACCTGGCTCTTGTGCTTGAGCCGCCGGAATGAATTGGTGTGGATGATCCGGTCCCGATCTCGCTGGAACTCGGTCCGCACATGAGACGGTTTCTCCGGGCGTGCGCGGCCCTGCGACCGGGCCGACCGGACGGCGTGCGGAGAGAGGGCCTCTTCGCGGGCTTCAAGGCGTTCGCGAACGCCAGCGGACCTCATGCCGCTAGCATACCCGCTCGCTCCGGGCCAGCCACCGGTTTCCGTGCCTAGTCTCCGCGGTTGGGCACCGGGCGTCCCGCGCCACCCGCCAGTGCCCGTATCTCACGTTGTGTCGCCGCCACGGCCAGCACGATGGCGATGAGTATGCCGGCGCTGATGGAGACGGCCACTCGAACTCCCCCGGCGCCGGCCAGTACGCCGCAGAAGAGCCCTCCGAGAGGGATCAGGCTGAAGGTTATGCCGTGGATGCCCATGACTCTGCCTCTCAGCTCGTCTGGGACGCGGAGCTGGAGCGCGGTCATGGAGGCGACGAGGAACACCGTATTGAAGACCCCTGCCAGGAAGGCGAGTGACACAGACAGGGCGTAGACGGGAGAGACACTGAACGAAATGACCGCGAAGGCGAAGATGATCATGCTGATGAGCATCATCCACCCCGGGCGCCGCGCGTTTCTCATCAATCCCGCGCATGCGGTGCCCAGGACGGACCCGAGTCCGATGGCCGAGAGGAGGTATCCGTAGCCACTCTCGTCGGCCCCGAGCAGGTCTGCGAAGGCAGGCATCAGCTGCATGTACGAGAGGCCAAAGAACATGTTGGCGTACGTGAGGGGGATCAGTACGGCGAAGAGTCGCGTCCCGGCGATGTAGGCCAGGCCCTCGCGGAACTGCCTGAGTGGGTGAGACGGCACGGCAGCCACTCTGGGGACCTTCAGGCTCAACATCACGAGGGCCATGGCGAGAAACCCCGCAGCCCCTGTGAAGAAGATGACGGGCGTTCCGAACAGAGCCATCAGCGGCCCGCCGATCGCGGGACTGGCGATGCGAGTGACCTGCCACAGGACGGAGTTGAGAGCGACAGCGCTCACCATGTTTCTCCGATCTATGAGCAGAGGGAAGACTGCCTGCCTCGCGGGCCAGTCGAGGCCGCTCGTCACACCAATAGCAGCGGCTATCGCGTACACGTGCCAGACCCGCACGATGTCGCGGAGGTCCAGCAGGCCGAGCAGCAGCAGCAGGCCGCCGACCACAAGCGACGTGGCTGCGATGAGCCGTCGCTGGTCGACACGGTCGGCAAGCACCCCGCCAAACAGGGTCATTCCAATGGTGGGGACTGCGGTTGCGGCGCCCAAGTAGCCGAGATCCAACGCCCTCCCCGTCAGGTCGTAGACCAGCCAGCCTTGGCCGAGGATCTGCAGCTGGATACCACCGATCGAGGCGAGCGATCCGAGCCAAAAACGCCGGTATCCCGGATGGCTCAGAGCCCCCGCCCGCGCTGAAAGCCAGGTGGATGCCGCTGCGGTTCTGAGGGCGGTCACAGCGCAAACCGAAGGGGGGCCGACCCCGCATCAACGGCACAGGCTCGCCGGTCCAGCAGTGGAGCAGAGCATCTGAGTGACGGGTCGTAGGTGGAGTGCATTTCGCGCGGGGTGGCGTTCCCGCCTACTCCACGGTGACTGTCTTCGCCAGGTTGCGCGGCTTGTCCGGGTCGTGACCCAGGGCGACGGCTGTCCGGTACGCAAGGATCTGCATCGGTAGTAAAGCGAGCATCGGCGTTGTCAGGTCCGACGCTCGGGGGAGATGCACCACGTCGTCCGCCACCGTAGGCATGGTCGTGTCGCCCTCGGTAGCAAACACGATGACCTGGCCGCCCCTGGCCTTCACCTCGTTGACGTTGGTGAGCATCTTCTCGTACAGGGGACCGGCCGGAGCAAGAGCGATGGTGGGCATGGAGTCGCTAATCAGCGCGTTCACGCCGTGTTTCATCTCGCCCGCGGCATAGCCCTCGGCGTGGATGTAGGCGATCTCTTTCATCTTCAGGGCGCCTTCCATCGCCAAGGGGTACATCGAGCCCCGACCCAGATACAGAAGATGGTCGCGATCTTTGATGCTCTCCACCAGCCTGTCGTAGTGCCCGTCCAGGTCCAGTAGTTCTCCCAGCAGGCCCGGAAGTCGAGCCAGTTCCTCGACCGCAGCGCGTTGCGATTCGCCGGGAAGCGTCCCTCGCGCGGCAGCCAGATGAAGGGCAAGCTCGGCCAGGACGACCAAGGTGTTCATCAGGGTCTTGGTCGCCGCCACGCCGATTTCCTGCCCTGCGCGGATCGGCACAGTCGCCTCCGCCAACCGCGTCGCCTGCGTGCCTTCCGCCTCCACAAGCGTGATAAGGCGCGCTCCTTTGGCAGCGGCCTCCTCCATGGCAGCGAGTGTGTCGGCCGTCTCACCAGACTGCGTTATCGAGACCACCAGGGTGTGTTCATCCAGCACCGGATCCCGGTACCGGAGCTCTGACGAGTTGTCGACAGCGGTCGGAAGACGCGCAAGCGTTTCGATGTAGTGCGCGCCCGCCATGCCGGCGTGAAGGCTGCTGCCCATCCCTACGAGCAGGACCCTGTCGAGATTGCGCATCTCTGCAGCGGTGAACGGAATGTCCGGAAGGTGCACCGAGCCGGCCTCGAAATCGACCCGGCGGCGCATCGCGCCCCTGACCGCGTCCGGCTGCTCGGCGATCTCCTTGGCCATGAAGTGCGGGTGTGTGCCCTTCTGAGCAGCTTCGTAGGTACGCCCGGCCGCCACCGGTTCTTTTCGCACCGGCCGGCCGTCGAGATCCAGGAACCTGACGGAATCGGCTGTGATCACGACGATCTCGCGGTTCTCCACGTACGCCACGTTCGACGTGTGGGGAAGGAGCGCGGGCAGGTCGCTGGCAAGGAGATTCGCCCCATCGGCGAAACCCGCCACGATACCGCCCGCGTTGCCAAGCCGGAGGCCGACGAGCTTCTGCGGTTCGCGAGACGAGGCCGCCACGACGGCGGCAGCGCCTCGAATTCTGCGCGACATCCTGCGGATGGCTTCTTCAAGCGATGCCCCGTTCCCCGTGTACCCGGCGACCAGGTGGGCGATCACCTCGGAGTCCGTCTCCGAGCGGAACTCGCATCCGGCGTCGATCAGTTCGCGCCTGAGTTCCACGTAGTTCTCAACGATGCCGTTGTGGACGATGGTCACGTCACCGGCAGCACTTGCATGCGGGTGAGCATTGACCTCGTTCACTTCACCGTGAGTGGCCCACCGCGTGTGGCCGATCCCCACCGTTCCCCGCAGGTCTGCGTTGTGCAGGCTGGCAACCAGCCCGTCGACCCGGCCGGCCCGTTTGGCTATTCGTATGCTCCCATTGTTCTGGAGCACTGCCACGCCGGCGCTGTCGTAGCCCCGATACTCAAGGCTTCGCAGGCCGTCCAGGAGGATCGGCGTCGCTTCGTTCCGCCCCGCGTAGGCGATGATTCCGCACATCTAGATTCGCTGACCTCCCAGGATCGCCTGTGAGCTTGACGCCTGGACTCTCGCGCTCCTACAGCCCGACGGCGATGTCGACCGTATGCTGCGGGGGCGCAGCAGCCGCATCACTGTAGGCACCACGGTACTCTTCCGGCAACAGGCACGCTATGCGCCCCATGATCTCCGTCGCGAGCACATCCAGTTCTTCCTTGGATTCTGGTTTCCAACCTGGGCGAACAGTGAACGGTTCTCCGATCTTGATGCGGATCTTCCCTGTCGGCCAGAGTGTTCGGAAGTAGTTGCTCATCCCCTCGGTGCCCGTGAGCCCGACGGGCAGGAGGGTCGCGCCCGACCGGAGGGCAAGTGTCGCGATGCCGGACTTCGCCCGGCGCATCCCGCGCGGTGTTCGCGTTCCTTCAGGAAACAGAGCGACCGCGCCGCTCGGTTTGGCGAGCTCGGCCAGAAGCCATTCGTAGGCCTGCCGGTCCGTCTCGCCACGCTTCAGGGGGAAAGCCCCCCAGGCGTTCAGCAGATAGGCCGCCCAGCCCTTCTCGAATATCTCGGCTTTTGCAGGGAATCTCATACGGCGCGGCACGAAAGCCGCGATCATAGGCGGATCCATGTTGGACTGGTGATTCGCGACGACGATCAACGGGCCCGTCTTCGGCACGCGCTCCCTGCCGGAAACTCTGCAGTCAGCGAAGAGCCACGAGGTCCTGCGAACGATCCAGTTGCCGCCGCTATAAAAGATGCCCATCAGTAGCTCTCCGGGGCCAGCGGAGGGAGGCGCCGGGCGAGAGATATGACGGCTGCGACAACCTCGTCCAGATCCATGTCGTCTGTATCGACGATCTCCGCATCGGTCGCGGGACGCAGGGGAGACACGGAGCGCGTCGAATCGAGCCTGTCCCTGAGCTTCAACCGTTCTAGCAGCGGCCCAAAACCGTCAGTTCCCTCAGGAGTGTCTTCAAGATGCCTGCGCCGGGCACGAGTAGAGGCGGACGCGATGAGATAGACCTTCAATTCAGCGTCCGGCAGGACCACTGTGCCGATGTCGCGCCCAACCATCACGATGCCACCGCTGTCCGCTACGCGGCGCTGCGCGTCGACGAGGATTTCTCTGACTCCAGCCACCGCGGACACGGCCGAGACCTCACCGTCTACCGACGGATCGCGAAGGTGGTCGGTCGCGTCCCGGCCGGCGACCAGCAGACGTGTCCCGCCCCGGTCGCCCGATCGGGCATCCACCACGACTTCCCGAGCCAGCGACATGAGTCCACCTTCATCACGCGATGACATTCCGTGCCGAGCGGCCGCCCAGGTTACTGCACGATACATGAGCCCGGTGTCCAGGAATCTGTAGCCGAGCCGGGCGGCCACCAGGCTGCCGGCCGAGGTCTTTCCGGAGGCCACGGGTCCGTCTACGGCTATGCGCAAGCGGCGCTCCATTCGTCACGAGCAATGGCCAGCAGGATGCGCGTCGTCACCCATCCGCGGGACCCCCGGGGGCGTCTATCGAGAGGCCGCCCACCACGGCGAACCTCGACTCCCGCGTACGTGTGTGAAGTACCTTCTCCCATCGGTCTTTCAGTTGCGCTATGGTACACTCCCCGCGTTTGCCAGCCCGCTACGCGGGACGTTCGGCTCGGCATGCGCGGTCCTTCTTGAAACGCCGAACGATCCCGTCTGCACAGGAGTTGAGCATGAACATCCTGGACTGGGTACTGCTGGTACTCTTCGTCCTCGGCGCGCTCTGGGGATACAAGTCGGGGCTGGTCGACGGCCTGTTGACTGTTGTGGCGGTGTACGTCGCGATGGTCCTGAGCGGTCAGTTCGCCGGCCGCATCGTCGGCATCTTCACCGACTCCGTGGAGAGCGACGCCCTCAGCACGGCCATCGGCTACGTCGTGATATTCGCTCTGGTCTTCCTGGCCTCGCGGGTCGTCGCGAAGATCATCCGTACCACACTAACGGTGATGTTCCTTGGTTGGGTGGACAAGCTGGGTGGCATGGCGCTGGGCCTGATAGCGGGATTCCTGATCGCTGGTGCTGCGGTGACGGTACTGGCAAGGTTCACGTACACGTTCGAGGGCCCGGACGCCAGCGGCAACGTGATCGAACAGGCCGCCTCGAAATTCGTCACCGACACGGCTCGCGAGAAGCTCGACGAACAACTGGCACAATCGACATTGACCGAGGCGATCGTGGAAGTCCGCTCCGCTCTGCCCGGCGCCGCTCTGGGCATGATGCCCGACGACTTCGACACAGCGCTGGACATCCTGGAAGCGCGCATCGAAGACGAGAAGGGACTATAGAGCGGCCCAGCGAGGGCCGTGTTTCGCAGAGAGGCCGACGGGCCAGGCAGTCTTCAGGTGATCAATTCGTCCGTTCTGGTTCTCAACCAGAACTACCAGCCGCTCAACGTATGCACCGTCCGCCGTGCGGTGTCCCTCCTGGGACGCGGAAAGGCTGAGACGCTAGAACAAAGCGGCAGTTACCTGCGCAGCGCGTACGCGGCTCTGGCTGAGCCCGTGGTGATCCGCCTCGTCTACCTGGTGAAACGCCCGCTGCACCGGCGGCGACTGTCCAGGCGCGAGGTGTTCAACAGAGACCAGCATCGCTGCCAGTACTGCGGCACGCAGACTCGCGCACTGACCGTGGACCACGTCATTCCTCGTTCCAGGGGTGGCACCCACGAGTGGACGAACGTGGTCAGCGCCTGTGACACGTGCAATCACCGAAAGGCCGGGCGCACTCCACGGGAAGCGAGCATGAAGTTGCAGGCACGGCCGACGGAACCCCGGCCCAACCCGTACGCGCTCTTTCACAACGGACGAATCGAGCAGGCATGGCGGCCATTCCTCCCGTGGCTGGAGACATCAGCCGCGCCAGAGCGGGAGGTCGTCGCAGCCGGCTAGGCCAGGCGCAGGACGGCACCGGCCGACGGGACGCCCCTGGTTGAGACGAGATACCCGGTGCCCACAACGACGATCGCCTCGCGTTCCCGATCTTCCCCGTCGAGCCTCACCATCACACGCGCCCGCGGGCCGGCTTCGAGCACTCCGGCCGAGACGAATACCACCGGCGCGTTCCTCGCGAGCCTGATACCCACCATCCGACGGGCATCGAGACCGGATCGGGACGAGGCGTTCATCTACACGCTCTCCGGCGTTCCGGCGGCTTCCATCACCGTTCC
>CAYYFS010000011.1:18841-24055 GCA_964471055.1 uncultured Dehalococcoidales bacterium
ACGAGGCGTTCATCTACACGCTCTCCGGCGTTCCGGCGGCTTCCATCACCGTTCCTGCAGGCACAGTCGGAAGATCGAGCATAAGGACCTCGAGGGTCAGCCTCGGGGTCGCGTTGGCATCCAATGCGTCGCGGGTCTGCGCGACCGCCTCTGCCGCAGCCACCGCCCCGGCCGTGTCCAGAGCACTGGCCACGGCGTCCAGGCCACCGGCCCATTCGGTATTCGTCAGAGCGTCCCGGAGTCCATGCTTGATCAGGAGCACATCCCGCCACCAGTCCAGCCAGAGGTCGAGTTCGGCTGCCACCGGCTCCCGATTACGGCGGAAATTCCTGACCAGGTCGCGAGCGTAGCGGAACCGCTCTTCCAGGTTCCCCGTCAGCACCCCCAGGAGGCGCAGGCCAGCCTGTGCGTGGCGGTCGAATGCCGTGGGATCGGACAGCATGGTCACGGCCGCGCCCGGGCGACCGCGGGCCAGCCTCGCCAGGCGCCCTGCCAGTTGTTCATCGTCCACGCCGAAGCGCTCAGCCAGCCCCGTCGCGATCAGCCCGACGGGAACAGGGCGGAGCTCGATCCGCTGGCATCGAGATGTGATCGTCTCGGGCAACTGCCCTGCGGAAGTAGCCAGCAGGATCATCAGAACGTCGTCTGCCGGTTCTTCGAGGGTCTTCAGGAAGGCGTTGCCGGCCTCCTTGCTCATGAGTTCGGCGCCGTCGATGATGAACACGCGGCGACGACCTTCAAAGGGTTTCAGCGCCGCTTCGTGCAGGACTTCGCGTATCTGGTCGATCCCGATGAGTTTATGGCCGCGGGCATCCGGATCGCCGGCCTCTTCCCTCTGTTCAGCAGTTTTTAGCGCGATGACGCGCACATCGGCATGAAGACCCCGGACAATCCGGTCGCACTGCTGGCATCTTCCGCAGGGCGGCGGCGGTGCATCGCCAAACAGATCGGGAGAAGGCTCGCAGTTGACCGCGCGCGCAAGATCGGTGGCAAGAGAGTGTTTCCCGACGTGCTCCGGACCGGTTATGAGATACGCGTGAGCGAGGCGCCGCGTTTCCAACGACCGGGCAAGGTACCGGACAGCGCCCGGGTGCCCGAAGGTGTGCCACCCGGAGCGCGCACCGTCCGTTCCGTTCTCCGAGCCCTGTGTCACACCGACTCCTTCGTTCGTCGCCGAGCCGGGTCATGCAATGCGCGGCGCGTGCCCGCCAGCTTACGAGATGGTGGTGGCGAGCAGGTCATCGTAGGTTTCCCTGCGGCGAATGAGCCGCGCCCTGCCCCCGCCGACCATGATGATCGCGGGCCGGGTCGATAAGTTGTAGTTGCTCGCCATCGGGATACAGTAGGCGCCGGACGCTGGTATCGCCAGCAGGTCTCCGGGTTCCGGTGGCGGGATCGCCGCGTCCCGCGCGAGGACATCTCCAGATTCGCAGTACTTGCCGGCTACCGTGACGATCTCGGTTGCCTCGTCGAGAGGCCGGTTCGCCGAAAGCACCGAGTAGCGAGCCCCGTACAGAGCCGGCCGGATGTTGTCGCCCATGCCGCCGTCCACACTGACGTACGTCCGTACGCCCGGGATAGCTTTGAGTGCACCGACGGTGTAGACGGCCACGCCAGCACGCCCGACGATGGACCTGCCCGGCTCGATGGTCAGCCGCGGCTCCGCCAGGCCGTGCGCGTCGCAGCCTTCGCGCACCGCGGCGGCTATCTCGCGCGAGTACGCGCCCACGCCTGGTGCCGGTTCATCCGGCTGGTACCCGATGGCGTAGCCGCCCCCCGGGCTGAACTCGCGCAGTTCCAGGCCCTGGTCTCGCATGCGAGCGGCGAAGCTCAGAACGTACCGAACCGCCGCGGAATACGGTTCCACTTCGTAGATCGGCGAGCCCAGATGGAAATGCAGGCCGGCGACATCGAGATTCGGTGCAGCCACGGCCTGCCGAACCGCCTCTTCCGCCTGCCCGGTTTCGATAGGGAATCCGAACTTCGAATCGAGCACCCCGGTGGTGGTGAGCATGTGCGTGTGCGGATCGATGCTCGGCGAGACCCGTAGCCACACCGCCTGCGTGATGCCCCGTCCTGCGGCCACGCTGTCCAGGAGAGCGATCTCTCCGGTGCTATCGATCGTGACGCGTCCGATGCAGTAGTCGAGGGCTTCCTCAAGCTCCTGCCTGCTCTTGTTGTTGCCGTGGAAGTTGATCCGTTCAGCCGGAAAACCGGCCGCCTTCGCTACTGCCAGTTCGCCGCCCGACACGACGTCGATCCCCAGGCCCTCTTCCTCCAGGATCCTCAACAGCGCAGGGCTGGAGAACGCCTTGGAGGAGTAGGAGATGTGGGAGTCCTGGTACTCCTCTTTGAACGTGCCGACGTACTCCCTGCACGCTGCGCGAATCGTCTCCTCGTCGAACACGTACAGGGGAGACCCGAATTCCTCGATCAGGGCGACAACGTCACGCCCCCCGAGTTCGAGATGGCCGTCGTTGTTCACAGCGGCTGTGATGGGAAGCAGGTCGCGGAAAGGCAGAGTCATCGGAGGTTTCCTCGCGCGATCGTGCGGCGCGGCCGCAACCGGGCCGCAACTGCAACAAGCAATGGTATGGACGGCCGCGAGAGCCCGTCAACGCCGGTCGGCGGCCTATAGCGCAACCAGCTCGGCCAGTCAGGAATCCCTATCCAGGGTCTGCCCCTCGGCGCGGCGGAGGCGGTCCCTGAACCGAAGAGCTGCGCCCCTGAGGGCGGTTTCGGGGTCAACGCCCGCCTCTCTCATTGCTGCGACCGCGGCGAACAGGAAGTCGCCCGCTACCCGTTCGCCGTTCCCGGCCGGCGTGGCAGCAAGAAGCGCGGTGGCAGTTTGGAGCCCCTCGCTGCAAACGCCCACGGTCTCGGCGCGGCGCTGCAGCGCGGTTGCGTAGGCAAGCGCTGGCATTGCCGCGGGCACGCTGTCGGCGACGGGTGAGGGTCCATCGTGCTCTGTCCGCTTGATCTCCTCCCACATGTCCTCCACCTGGCCCGGCGTATCCAGCTTCCGCGCTTCACCGAAGACGTGAGGGTGCCGCCGCTCCAGTTTCGCGACCACTCTCTGTAGCACGTCCTGGATCGTGAATGTCCCGGCGCGCCGCGCGATGTCCGCGTGGAAAGCCACGTGCGTCAGCACGTCGCCCAGTTCGTCCGCGAGTCCATCGGCGTCCCCTTCGTCGATCGCCTCAAGCACCTCATAGCATTCCTCTAACAGGTGAGGCCGAAGCGATCGATGCGTCTGCTTCTGATCCCAGGGGCAGCCACCCGGGTCGCGCAGGCGCTCAACGATGCACATGAGGTCTTCGAAAGCGATCTGTCTGGGGTTCGGAGCTGACGTCATTGGGGACCACTCCTGTCGAACCCGGAAACCCGGGTGGACGCGGCCTGCCGCTTTGCCCGTGCAGTTGAGCGAACGTACCATAGCCGGGCCGTGATAGCGCAGCCGGAGGATGGGAGCGGAACGATCGGCCAGAGCCGGGAGTCGATGGGGCGCGCCCTGCGGTTCGCGGCCGTAACGGCAACTGCCCTGTTCGCCATGGCGCTTCCGGTGCTCCTCATAAGCACCAACACACGAGTGTTGATCAACGCGCCGCTCCTGTACGAATACGACTTCGCCCGGTATGACATCGAAGCGCGCACAGACCTTCCCCGTGAGGAGCTTCGCCGGGCGGTGGATCAGATCGTCGACTACTTCAACGGTGAAGAGGAGTTGCTGGACGTTCGCGTGCTCCGGGGTACGGAGGTGGTCTCGCTCTACCGCGAACGGGAAGTGCTGCACATGCGGGACGTAAAGGCGCTCGTCAGAGGCGTGTTCGCGGCGGGCCTGTGGACGGCCGGATACGCCGGGCTGTTCGCGATTGCCGGAGCGCTTCTCCTGCGACGGCGTTTCCTGGGCGTGCTGGCGGCAGGGGTCAAGTGGTCGGCGATCGGCTCCGTCGCGGTGATCGTGGTGCTGGGGATCGCGTCGCTGGTCGCCTTCGACCCGATCTTCACTCTGTTCCACGAGCTGAGCTTCTCGAACGATCTGTGGTTGCTGAACCCTCAGACGGACTACCTGCTGAAGATGTTCCCCGAAGGGTTCTTCCTCGACGCCACGTTGGCGATCGCCGTGCTCACGGTGCTGGAGTTCGCCGTTCTGGCGGGCGGGCTCGTGCTCCTGAGGCGCCGCTTCGGATAGTCCGGCCCGGCTGCCAGCTGCAACAACAAGGGCGGTGCCTCTGAGACACCGCCCTTCGACATTCACTCCGGGCACTGCACGAGCGCCCTCAGCGGCCGGCCGCGAGTCCTCAAGTGCCCCCGGGGCTCATCGCCGGGCAGCCCGCACCGGAGGAACCGGTCGACCCTTTCACGGAACAGGCGAAGACGGACAGCTTCTTCTCTGCCGGTGCTCCACATTCCGGGCACAGAGCGTTGCTATCGGAGAGCGACATTGAGCGCAGCAGTTCGAAAACGTGTCCGCACCCGCTGCACAGGTATTCGTAGATGGGCATCCGAAGTTCCTCACGAGCAGTCTTTACGCTGGATTCAGGATATCAAAGGCGGTGGCACGCCACTCCCTATTCCCGCGGGGCTGACCGGAGTTCGGACAGCCATCTCTCAACGATGTCGGGCAACTCACCGATCTCTGAGATTGTGAAGTCCGGCTGAGTTTCTGGCCTGGAGGTGTCGATTCCGGATAGCCACACCGTACTGAGCCCGGCGCGATGCCCACCGGCCACGTCTGTGTTGAGGTCGTCGCCAACGTGGAGCGCCGCCGCGGGGCTCACACCGAGGGCGTCCAGCGTCACGCGGAAGAAGGCGGCGTCAGGCTTCGCCAGCCCGCGTCCGTTGGACAGCGAGATCACCTTGAACAGGTGACGTATGCCGTGCCCTTCGAGGAGCTGATCATAGCCCTCAGGAGAGGTGAATCCGGTGTTCGAGACGATCGCGAGCGTCACACCCCGGTCTATGAGGGCGTTCAACACCTCCGGAACGCCGGGAAAGAGGCGGGGCGGGTGAGTCAAGAAAGGTCCGTCCAGAGCCGTTCGTATCCGGTCAAGACTGCGCCTTTCTATCCGCGCCGGGAGTCCCGGGTCAACGAACGACAGAACCTGTCGCAGCCGGTCCTCAAAGAGCAGGTCCCGCCCCCGCACATGGTCGGCGTTGGTGAGGTCGCGAACCCGCTCGAGAGCGGTTTCCAGAGCCTGACGGGCGACTGCC
>CAYYFS010000012.1:0-8024 GCA_964471055.1 uncultured Dehalococcoidales bacterium
CCCGGGCCGCCGACAGGGCAAGCTCCTGGTTCCGCCCACCGATCCCGTCGCCATCCCCGACCGTCACCACAACTTCGCCGTTTGTGAACAGCGCACACGGGGGCTCGACCGGGCTACCTGTCGTCTCAACGGTCTTCGCGACGGTGGCCAGGTACGCGCCCGCCTCCCCGGCCTCCACGCCCGTGAGCCGCTCCGCCAGCACGACCGGCCGGAACCCCAGCTCTTCCGCTTTGCTCAGGGCCGCGCGCGGGATGTTCCTGCGGTGCGGCATCACGCCG
Source organism: uncultured Dehalococcoidales bacterium (assembly GCA_964471055.1). Classification (GTDB taxonomy): domain Bacteria; phylum Chloroflexota; class Dehalococcoidia; order Lucifugimonadales; family Lucifugimonadaceae; genus CAYYFS01. The sequence goes on from CAYYFS010000012.1 coordinate 279, forward strand.
AAGATCCTGGATCGTGTTCCCTCGAATTCCTCCGCCTTCACCGTCTCGGCTTCCGGCCCCGCAGACAGCAGGTGTCTTCTGACCGACTCGGGCACCGCGTCCCAGGCGCCCTCGTTCTTCAGGTTGTCTATTGCCTCCTGGAACGTACTGCAATCGGGGAGCGTGTGGAGCCACCAGTTGCCGCGCATCATGTGCTCATGGGTGCTCGGCTCGATCGAGAGCACATGGATCATCGTCGCGGGATGGGCGTGCCGCACGATCTTGCCACCCTTGATATCGTCCAGGTGATTCCTGACAGGACTGAGAACAGGCGTCGTGGTACCTCGCTCGATCTGGGTCACGTACGTCGTCTTTCTCAGGTCGTCCATGCTGATGCCCGCGGCGGGCAGCGTCATCAAGGACGAAATACCGCTTCCCGCCAGTGTGAATACCAGGTCATCCTCGGCCAGGTTCTGAGTCAGTTCCAGGATCCGGCGGCATCCCCGAGCGCAGTCCTCGTCCGGCAGCGGATGCGCGCCCAGCGTCACCTCGATGCGCTCGAGAGTCACCGGGTGGCCCTTCTTGTCGATCACATGGCCGCCGGTCAATCTATCGCCGAGCGCGTCCTCGATCGCGCCGGCTACGCGCTGCACGCCCTTTCCCGCGCCCACCACGTATATCCGGCCCGTCTTCGAGAGATCGAACACCTCATCGCCGGTCACAGGCGAGCCGACCGGCTCGAACTCCGGTTCGCCGACAACCAGCCTGTCGCCCTCGACGCGAATCAACCGCCCGGTGTTCTCGTATGGATCGCCCGACTGCAGGCCCGCCTCCAGAATCTCAAGGACGGCCTTCCGGCCTTCCGGGTTGCCCCCGGGAAGCAGCGTATCGGCGTTCTGGATTCTCACCGGCTCTCACCTCCAGGCTTCTCCGGCAGCGCAGGCCGCTATGTTAGCGCTGCCCCGATCAGGGAAGCGCTATGCTGGATGGTCACGCCTTCAGGCCCGCAACGCGGGGACAGCCCTTCGCGTGCAGCGCGCCCACCTGCCACCGACCGGTTCGCCCGCCGCCGGCCCGTGCCGGACATACGGAAAGGAGAAGACGTGCCCAACGGACCTGCCCCAGGCCCCGTTATCGTGGCCAGCGACCTTCGGAAACGGTACGAGGACGTGCGTGCTGTCGACGGGATGTCGTTCGAGGTTCAGCGCGGCGAAGTCTTCGGCATGCTCGGTCCGAACGGCGCCGGAAAGACGACGACCGTGGAGATACTCGAGGGAATGAGGGACGCGGACTCGGGCACCGCGCTCATCAACGGGGTCGACGTCGCGAAGGAACCTCAGAAGGTCAAGGCCTCAATCGGCGTACAGCTCCAGACCGCCGAGTTCTTCGACCACCTCAAGCTCGTCGAAATCGTTGATCTGTACGCCCGCCTGTACAGCAGCGCCGTCGACCCGATGGGCGTCCTCGAGCGCGTGGAACTCACCGACAAGGCCGGCTCGTACTACGAGGAGCTCTCCGGGGGCCAGAAGCAGCGCCTGTCCATCGCCGTGGCGCTGGTCAACAAGCCGGTCGTGCTGTTCCTGGACGAGCCGACCACCGGCCTCGACCCGCAGGCCCGCCGCCACATGTGGGAACTCATTCAGGGCATCCGGGCAGATGGCACCACAGTCGTCCTGACCACCCACTACATGGAGGAGGCCGAGGAGCTCTGCGACAGGGTCGCCATCGTGGACAGCGGACGGATTCTGGTCATCGACGCGCCGGACGCGCTGATCGACCGGCTGCTGGCAACAGGCTTCCGCCATGAGAGAGCGCCCAGGGCCGCCAACCTGGAAGACGTGTTCATCAATCTGACCGGCCGCGCCCTGAGGGAAGAGTAGATGGGCATCTACGCTGCGCTGACCATCACCTCCCTGAAGATGTACTTCCGCAACCGGCAGGCCATCTTCTGGGCCCTCTTCTTCCCCCTCCTCATCATGGTCATCTTTGGCCTGCTCGATTTCGGCAGGTACGTTCCTCCAAGCGTCGGTATCCACGACCGGGCCGGCAATCAGGTCTCAGAGGCCTTCATTCACGCCCTTCGCGGGAGCGAAGAGAACCCGGTTCTGGACATCGAACTCGGTCCAGCCGAGGACTTGAAAGGCAAAGTGAAGAAGGGCGATCTGGACGCGGCCTTCGTGGTCCCGGATGGATTCGGAGAACCGGGCCGCGTGTCAACCATCGAAGCCACATACGACAGCCGCAGCCCCCAGGAAAGCAACGTCGCCCGCACCGTCCTCGGCGAGGTGCTGGACGGGGTGTTCCGCGAGATCGCCAGCGTTCCCGCCGAGTATCGCAGCGAACACCGCTTCGCCGTGAGCAACGTCGAAATCGAAGGCCACGGGCAGGGCTATCAGGGCTTCCTGGTTCCGGGGATCGCGGCAATGGCCCTGATGCAGGGCGGGATCTTCGGGGTGGTATTCAGCCTGGTTCGCTACCGGGCACAGGGCGTGCTTCGCAGGCTCAAGGCGACGCCCATCAACCCCGCCCACTTCCTGGTCGGTCAGGTGATCACCCGGCTCATCATCTCCATGGCCCAGACCTTCATACTGCTGGCCGTAGGCGCGCTCGTCCTGGGGGTCACCGTCGGCCATGACACGGGGTCGTGGCTCCTGCTCGCGGTGTTCGCCCTCTTAGGCGGCGCCCTCTTCATCTCGATGGGGCTTGCGATCTCAGGTATGGCCAAGACCGAGGACACGGCCGCGCCCCTCGCCAACATCATCGCGATGCCCATGATGTTCCTGTCCGGCGTGTTCTTCCCGGTCAGCTCGCTTCCCGACTGGCTCAGCCGGGTGACGCAGCACCTGCCGTTGACCTACCTGGCCGACGGTATGCGCGCCGTGGCAGTCGAACGCGCAGGGGTCGGCGACCTGATTCCGGAGCTGATTGGACTCTGCGCCTGGACCGCGGTGATGTTTCTGCTCTCGACCCGCGCGTTCAAATGGGAGTAGCCGCCTTTCGACGGGCGGGAAGCAGAACCGGGAAGAGGGCCCCTGGGCCCTACTTGTCCCAGCGCGTGTCCGGCTGCCAGAATCCCAGCTTCGGGTCGTTCCATTCTTCGGTCGGCTCGAACAGCCCCGGGAACCGGAGATTCTCCTCGATGACCTCCAGGTTGAGATCGACGCCCAGCCCCGGCTTCTCCGGCACGCGCACGTAGCCATCCTCGACCAACGGGTCGGCCAGACCGGTCACCAGCCCTTCCCAGAACGGCAGGTCCACGCCGTGGTGCTCCAGCGCTATGAAACTCGGGAGCGCTGCCGCGCAGTGAACGTTCGCCATCATGGCGATGGGCGATCCAGCGAAGTGCAGGACTGTCGGCATCCCGTGCCGCTCTGCGTGGTCCGAGATCTTCTTCGTCTCCAACATACCGCCGGCGGAAAGCAGGTCAGGCTGAATGATGTCGATAGCGCGTCGCTCGATCATCTCCCGCCAGCCATCAAGCAGGTAGATATCCTCGCCGTTCAACGTGGGCACGTTGATCGCCCGCGTGACCTCCAGATTGCCGTCGACATTCCACCAGGGGATGATGTCCTCCATCCAGGCGAGGCTGTACGGTTCCAGTGCGTGGCCGAGGCGTATGCCATCGTTTACCGTGATCGGCCCGAAATGGTCGACAGCGAGCGGAATCTCCCACCCTACCGCCTCCCGGACCGCGCCAACGATCTCGGCAAACCGCGCTATCCCCTTGTCCGTCAGCTGCGTGCCCCCGGCAGCACCGAGGGCCAGAGCTGACCCCGGCTCGTGTGCGCGGCCGAGGATGTGTTCGTATTTCGCCGGAGTCCCAACCACGCCGTCCGGGACATACCCTTCGAGCACGTGCAGGCCCACGTCGAACTTGATGAACGTGAATCCGAGGGTCTTGCGTCCGAGCACGCGCTGGGCGTATGCCTCGGGTGTCGCCTCGTCCGGGTGCGGTGTGTCCGCGTACAGGCGGACCCGGTCGCGGTACTTCCCACCCAGGAGCTGATAGCACGGCACTCCGTAGACCTTCCCTACGAGGTCCCAGAGCGCGATCTCGATGCCCGATACGCCGCCTCCCTCGCGACCCCAGCTCCCAAACTTCTTGATCGCGCGGAAGATCATGTCCACATTGCACGGGTTCTCGCCGAGCAGGAAGCTCTTGAACCGAAGGGCGTCCTCTTTGTGGCCCGCGTCCCGCACCTCGCCGATGCCATAGACGCCCTGGTTCGTGTCTATCCGGATGATCGGATAGTCGTAGTTGCTGCACACCACCGCCATGCGCATGTCGGTGATCCTGAGGTCCGACGGGCTCGAATGAGTCCGGATTGCGTCCTCAACGTTGCCCAGCGCTGCCTGATCCTCGTTCATCGCTCTTCCCCGCTTGCCTCAAGAGGCTGCTGTGCCCACCGCTCGGTATCGGACCCGGATTCCCGGGCTTCTACGTGCCTTTCATCTCACGCTGCATCTGATTGAGTCCCATCGGGCCCAGCGTGAGAGCCCGGTTGTGCCACTCCTTCAGGTCGAATGCCGCGCCGGCCTTCTGCCTCGCCTCTTCCCGCGCGGCCAGCCACACCTGTTCTCCGACCTTGTACGAGATCGCCTGCCCCGGCAAACCCAGATACCGGTCCACTTCGCTCGCAACGAAATCCTCGGGAAGCTGCGCCCGGTCGAGCAAGAATCGATTCGCCAGCTCCGCGGTCCATCGGTCCCCTGGATGAAAGTCCGAATCCCCGGGGATCTGTAGGTCCAGGTGCATGCCGATATCGACCACCACCCTGACCGATCTGAGCGCCTGCGCGCTCAACATGCCCAGGTAGTAATCCGGGTTATCCAGGTATCCGAATTCTCCCATCAGGCGTTCCGCGTAAAGCGCCCACCCCTCCACGTAGCCGGACGTGCCCGCGATCAGCCGCTGGTACCGGGACAGTTCATCCGCCATGTGCACCGTCGTCGCGATCTGGAAGTGATGCCCGGGCACGCCCTCGTGGTACCCGATCGAGATTTCCTGCCACAGGGGGAACCGCGTCTTGCCGTCGACCGGGTACCAGATGCGTCCCGGGCGGGAGAAATCCTCCGAAGGTCCCGTGTAGTACATGGCAAGAGCACCGCCCGGAGGGGCGATCATCGCCTGCACCTGTCTCACGCGTTCCGGCAGATCGAAATGCAGGCCGTCCAACTCCTCGATCGTCCGGTCCTGCAGGTCCTGCATCCATTGCCGGAACGGCTCCGCGCCGTCGATGGCCCGCTCGGGGTCCGACTGCAGCACGCCGATCACAGCGTCAAGGCCCGATCCAGGAGAGATGCGCTCCGCGGTCGAGGCCATCTCGGACTCCACCCACCGCACCTGCTCCCAGCCCCAGTCGTACGTTTCCTCCAGGTCCAGTTCGGTGCCGTTGAACACACGCGCGGCGAGTGCGTATCTTTCGCGCCCTACGCTGTCCTTCTCGGCCGCCCGGGGCGCGTACTCGTTCTCCAGGTATTCCGCCAGGCCCGCGTAGGCACCTGCGGCCACGGTCGCGCCGCGTACCAGGTCGTCGCGAAGAGACGCGTTCTCGACACCGGACGAGTCGTACTCATCGAGCAGCGCGTCGAAATACGAAGGGGTCCCGGGCCCGCCGGCCCACGTCCCGGCCTGCCGAGCCGTTCCGACAGCCTGACGTCTGGCCGCGACCAGACCCCGGCGCACACCCTCTGCCAGCGAGCACCGGTAGCCCTCCATCGCAGTCGGCACCAGCGCCATGCGCGCAGCGATGTTCCGCCATTCTTCCTCAGTGGTCCGGGGCATGAGATCGAACGCCATGCGCACCGCCTGAACGGGGCAGTGCAGGACGTTCACGGCGCGCAGATGTTCATCGGCTTCGTGGAGGTCGAGCGCGAGCCCGAGCTCCTCCCGCACCGTATCGGCGGCGATCCGGTCCCGATCTCCCTCAGCCGGCACGCTTTCGATCGCCCGCAGCGTCTCTTTGGCGAGGTCCGCCTGGGCGGCTGCGCCGTCCGGCGAGTAGTCGGTCATCTCATGGTCGTGCCCGGCCACGCCGATACCTGTCGCGCTCACCGGGTCCAGGGCGGTGAACCGATCAACGTACCCGTCGGCGATCTCGTACACCCGTGACACTGCGCGCTCCTTCACGTGCTCACCACTGCGCCCCGCCTTTCGCTCCCGGCTTCAGCCGCGGCAACGAGGGTGCCCGCAAGGCTACGCGTTGCCACGTTGTGGTGTCCATCTGGCGACGCTATCCCGGCAACGCCTCAGCCCGGCCCAAACATGCCCGATGCTCGCGGTGTACCATTCTCGCTCTATGTGACCAGGGCGTCGGTTATCCGGCTCGGCCTCCAGTTTCCGACGTCTGGACCGCCCACTGATTTCGCGGGCACCTGCCTCGCTTGCAGCACGGCACGCCCGCAATCTGAGGGGGAGTCGACCGGAAGATGACACGTATCACAGTCGACCGAGAGGTTGCCATCCGGCAACCCACATCCGCGGACGTCCTGCTGCTGTTCGGCTTGATTGACGCCAACCGGGACCACCTTCGCAGATGGACATCGTGGCCCGACACCATCAACAGCGTCGACGACCTCGTGGAGCGCTTCGCGGCCGCCGCGTCGCCTGCGGCGCCCGACGGAGTGACGGGCGGCGTCGTTGAGTTCAACGGCGCGCCGGCCGGCATGCTGATCCTCACAGGTCCGGATCCAGTGGACAGCGTCGCCGAACTCGACTTCTGGCTAACAGAGGAGGCACAGGGGAACGGCATCATCAGCCGGGCGTGCGCGACCCTCATCGAAACGGCGTTTCGGGAGCGCGGTGCGCACAGGCTCGTGATTCGCACAGCCCGTGAAAACGCCCGGGCCTGTGCTGTGGCTGAACGCCTTGGCTTCACGATGGAGGGATACCAGCGCGAGGCCGGGCGGCTGCATGGTGGGTTCTGCGACCTGGCTGTCTACTCGCTGCTGGAACACGAGTGGCCGGCCGCGGACTCCCCGAGCCCAAGCTCCCCGCTCTCTGCTCAACCGTAAGGCGATTCGGTCTTGAACCTCAGACCGAACCGTTCGCTCATCTCGTCCCTGACCCGCCGATACAGATCCAGGAACTCAGCGCAGGGAGTCCGGGCTCCAAGGTCGAAGCAGTCCTGATAGCGGGCGCCTGTCGGAGGAGTGCGGCATCTCTTCCTCCGGATACGCCGCTACTCTGCGGCCGCCTCCCTGAGTACCGTCGCAACTACGTTCACCACCTCCGCCCACAGCCGCTCGCCCAGTTCCGCGCTGGCGTGCGTCGCGTCGCCGACCACGCCGCTGGATGAGATGGCGGTGAAGTCCAAAGCGGGATCGTCCCAGTCGTCCGGCACACCGTCGGGCGGCGGGATTCTATCCGCGCGGACCGCGTCGGGCCGCAGGTGCATGAGGATCGACGTGGTGTAGCTGTCCGCGTGCCCACCGGCGACACTCGGGTCGGCGACTCTGCACCAGATGTCGTGGTGCGGGAAATCAGGCACACACGCTCGGCAGCGTCCCGCGTACTCCTCGTTGAACCGCTCGACGGTCCCGGTCAGGTCGTGCTGTCCGCATCCACGCCACACCACGATCCTGCCGAACCCCTGGTCGGCCAGAGAGCGCAGGACCGCACCGATGACCAGCTCATGGAGCTCAGCAGGTAGGTCGACGTACCCGGAACCGAAGCCCCTGTGCTCGGGCGTCGGACCGAACGGGAGCGCGGGCAGCACCAGCGCATTCACCCCGTACCGGTCCGCTGCCGCCTCAGCGGCCGCCAGC
>CAYYFS010000012.1:8124-23692 GCA_964471055.1 uncultured Dehalococcoidales bacterium
ATCTCCCGGTTGTACGCGTTCAGCGCGTGCGTGTGGTGCTCGTGTATCAGGAAGTTCGGGATCACCGACTCCAACTGCAACGCCGCGGCGGTCGACACCGGGCTGCCGCACACGTGCACCTGCACCGTGATGTCGTACGTGTTCGCGTAATCGCAAACTTTCTTGCCTTCGGTGATGCCGCCGACCAGGCACAGGTCCGGCTGGATCACGTCCAGCGTCTGCTTCTCGAAGTACTGCCGGTACCCCCAGCGGGTGTACAAGCGCTCGCCCGCCGCCATAGGAATCCGTACGCTGCCGGTCACCTTCTCCTGAAGCCCCACGTTCAAGTAGTTCACCGGCTCTTCGTAGTACATGCAGTTCAGGTCTTCCCATACCCGCCCCAGTTGGATGCCCGTGGTAGCGCTCGGGAGGGAGTGGACCTCCAGGATGATGTCCACGTCCGGTCCGACGGCATCCCTGACGGCCTTCACACGGTCGTAGAAGAACCGCAGCTGCGCATTCGTGAACACCGTCCTCAGGTTGGCACCGCGGTTCCCCTCCGCGTCCAGCATGATCGGGTCGATCTTCACGCAGTCGTACCCCTGGGCCACCGCCTTCCTGGCGGCGTCCGCGTACTCCTCTGCGGACCCGAGGCCCTTGAGTTCTCCGTCCCAGCCGAACTGAATCTGGCTCGCGTACGTGCGCAATTTGTCGTTTGTCTTGCCGCCGAGCAGCTGATACACGGGCACGCCGAGTGCCTTGCCCTTGATGTCCCACATGGCTATGTCGACCGCGCTCATGCCCCCGAACACGACCGGGCCGCCACCCTGCGCCCAGAACGAAGACCGGAACATCGTCTCCCACAGCTTCTCGCTTTGAAACGGGTCGACGCCCAGCACGAACGCCTCGGCCAGGTTCTTCGCCATGCCGGCGCCTGCGCTGTGGCCTATCCCGTACGCCAGCCCCACCTCGCCCACGCCGCTGATGCCCTCGTCGGTGTTCACACGGATCAGCACCGGGTGCCACGTCGGGGCTTCCTTCATCTCCAGGTCAAATACCTCTACGCTCGTGACCTTCACTCTCGCTCCCCCGTTCCCGGCATTGCCTTCATCCCTCGCCCGTCCCGGCCGCCGTATTCACACCGCTGACAGGGTATCGTCTCGCGCTGCCTTCTTGATCAGCCTCCGTGACAGGCGCAAAACAGACCCCCGGTATCAGGTCGCCGCGATCACGTTCTTCATCACCTGAACGCGGATATCGAACTGCCTCTCAAGCTCCTTCTTGGCCTTCTCCGCGAGCTGGGAGTAGCCGCCGGTGACGACAACACCCTCCACCCGTTCCTCGATCTCGATCTCGTCCGGGAGTGTCTTACAGAAGAGCCCGATCAGCTTCTTCTGACGGTAGTTCTCCTGGTAGCAATCGACGTAATCCCGGATATGCCTCCGGACATGGGCTACGTAGTCACTGAGTTGTCGACCCACCTTCCCCTTCAGCTCGGGGTTCTTGCCGAGCTTCACCTCTATGATCAGGAAGTGGAACGGTGATGTGTCCGAGTCCCGGCCCAGCGCCAGCAGGTCCATCTGACCTCGTGTGCCGCGATCCGTCACCTGGTGATCGATGATCACGAATCTGTCCGTGGGCGGATTGTCGGTAATGAGCACTTGCTCAAACGTGATTTCCTCGCCGTAGTTACGTCTCGTGATATTGGCCGCCACGCTACGCACATGGTTGCTCTGCAGGAAGGGGCGAAGCTTCTCCGCCCGCACTACGAAGCGTGAATACCCTCCGGTGGCGCTGCTGAGTTGCCTGTGCGCGTGCTCCGCAAGCTTCCTGCCCAAGGCATCACCCACGAAATCGCCATGCATCTCGATCCGGTACTTCCGCCCTGCTGTCGGCGTGACTCTGGCCAGGCTGTTCCCCTTGTAGTACACGTTGAAATAGCCGTCGCGAAGTTGGAGGTCGTACTCGCCGCCGGACCTGCGAATCATCCGGACCAGGAATGCGAAATCGTCCACGAGGTATTCCAGGTGGTCCCGGTTGGCGAAGTACCTGCGGATGACGGGCTTGGACACGGGCTCCTCCTTCGTGCTACGAACGTTGACCGGCAATGTCAGTTCCTCACCGTCCTTCAGCAGGACTGCGTTGTCGAATGTCCGTGCGAACCACTCCGGGTGAAACGTGTGCATTGGCACCACGCAGGCGGGTTCCAAGGCGTCTGCGAGCTGTCTGACTGTGTGCTCGAACGCGTGGCCGCTCGTATGGATTTGCAGCAGGTCCGCGCCGTGTGAGGCAAGTACCTCCGCCAGATCGCTCCGCGCAAGATAGCCCGGCCACATCGAATAGACGGCCCGCGCCCCGGCGAGGCTTCCGAGGTGATCAAGCATCTGCCGGAAGTAGCTGTTGTCCCTGCCAAAGAACACCACGCGCCCACGGCGTTCCCTCAGTTCGGCGAATTCCACTTTGGCGTTGCGGTACCGGTACAACAGCCTTCGGTCGTGCCGGGCGAGTTTCTCGGCGTGCCAGTAGGAGTACAGCACCCTCACCCGGTCCCAGTCGAATTGCGGGATATTCGATGAAATCACGCGGAGCCGGTCCAGGACGAAAGCCGTGTACAGGTCGATCACGAACATCGCCCCGGACCGCAGGGCGGCCCGATAGACCGACACGAGCCTGTCCAGATTCTGAGAAGAGGCAAAGACAAACGTGTATGAATCCGTGGCCGCGATTGCTTCGCGCATCGCCTCCTCGACCGCCTCTTCGTTCGTGTACGGCCCTTCGTCCCTGCCCACCGTCGTGCCTTCTACGAGCAGGCAGTCGACGTTCAGCACCGGATCATTCAACAGCCTGTCGAGGAGCTTCCGCTTCCGACCGTGTCCGCGGAAATCGCCCGAGTAGAAGAGCTTCTGCTCGTCGGTCTCGACCGCGAACGCCGCAGCGTCCGGGGCCGAATGGTCCATCAGGTATGGGGTCACGCGGAAACCGCTGATGCAGAACGGTTCCCACATCGCAAATCGCTCAATCTGCTTCAGATTGACCTGCGCGTCCAGGAAGACGTTCGAAACCTCCATGAGGGCGCGGGTGCCGGCGCTGCAGTACACCGGTATGTCCGGGTGAACGTAGCGGAGGAAACCGTAGTGGTCCTGGTGCGCATGCGATATCAACACCCCTGCGACGCCCGGCTCGTCGTGGCCGTACAGCCCGGACACAGCGGGCAGGATCCCCAACTGCACCAGCTTCCTCGGCGGCGTGTCCCGGTGCGCGGTCCAGTCGAACGGCGAGCGGTCCGCCTGCACAAGCGGCATTCCGAGGTCGATGACCATCCGGGCATCGCCACGATCGGGGCGGACCTCGACACAGCTGCCACCGATCTCGTGAGTGCCCCTATGGATCACCAGCCTCAAGCCAGCCCCCCGTTCAGGCGTGTTCGGCGTGCGTCGGGCCGCACTCTTCTCCCACGAGACGATACCCCGGCCGACCGCTCACCACAGCGTCATCGATTCCAGAAACAGGCGGCGGAGGCTCTCGGCGTCGACCGGCCGGGGCGAAATCCCCACCACGCGGCGTTGCGGCAGCGTTCCGGCAACGAGGTCGTCCACATCGTCCGGGCCGTACCCCACCTCGCTCAGCCCGTTCGGCATCCCCACCTCGCGCATCAGGCCGGCGAACGCTCCAGCAGCGAGTTCTCCCGCATCTTCGAGGTTGGCGCCGGAAACGTCCGCCCCCATCAACCTGGCCGCCCGCAGGTGTCGCTCCGGGTTCGCCGGCGCGGTGAAACGGAACACCGCCGGCCCGTTCAGCGCCACAGCCATGCCGTGCGGCACGATCGGCATCTCCTGCGGGTAGCCCTCCGGCACGTACTCTCGCACATTCCCGGACACCGGATACGACATCCCGTGCGGCAGATGAACGCCTGCGTTCCCGAAGCCGGCCCCGGCGAATGTGGCCGCCAGCAGCATCTCGCCACGCGCCTCATCGTCCGAAGGATCGTTCACCGCCCGGACGATGTTCGCCGACACCATTTCAATCGCTCGCAGGGCCCAGACGTCGCTGATCGGGTTAGAACCCTGGTACGCGGGACGGAGGCCCGGGTCTGCCGGTGCTTCGCGCTGATCGAATGGGAGAGCCGTGAACGACTCCACCGCATGGCACAGCACGTCCAGCCCCGTGCACGCAGCCACCATCCTGGGCAGCGAGCGCGTGTTGTCCGGGTCCACGAGCCCGACGGCGGGCCGCAGGGATCTGTGGGCTATCCCGGTCTTGGCCCGCATCTCCACCAGGTCGAAGATCGCCACGCCCGTCGTCTCGCTCCCGGTGCCCGCCGTCGTTGGCACGGCGATCATCGGCCTGAGCGGGCCCGGAACCGGCACTGCCTGCCCTATCGGGGCGTTCACATACGTGAGCAGGTCCGCCGGGTGGGTCGCGTACAGGTTCGCTGCTTTGGCCGTGTCGATCGCGGAGCCACCGCCGACGGCCACGAAACCGTCGAACCCACCGTCCACGGCCGCTTTGATCGCTTCCTTGAACGAAACGTCCGTCGGCTCCACCCGCACACGGTCGAACAGCACCGCGTCGATGCCTTCGGCACGCAGCGACTCCAGAGTTGTCGACACCGGCTCGCTGTCCGTGAGACCCGGGTCCGTGAGCGCCATGACGCGTCCGGCCCCGAGGCGCTTCATCTCATACCCGGCCTCCCGTGTGATACCCGGCCCGTACTTGATGGCCGAAGTGTCCATCGTGAAGCCCGTTTCGAACAGCGTGTCCGTCATCGCCCGTCTTTCTCTTTGCATGTGGCCTCACGCGGTTGCCCGCGCTACGATCCCGCCTTCACTTCGTTCCGGAGCTTTTGCACCAGGTCGCCCCGCCTGCCCACTACGACCCGCCCCAGGCCGAGCCAGCCCGCCATCCGGCGAAGCTCGCCCGCCAGCGCGGAGGCGACCTCCAAGGTATCGCACCCGTCCTCCGCGTACGCCGCCCTCGCCAGCAGGCGTCCCTTCTGGCGGTCAGCCTTCAGGTCCACCCGGGCCACCAGCCGCTCACCCATGAGGAACGGCATCACGAAGTACCCGTACTTGCGCTTCGCCTGCGGAACGTACACCTCGATCCGGTAGTCGAAATCGAACAGTCGCACCGCTCTGTCCCGGTTCCACACCACCGGGTCAAACGGGCTCAGAAGGGCGCACGCGTCTACCGGCACGGGCTTCGCGCCGTCGGCCGATGGGACGTACGCAGGCTTGTTCCAGCCCTCCACCGAGACGCGCGTGAGCCGGCCCGCGTCCACCAGCTGCTGCAGCCACTTCCTCGCTTCCGGCATCCGGAACCGGTGGTAGTCGGCGAGGTCAGCGCCGATCCCTATCCCGTGAGCCCGCGCCGCGATCACCAGCAGCTCCCGGGCTGCCTCGTCTTTGTCCGGTGCGCGTCCATCAAGCAACTCTGCCGGGATCACGCGCTCCGTCACGTCGTAGTACCGGGCGAAGTTGACGCGTGTGGCGACCGCGACGTCGCCCTTCGCGAACAGCCATTCCAGGGCGACCTTGCCCGGACTGTAGCCCCACCAGGGCCCGGTCCGCTCCCCGGCGTCCGGCAGTCCTGAAACGGTCAGCGGCCCGCTCTTCTTCACCGCCTCCAGCACAGACTCGACGTACCCCGGACGTTCCTCCATCAGCCGCAGGTATCGGTGTCCGGGGGTTCGCGCTTCCATTCGGTGCCGGAACAACTTGTACTGTTCGATCGGAATCAGCGAAGCCACATGGCCCCAGTACTCAAACGCCGAGCCGTCGTCGTACAACAGGCCGTCCAACTCTTCGACCGGATACGGCCCGAGGCGCGAGTAGAACGGCATGTAGTGAGCGCGGGCGACTACGTTGATCGTGTCGAGCTGCACCAGCCCGAGCCGCCTGAACGTCTGCGCCAGCGTTGCCCTGTCCACACGCGACGGACGTTCCAGTCCGAATCCCTGCGCGGTCAGGGCGATGCGCCTTGCTTCCTGGATCGAGACGTCCGCCACAGACAGCCCTCCACGTATCGCGATATCGGCCGGGCGAGTATCGCACGCTACCGTCCCGAGCGCGACCGTACTGGCATCCTCGCGTCGGGCCGGCACCGGCGTGCGGGGCCGATCAGGGGCTACCGGGCGAGAGCGCTCTCGATGTGTCCGGCGGCTTCCTCGTCCTGTTCACGCGCCCGGCGGATCAGTGGGACGAGCCGTTGCCGGACGTCCGGTTTCGCGAGCGACTCCGCCTGCTCGTCTGACCTGCCCGGCCCACCCGTGATACCCCACATCTCCCACACCAGATCGTGCTCTGTCTCGTAGCACGTGACCGCAGCCAGAAGGTCGTCCGCAATTCCGGGTTGCTCTTCTGCCATCTCCCTGAGGAACTGCGCGCCGTACCACCGTCCTTCGGCTACCGCCCCGGCCGCGTCCTCGTGCACCATCAGTCTGTGCCGAAGGGCATCCAGGTCGCCCTGCGGGAAGTCGTCGTCGAACCGTAGCGCGTCGGCCCATGCGTCGTAGGCGGCGAACCCGTTGTGGCACACCGCTGCACCGGCTGCGACCGCCGGCGTCCGCGCTACTGTCAGCGCCCACCGCAGAGCCTGCCGGCGGGTTTCCTCGATCGCCGGCTGCTCCCGCCTGTCGCCTATGACGATCAGGTTCTCGGTCTCCCCGGACCAGCCACGCTTCCGGAACTCGCCCGACGGTTCGAACTCAACGCCCGCATTGAATGGCGGGATGTCCTGCAGGAAGCTCCAGCCGATCAGAACCTCGCAGTCCTCGTCATAGCCGGTGACCAGACAGCACTCCGGCGGGCCAATCACCCCGAAGGCCAGGACGGGACGGCCGTTTCCTGCAATGCTCTTGACGATGCAATCTCGAAATATCGCCTCGCTGTCGCGCCCGGCCTGCTTCGTGATCCACTCCCAGTCGCGCCCGATGGCCTCGAAGGACCGCCGATAGGGCTCCGCGGGGTGGGGTGACATGCGCCCGAGTGCCACGTTGTCCCCGTGCCAACCTGGCTGCCACGACAGCCTGAACGCGGCGCCGGACACGCCGAGGATGTGCGTGTACGTCCGGTCCAGCCTCCAGGTCGAACCGTGCGCCGTGATCTGCTTCCCGCCGAGGCCTTCACCCAGGTAGTCAAGGCAGGCGCGCAGGCACGCAGGAAACGGGAAGTCCTCGGGGCAACGCTTGTCGCAATCGGGGGCCACCTCGGCGACACCGAACCCCACTCTGGGTACCTCTTCGAGTATCAGGCGGTTCGGCATATCCGCAGTCAATGGTTGATCGCCCATGTCCGTACCCTCCGCCTGTCGCAGTAAACCGCGCCGGGGACGATGGGTGGAACCCGGCTACGCGCCGTCTCTGAGCTCCAGGCCGATGCTGTACGCCTTCGCGACCACCGCCCCCAGAGACTGGTATTGCCGCTCCGGGTCGCCCACGAACGTCAGCGGGTTGATCTTGGTGACATCCGGCTCCCCGGCCGTCAGGCACGTTTCGGATATGTGCACCTCGTCGATCCGGCCGATGAACAGCGTGTGGCTGCCGAGCTCGGGCGCCTCCACGACCGTGCATTCCAGGTTCACCGGACACTGCTCGATGAGCGGCGCTGTCTCCAGCTTCCCGTAGAACACGTCGAAACCGCACACGGCCGCCTTGTCGGCCCTGGCGCCGGACACGATTCCGCAGTAGTCGGTCTCCCTGGCCAGGTCGACGGACGGCACGTTCACGGAGAACGTCGAGTTCTCCACGATCCCCCTGTGGGTGTAGCGGTCAGGATGTATCGCCACCGAGATCATCGATGGCGAGCCATTCGCTATCCCGCCCGCTCCGACTGTCAGGAAGTTCGGCCTGCCGTAGACGTTCGCACCCACCAGCCACGCCGGCTTCGGGTAGACCAGCCCGCTCGGTCCGAGTGTGACCTTGGCCATCTTCGCCTCCTTACTCACCGGGCGCCCCGCCCGACGCCACCTCTTCCGCACCCTGCGACGGGTCCGTCACGTACACCTCGGGTGCTGTCCCCGTCTCCGCGAGATAGTCGCGGCCTACCGCAGCCTCGAACGCGCCCACAAGGTCTCGCTCAACGAGGTTCACCGTGCAACCGCCGAAGCCGCCGCCCGTCATACGCGCCCCGATGCATCCCGGGGCCTCCGACGCCACACGGACCATCACGTCCAGCTCATCGCAGCTCACTTCGTATTTCGTGCGCAGGCTCTCGTGGCTGCCCGCCATCTCCGTCCCAACGCGCGCCAGGTCGCCACGCTTCAGGGCGGCCACTGTATCCTCCACCCTCCGGTTCTCGTGCACGATGTGCTCCGCGCGGCGATCCAGCGGCGGCGGCAGCAAGTCTCTGTGGGCCTCGAACGCCTCGCACGAAACGTCCCGCAGCGCGGTCACCCCGGGCAGCACCTTCCCGAGAATCCCGACGGCCCCTTCGCACTCCTCCACTCTCCGGTTGTACTCCGACGATCCGATCTCCCGGCGCTTCATCGTGTCGCACACCACGACGACAGCCTCATCGGGCACACTCACCGGTTCCAGGTCCAGGCTTCGGCAGTCGAGAAACACCGCGCGGCCCTTCTCGCCGAACACCGACGCGAGCTGGTCCATCGCCCCGCACTTCGCGCCGACAAACTCATTTTCCGCTCGCTGGCACAGCAGCGCGATATCCCGTCGCTCCATAGAAAGGCCGTTCACGCCCAGCAGCGCCAGGGCCGCCGCCACCTCGATCGCTGCGGAGGACGAGAGGCCGGACGCGACGGGGACGGTTCCCTCGAACACGGCGTCCATCCCGTTCATACCGGGAAACCGTTCGCGCAGGAACAGGGCGACTCCACGCACGTAGTCGACCCAGGCATGGCTCTCGTCCTTCCGGATTGCGTCTAGAGAGAATTCCGTGCCGTCCCGGAGATTCACCGAGTGAACCCGGACCTGCCCGTCATCCCGGCCGCGGGCCGCCGCGATGATGTCCCGGTCGATCGCCATCGGCAGCACGAAACCGTCGTTATAGTCGGTGTGCTCTCCGATGAGATTCACGCGCCCCGGCGCGCGGAAGAACCGGCAGTCTCCGTCGCCGTACAGGTCTTCGAATCGGCCTGTCAGGTCGAGCAGCCTAGAGGTCATCGCTTTCTCCAGTGGTCGGAGCCAGTTCCCGCAGCTCCCTCGCCTTTTCCTCGGGCTCGGTATCGTTCAGGTACGTTCCCGCTCCCAGTTCCACGCCGGCCAGGTACTTCAGCCTGTCCCTGCTCCTGTACGGCGGGTAGAACTCCACGTGGAAGTGATAGTGGTCATAGTCTCCCCCGTCACTGGGCCGCTGGTGCATCGCCATCAGGTATGGGAGCGAGAAGCCGAACAGCCCGTCGTACTTCATCGCGACCGCCTTGAGCGTCCGGGCCAGGTCCCGACGGACGGGACCGTCCATTTCCGCCAGGGACGTCACATGCCTCTTCGGAAGCACGTGCACCTCGTACGGCCACCGGGCGTAGAACGGTACGAAAGCCACGTGATGCGGGCCTTCGAACACGACCCTTGTGCCCGCGGTCGTTTCCCGGTCGAGTATTCGGCAGAACAGGCATTCGCCCGTCCTCTCGTGGTGAGCGTGGCTCGACTGCAGCTCTTTCTCCAGCACCGGCGGGACGTACGGGAGGGCGTAGATCTGGCAGTGAGGGTGGTGCAGCGTGACCCCCATCTCCTCGCCTTTGTTCTCGAACACGTAGACGTACTTCACGTACTCCAGCCCGCCCAGCTCCTCGAACCGGTCGGCCCACACATCCACGACGTTCGCCACCTGCTCTGTGCTCTGCTGAGCCAGGGTGGAGCCGTGCTCGGGCGTGTAAACCACCACTTCGCACGCGCCCCGTGCGGGCTGCACGCCGTACAGGTCGTCCCCGGTTTCCTTTGCGTCCGGCGAACCACCGACAAACGACGGAAACCGGTTCTCAAAAGCCACCACCTCGAAATCGGACTCAGGTATCTCCGTCGGTGAAGCGGGGTCCTTCGTCGGGCACAGCGGGCATGAATCCGCCGACGGAAGGAACGTCCTTCCCTGCCGGTGAGCGGCCACCACAACCCACTGGTCCAGCACGGGGTTCCATCGCATTCGAGGCGCTGGCGCGTCCCGGACCGCAGGCGCGGGCGCTCCGCTCGGGAGGCCCGAATCGGTGCTCTCCGACCCCTCGCCGAAGGTGTAGTAGATCAGGTAGCGGCCGTCCGCCATCGTCGTTCTTCGCTTCCGCACCCTGCTTCCGCCTCCTGTCGTCCTTCGGGCACCCTTTCACGCAAGAAAGGGGCATACGGACGCTAACATAGGCCGCGGCAGCGGAAGCGCGCAAACCGGAGCGGCAAGGAGCATCGAAATGGCGGACAGACCCACGATCACGAAGCTCGAGCTCAACGAGTACCAGTTCGAGTTGCCCGATTTCGGCAGGGACTCCACGGGTTTCAACCTCGTCTATGCCCCCGGCGCCAGGATGACGTTCACCAAGTACGCCTACCGCATACGCACCGACGAGGGCGTCAGCGGGGAGTACCTGCCTCAGTGGTTCGGCGGGCCGGAGTCCGTCGGCCAGGCGCTCGTTTTCGGCGACTACATGATCGGCAAGAACCCTCTGGAAAGGGAGCGCATCTACAGTGAAATCAAGCGCGCGCTGCGTCACTACGACGGCATCGGCTTCTGCCCGGTGGACGTCGCTCTATGGGACCTTGCTGGCAAGTACCTGAACGTCGGAGTCTCGGAGATGCTCGGTGGATTCCGGAAGAAGATCCCGGCATACGCCAGCACCTTCCACGGCGACCACAACGGCGGGCTGGACAGCCCGGAGGCGTACGCCGACTTCGCAGAGCGGTGTCTGGAGATGGGTTACACGGGTTTCAAGATCCACGGCTGGAGCGATGTGCCGATCCGCCAGGAAGTGGACCTGGTCCACACCGTTGGCAGACGCGTGGGCGGCAAGATGGATCTGATGCTCGACCCGGCATGCGAGTACGAGACCTTTGCCGACGCCCTCAAGGTCGGCAGAGCGCTCGACGAAGAGGGTTTCCTCTGGTACGAAGACCCGTTCAAAGACGGCGGCATCTCGTCGTTCGCCCACAGCAAGCTGCGGCAACTCATCAAGACGCCGTTGCTCCAGGGCGAGCATCTCAGGCACGTGGAGCCGCACGCCGACCAGATCATCGCCGGAGCCACCGATTTCGCCAGGCCCGATCCCGAACTCGACGGCGGGATCACCGGGACCATGAAGATCGCACACACCGCCGAGGCGCTGGGCCTGGACGTCGAGGTGCACGCCTCCGGCCCCGCCCACCGCGCGTGCATCTCCGCCATGCGCAACGCCAACTACTACGAGATGGCGCTCGTCCACCCGAAGTGCGCCAACGTAGTTCCACCCGCATACAAGTGTGGCTACGCCGACCAGATCGACTCCATCGACGCGGACGGCAACGTCGACCTGCCTGAGGGTCCGGGGCTAGGTGTCGAATACGACTGGGACTGGATAGAGGCCCACCGCACCGGATACCGTGAGTTCGGCTAGCCCCCTGTCAGGCACCCCATCTCCGGCGCCGAGTTTGACGAAGCGCCAGCAGTAGGAGGTTCACATGCGTCTAAAGGGCAAGACAGCCATAGTCACCGGCGCAGCGGCGGGCATCGGCCGCGCCTGTGCGCTCCGCTTCGCGGCCGAGGGAGCGCACGTGTTCGCGGGCGACGTCAACACGGACGGCCTGCGCGAAACCGTCGCCATGCTGCCGGCCGGGTCGCCGGGCGGGATAGAGCCGGTCGAGACCGACGTCAGCAAAGCCGAGCAGATCGAGCGTCTCGTGTCTACCGCCAGCGCTGCCGGGGGACGGTTGGACGTCATCCTGAGCAATGCCGCCTTCATGCGGGACGGTTCCGTGGTCGACCTGCCCGAGTCCGACTGGGACGACATGTTCGCAACGAACGTCAAGGGTTCTTTCCTGCTCGGCAAGTACGGCATCCCCGTCATGCGCGAGAGCGGCGGCGGCTCCTTCGTCATCACTGCATCGGTGAATGGCTTCTACGCCGAATCCGACATCGCCGGGTACTGCGCGACCAAGGGCGCTACGATCCAGCTCACCCGCGCTATGGCGATCGACCACGGCCCCGAGGGCATTCGCGTGAACTGCATCTGCCCGGGCTGGATCGAAACCGCCATGTCCCAGCCGTACCTTGAGGAGGTGCCGGGAGGCCGTGAGTTCGCAGGCAAGATCGCCGCTGTCGGACGCATTGGCCAACCAGATGACGTCGCGGGCGTGGCTCTCTTTCTGGCGAGCGACGACTCGGCTTTTGTCACAGGTGCCGCGTACGTCGCGGACGGAGGCCTGACCGCAGGGATGACAAAGGCCATCGCCCAGGTGTGACGAAGCCCCGACACCTCCCACCGGGAGGAAGCCGGACGCTCACAGTCTCACACCGCAGAACGCGCGCCACCACGCCCACCCAATCTCGACGCAGCCGAACGGGAGGAAACGAAAATGCCTCACCGCATCGAGATCGTCGAAGGCGACATCACGACACAGCACGTCGACGCCATCGTGAACGCCGCCAACAGAACGCTGCTGGGAGGCGGCGGAGTCGACGGCGCCATCCACCAGGCCGCGGGGCCCGGCCTCCTCGAAGAGTGCCGCGGTCTCGGCGGCTGCGCCACGGGCGACGCGAAGATCACCGGAGGCTATGACCTGCCGGCGCGTCACGTCATACACACCGTCGGCCCGGTCTGGCACGGTGGCGACGAAGGAGAAGACGACCTTCTTGCGAGCTGCTACGAGCGCTCCCTGGAGGTCGCCGAGGAGCACGGCGTCCGCAGCGTGGCCTTCCCGTCCATCAGCACAGGCGCATACCGCTTCCCGCAAGACCGAGCCGCCGGAATCGCCGTCTCCAGCATCGCCGCGTACCTTCGATCGAACGAGTCGTTCAAGCGCGTCCTGCTAGTCTGCTTCGGGGCGGCCTCGGCCAATGCCCACCGCATTGCAGTACGCGACCTGCGCGCATAGCCTCACGCCCGGCCCCAACCCCCAATCTCTGTGGAGGAACGCCCCGATGAAGATCGCCGACATCACCATCGATGTCATCCGCCGGGAAGTCGAAACTACCGGCCTTCAATCGGACCTCGGCAAGTTCGGCGGCGCGGTCGAACAGGGCCTGCTGCGCGTAATCACCGACGACGGCATCGAAGGCAACGCCTTCCTGGGAGAATTCCGTCGCGGCGGGCGCCACCTCTTCGGCCCAATCCTCGACATGCTCAAGCCAGAACTCATCGGTACCGACCCCTGCGAACGCGAGCGTCTCTGGGACAGGCGGCACATGCTCGAGCAGCGCCGCGGCCTCCCGCACATCGCGTGGGCGCCCGTGGACGTCGCCCTCTGGGATCTGGCCGGCAAAGCGGCCGGCCTGCCCTTGCATAGCCTCCTGGGGACCCACCGGCGCGAGATACCCGTCTACGCCACCTATCCCCCGCGCCACGAATCGCCCGACGGCTACGTCGCCGAGGCTGAGGAGGTCAAATCCCGGGGATTCACCGCGTACAAGATTCACCCCGGCGTCATGGCAACCCGCGACACCATACGGATGGTCGTCGCAGTCCGCCGCACCGTCGGCGACGAGATGACGCTCATGCTCGACCCGAACAACGGATACGACTTCCGCAAGGCGTTTGAGATCGGGCGTGCGCTGGACGACAACGGCTTCTACTGGCTCGAAGACCCGGTCCCCTGGGACGATTTCGACGCCGTCGCCGAGCTGTCACGCCGTCTTCGCACCCCGCTGTGCATGAGCGACGCCCCCGGCTTCCTGTTCCGGGAGGCCGCGCACTACATCCGGTTGCGGGCATCTCGTCTCGTTCGGGGCACCGCGCGCAAGCTCGGGATCACCGGTCTGAAGAAACTGTGCTCACTCGCTGAAGGCTTCGGGCAGAACTGCGAGATTGGCACCGCGGGCAACTCACTGCTCAACGCCGCGAACCTGCACGTGGAGTGCTCCGTCGCCAACTGCGATTACCACGAATGGTGGATGCCCGCGGCCGCGCAGCAGTTCGGCGTGGTCGACGACATCGTCCCCGATGAACGCGGCATTCTGTCAGTCCCGTCCGGGCCCGGTCTCGGCCTCCAGCTCGACCGCGACTGGCTCGCCGACCACACGGTGGACACCCTGTCGTAGCGCCGGGCGGGAGCGGACCACTCCCTCTCTGAGGAAGCAATCCGCCGCGCCCGAGCCGTTTCCTGAGCCTGTCGAAGGGCGCGCGAGGGCGCTGTTCTGGGCCGGCTCCGGCCCCTAAAGGCGGAACGGGTGCGGCCCAAAATCGGTGTTGATCACGTCCGGCTGGTAGTAGGGAGACACCGCGCGGCCCGGCGGCGCCACCTCGTCGATACGGGCAAAGTCATCGTCACTCAGGGTCACATCCAGGCCTGCCAGGTACTCCTCAAGCTGTTCCATGGTGCGTGGCCCGACGATGGGACACGTGATCCCCGGCTGCTGCCTGTTCCACGCCAGTGCAACCTGACCGGTTGTGCACCCCTTCTCTTCGCCCAGCGCTTCCAGCACGTCGATCACGTCGAAAGCCCGATCGGAAAAGAGCGCACCGGTGGTATCGACCGGCCGCTGCGAATGCCGGGCTTCCTGCAGTAGCGCTTCCCCGCGCCGGTACTTCCCGGTGAGAAAACCTCCCGCCAGCGGGGCCCACGGGATGATCCCGATGCCGAACGTGAGCGCCATCGGCGCCAGCTCCCGCTCCACCCGGCGGTCCAGCAGGTTGTACGGCGGCTGCGTGCACACGAACCGGTTGAGCCCGAGCTCCTTCGAGGCCCACAGGGACTCCACCATCTGCCACGAGGCGAAGTTGCTGGTACCGATGTAGCGAACCTTGCCTGCCGTCACCAGGTCGTCCATCGCCCGGAGCGACTCGTCGATGGGAATCGACGACATCGGCCTGTGCAGCTGGTAGAGGTCGATGTAGTCCGTCTGCAGCCGCTTCAGGGACAGCTCGCACTGCTCCAGAATGTGCCTGCGGCTGATGCCGCGGCCGTTCGGGTCGTCAGGATCCATCTGGCCGTGGACCTTCGTGGCCAGCATCATCCGTGCCCGCTTGCCGTCCCGCTTCAGCGCCCTGCCGACGACCTCCTCGCTCACGCCCCTTGAATAGGCGTTCGCCGTGTCGAGGAAGTTGACGCCCGCGTCAATGGCCCGGTCGGTGATGGCGATCGATTCCGGCTCGGGCGTCTTTGCGCCGAACGTCATGGACCCCAGGCACAGCGCGCTCACCTGCACCCCGGTTCGTCCCAGATTGCGATACTCCATACCCGCGTCACCTCCTTGGCACACTCTATCGTCGCGGAACGGCATATGCCCGCTCGCGCCCCTCGGCGCGCCGTTGGTATAGTGCGCGCAGCACGGCGCCCCGCAGCCAACCCCCTGCGCCTTGCCCTCGGGAGGTGGACACGTGAACCAGAGACCATCCGGCCCCGGGACCGGCATGAAGCTCGGCGTGAGCCACCAGCGGCCGGAGCAGCTCATGGACGGGTACTTGAGCTACCTGAGACAGATGGGCGTGGAGTCGCTCGAGGTCCGGCTACCCGCCGCCGAGTGCA
>CAYYFS010000013.1:0-13525 GCA_964471055.1 uncultured Dehalococcoidales bacterium
TCGACCGCGTCAACGGCGAGCTGGACAAGATGATGGTCCAGACGTATGCGACGGTGCGCGACACGGCCCGGGATAGCGGCCTGAGCTACCGTCAGGCCGCCTTCGCCATCGCAATCGAGCGAGTTGTGAACGCTATCGAGTTGCGAGATTCCGTCGTCTGACGCCGTCTTCCATCCCGTGCCAAACGAGAACGGGCCCGGATACGTCCGGGCCCGTTCTGCGCCTGTCTTCGGTGGCTACGCCTTCAGAATCTCCATCGCTTCTTCCCGGTATGCATCCATCACGTACGGGATGCCGGTGACCTTCGTGCACTCCTCGGTCAGCGACATCAGCTCATTCCGCGAGATGGCGGGAACGCTGAAGCACCTCGAGCCTGCCATCAGCTGTTGCAGGCCGACCCGGAGCTTCTCGACGTAGCTGAAGATGCCAACCGCGCCGAGCGGGAGGTTGTCCATTTCGTCCGCGCCCACCAGGTCTCGGACCTGCTCGTAATGGGCAAAGATCTCTTCCCGGGTCGAACCGAACTCGCTGACGGTGCGGGGGAGGTCGTCGTTCTTGAGCCACTGGTCGATACTGTTGCCGACGAAGCCCGGAATCATCAGCGCGCGACCCATGCAGACCGCTCGAGTGAACGGCGCGCCGAGCGCGAGCGCCTTGTACACGCCGTCCTCGTTGCTGAACCCGCCGGCGAAAGCGATGTCCGGCGCCCGCACGCCCCGGTCGGTAAGCATCTTGCAGAACTCGTAGGTGGCCGAGTGCAGGTAGATTGTCGGCACGCCCCACTCTTCCATCATCCGCCACGGGCTCATGCCCGTTCCGCCCGGAGCGCCGTCCACCGTGAGCAGGTCGAGCTTCGCTTCCGCGCCCCACCTGATGGCCATGGCCAGTTCCCGCAGCGGGTAGGCGCCGGTCTTGAGGGTGATGCGCTTGAATCCCAGGCTGCGTAGCCGCTCGATCTCCTCGAAGAAGCCTTCCTCGCTGATGAAGCCGAGGCGGCTGTGACGCTCGAACTCCTTGAACGCGCCGCCCTTGAACGCGGCCTGTGAAACCGGGTCGGACGGGTCGGGGGTGACCATGTAGCCGCGTCGCTGGAGCTCCAGCGCCCGCTCAAGGCTGTCCACCTTGATCTCGCCGCCGATGCACTTGGCGCCCTGGCCCCACTTCAGTTCGATTGTGTCCAGGCCGTGCTTCTTGATGACGTATTCGGCAACTCCGAGCCTCGTGTCCTCCACGTTCATCTGCACCAGGATTTCGCCGAGGCCGCGGTGGTATCTACGGTAGGTCTCGATCCGGCGGTCCATGTCGGGGGCAAGGGCGATCTTGCCGTTGGAATCGAGTTCAAGCTCCGGGTCGATGCCGCAAACGTTCTCGCCGCAGACGAGCGTCACGCCGCTGATGGCCGAACCCACAGCGAACTGCTCCCAGTGTTTGCGGGCGATCTCGGTGGAACCCATGGCGCCCGTGAACACGGGAACCGCCATCTTGACCTTGCGGTCCCAGCCGTACTCGGTCGTCGTGTCAACCTGGGGGAATATGGCGGTATCCGGGCCACCGGTGACCCCGTTGGGCAGTCCCCTGGCGCCGAGGGCGTACCCCTGGATGTTGAGGTGCGAGTAGTCGACGGGGTAGTCCTTGTCGCCTCCTGCGGTAACGCTGCCGAACGGCCCCGGATACAGAAGCTCACGGCCGCGGAACGTTGCCTTGAAAACCTCGCAATTGCCTCTGCAGTCGTCCACGCAACGGCTGCACAGGCCGCTCATGGGAACGACGCTTCTGGATCGGTTGGAGGTTCTGGTCGCATCGTTAGCGTTCGGGCGCTGTAAATTCACGTTCCGTCTCTCCTCCTCTTGGCGTATCAGCAGCGGTCGCGCCGTCTCTCGTCCGCGGTGGCAGGGCGACTGTCCGGCGCAGCCCTGGAGGCTCGGCTCGCGCGCACTATTGCGGAGCCTGTCACCCTCGGGCGATTCGATCTGGCGGGCCGTTGCTGCTATCGGCGCCGGTTGGCGCGGCAGTAGACAGCGGGCCCAGCCGCCTGACAAGCGGAACTGCGATTGTGAAGGCTCGGATACGCGCAGGTGGAGATCGCTTGTTACGTTTGTGTTTCAGCGCAGCGTTTCGGCGCAGCGTTTACGTAACCAGTGAGAGCGCAAAACGTTGCCTTGCGTCGCGCGCACGTGTCTGCTCTTGTACGGAAAGCCACCAGGTGCAGCACAGAGGCCAACCGGAAACCGTCACGCTGGGTGCAACACCCCACCGGAGACGGCGTTCACCGCCGCGATCGGCCGAGCGCAGGGCGCCGGGCCGCGGCGCTACTCCTCTACGGGGGCCTCTTCCTCGGAATCAGCGAGCTGCTCTTCGGCCTCTTCCGCGCCATTCTCCCGACGGCTCCCGTTGCCGTTGACTACGAGTTCAACTTCGGCCGGGTCCAGAGTCCTCGACGGCGTGCGGCGCGTGGCCCAGGCGTTGATGGCGCTCATGGCATCACCCGACGCCAGCTTCATGACGATGACGCCCTGCGTGTTGCGGTGGGTCGTCCGAATGTCACCGAGGTTGATGCGCTCAAAGACCGCTCTGGAGGTCAGCAGCCCTACCTCGCTCTCGTCCGTGACGACCTGGGCCGCTGCCACCCGCCCGTTCTTGCGGGTGATTCTCAGGGTGATCAGCCCCTTCCCCCCGCGCCGCTGCCGGCGGTAGTGACGGAGCTCCGACAGCTTCCCGTAGCCCTTGCGACTGACAATCAGGAGGGAACCATCGACGCTGGCAACGTCCATCGCGACCACACGATCCCGGCCTTCGAGCTTCATGCCCGTCATGCCGCCCGCGGCCCGCAACCGTGGGCGGACCTCCGACGATCCGAAGCGGATGGACATGCCCTGCTCGCTAACCAGCACCACGTCGTCTTCCATGTCGGCCAGCACGACGGATACGAGTTCGTCATCGGGCTTCAGTTTGAAGGCGTTCAGACCGGCCCGGCGCAGGTTCGCCAGCTGCGCAACGTGCATGCGCTTGATCTGGCCGCGGCGCGTCGCCATGACCAGGAACGTGTCCTCCATGAGCGTAGACACGGTCCGGATTGCGCTCACTTCCTCCCGCGGCTCCAGGCTGACGACGTTCTGAACCGGGGTGCCCCGGGACTGGCGCGATTGATCCGCGGGCAGTTCGAAGACGCGCGTTGAGAACACGCGCCCACGGTTCGTGAAGAACAGAAGCGTATCGTGCGTGTCCGCCACTTCCAGGTACGGCGTGACGTCGTCCTCTTTCGTCATGCGCTGGCCCTTGACGCCCTTGCCGCCGCGTCGCTGCCTGCGGAAGGTGTCCGAGCGGGTGCGCTTGACGTATCCGTTCTTGCTGAGCGTGATCACCACTTCTTCGTGCGGCTCGGTGTCCTCCCGGCGCCACACGCCCAATTCCTCCGGATGCACCCTTGTGGCGCGGTCGTCGCCGTACTTCCGCTTGAGTCCGAGAGTCTCCCGGCGTATCACGGAGAGGACCTTCGCGGGGTCGGCCAGCAGGGCTTCCAGGTCCTCGACCAGCTTGCACAGCTCCGTGTACTCGGTTTCTATCTTCTCGCGCTCCAGCGCGGCGAGACGACGGAGCTGCATGTCCAGAATGGCCTGCGCCTGGATCTCGCTCAGGCTGAACTCGGTCATGAGACCGGAGCGAGCCGCCTCCACCGTCTCCGAAGCCCGGATCAGGGCGATCACCCGATCGAGGAATTCCAGGGCGGTCCGAAGGCCTTCGAGTATGTGCAGACGGGCCTTCGCCTTGCGCAAGTCGAACTCGGCGCGCCGCGTGACGATCTGCTGGCGGAAGTCGACGTAGTGCCGCAGGGCCTGCTTGAGCGTGAGGACACGCGGCGTCCCATCGACCAGGGCGATGGTGTTCACAGAGAAGGAGGTGCGAAGCGCCGTGTGCCGGTACAGGTTGTTCAGCACAACGTCCGGGGAGGCACCCCGGCGAAGCTCCAGCACGACGCGCATACCCTTGCGGTCAGATTCATCGCGCACTTCGGATATGCCCTGTACCCGCCGGGTCTTCGTCAGGTCAGCAATCTTGGCTACGAGAGTCGCCTTGTTGACCTGGTAGGGAATCTCGGTGAATACGATGCGCTGGCGGTCCTGTCTCATTTCTTCGAGTTCGTGGTGCGCCTGGACTATGACCCTGCCCCGGCCGGTGGAGTACGCCGACCGGATGCCTTCGTTGCCCCAGATGTGGGCGCCTGTTGGGAAGTCCGGTCCCTTCACGAACTGCATCAGGTCGTCGACCGTCGCGTCGGGGTTCGCGATCAGGTGGACTATCGCGTCGCACATCTCGCTCAGGTTGTGCGGTGGGATGTTCGTCGCCATGCCCACCGCGATGCCGGAAGCACCGTTCACGAGCAGGTTGGGCAGGAGGGCCGGCAGAACCGTCGGCTCCTGCAGCGAGGCGTCGAAGTTCTCGGCCCAGTCCACGGTTTCCCGATCGATGTCGGTAAGGACGCTTTCGGACAGCCGGGCGAGCCTCGCCTCGGTGTAGCGCATCGCCGCGGGCGGGTCGCCGTCGACGCTGCCGAAGTTGCCCTGGCCGTCGACGAGCCGGTAGCGCATGGAGAACGGCTGGGCCATGCGAACCATGGCTTCGTACACGGGGGAGTCGCCGTGGGGGTGGTATTTGCCGAGGACTTCCCCGACCAGGCGTGCGCTCTTTTTGTACGGGGCGGTGGCCCGCATCCCCTGGTCGTGCATGGCGTAGAGGATGCGTCGCTGGACCGGCTTGAGACCGTCGCGAACGTCCGGAAGCGCCCGTGACACGATGACGCTCATCGCGTAGTCCAGATAGGAGCTACGCATCTCGTCTTCGATGGTTATGGGACGTACGGTTCCGATTTCAGAATCGACCATGCGACGCACTCCGGAAATGAGGCGGGGAACAATGGCCGCGACCCCAACAGATTGGGGTTGAGACGACTCTCGTAACTATATCTCGTTGCAGATGCGTTGGCAAAGAACGGACGGCACGTCACCGGTCAGCGGCGCGACGATGTTCGTCGCATCCGATTGCGTTGAAGGCAGTCCGTGGCGAGAATCCGTCACCAACGCGCACGCACGCGCACTAGGGCGCGCGAGAACGTTGCCGGGTTCGGTGCGGGTGGGCATGCTCAGACCGGACTCAGTTGCGCCGTTTCCCAGCCGCCGCTTCCTCAGCGAGGAGCCTAGAAGGGTATGCCCCAGAGGCCGAACCAGTCCTCCAGAGAGGGGTCGACGTCCATCCCCGCGCGCCGCATCTCACGGGCCATCTCCATCTCGAGCAAGCGGTCCCGCTCGCTCTCGTCAGTGGGAACGAAGGGGTAGTACCTCTTCCGGCGGTACGTGTAGATCCAGTACGCGACGGGAGATCGGCGGGATTCGCCTGGACCCGGCGCCGGAGGTGTCGCACGGACCCCGAAGACCGCCGCCAGCAGGTGCTCGCCCGCGTCGTTGGCCTCGATCATTCTGCCCACGGTGTACGTGGAGGAAACAAGGTCGTCAAAGGCGCCGTCTTCCAGCACCACCCAGCGGGTACCGTGGGGATCGTCCTCGACGCGGAATGCCGTCCGGGTGGCGCCTTCTCCCTGGTAGAGCGCCTCTCGCACCTGCGAATCCAGGTCGTTCAGCACCGGCACGTCGGCGGGCCGGAACACGACGCCGGCGAACCGACGAGCGGACATGTTGCCGGCGCCGCGGAGACGGGGCTCCGCTTTCAGAACGGTCGAAATAACCGCCCAGTCGGACCTGGCTTGCTTCTTTCCACCGAGGAACCGGAACACCGGCTAGCGGACTCCGTATCTCATCTGGTGTTCCATCTCACGAAGGCGCCGGATGCGCTCCTCCGCCGGGGGGTGCGTGGAGAACAGGTTCTGCATGCCTTCACCGGCCACCGCAGGAATGATCATGAAGGCGTTCGCTGTCTGTACCTTGCGCAGATCGTCTTTCGGGATCCGGCCCATAGAACCGCTGATCTTCTGCAGGGCGGCTGCGAGTGCCCGCGGGTTGCCGCTCAGGACTGCACCTCCGTGGTCGGCGCCGTATTCCCGGTACCGCGTCAGGGCCAGGACGAGGAGCTGCCCCAGGAAATACACAACCATTGTGATCAGGTACACGAGCATGATGGCGCCGCCCTGGTTGCTGCGGCGTCCTCCCATCCCACCGAAGAGCATGTTCCAGAACAGGATGGTCATCAGGAAGCTGGTGACCATGACGAAGAAGTTGGCGATCGACAGGATTCTGATGTCGCGGTTGGCGACGTGCGCCAGCTCGTGCGCCAGCACCGCCTCCAGCTCGTCGCCCGTGATCCGCTGCCGAAGGCCGGTGGTCACAGCAACGACCGCGTTGTTCGGATTCCGACCGGTGGCGAACGCGTTTGGGATGGAGTTCTTCATGACCGCCAGCCTGGGCTTCGGCACATGCGCGCGAGAGGCCAGTCGGTCGATCATCGCGTGCAGTTCAGGCTCTTCCTGCGGAGACACGATCTTCGCGCCCGTGGACCAGAGAACAATCCTGTCAGACATGAAGAACTGGATGACGGCCATGACGCCGACGAGTGCCCCGATGAAGCCGATCGGGACTCCGAATCCCCACAGAACCACACCGAAGATGGCGTAGAGGACCCCGAGCATAAACATGGTGAAGTACATGCGCTTCACCAGGCCGGAGTCTCTCGGTATTGGACGGGTACTGAAGGTGCCCACAGTGGCTTCTCCGGGTGAGGCCGGTCTCCCGGACGACCGGCGGTTCTTCCGCATCACAATCAAGTAGAAAAGGACGCCCGCTTGCGCGGCGTGGGACTCCCTACCGAGTCCTACCTCAATTCTATTGCAGAGGTCGAGTCGGCAGCCACGGGACACGGGGTACGCTGGTAGGCAAAGCTGACCACACACGCGGAAGGGACGCCGGGCTATTGGCAGAGAACGACACGGGAACGTCGCCCGCACCGGTGGACGATGGCTTTCTGCGGCGCATGGAAGAGGCAGCAGCGGAGGTGTCAGCAAAGGCCGGCGCGCTGGTGCTCGAACGGTTCGGCGGCGCTATCGAGGTGAGCACAAAGGACGAGGCAGGGCGCGATCTGGTGACTGACGTCGATCACGCCAGTCAGAGTCTGATCAAGGAGTTCCTGGCCGCCGAGTTCCCGGACCACATGTTCCTGGGCGAGGAGGACTCCCCGGAAGATGAGGCGCCTGTCGGGGATTTCGTCTGGGCGGTGGACCCGGTGGACGGGACCATCAATTACGCGAGCGGACTCCCGCTGCACTCGGTGTCGGTGGCCGCGCTGTACCGGGGCGCGCCCATCGCAGGCGCGGTGTGGTTGCCCTGGCCGTCGGCGGATGGAGCGTGCAGTAGAGTGGTGCACGCTCGCCGGGGCGGCGGGACGTGGCTGGATGGCCGCCGCCTGCGGATCGAGGCACCAAAGGGCGACGGGGCCCCAACGAACGGTCGCGTGTCAACGGTGCCTACTCGGCTGCCCTGGATGTACGAGATCGGGAAACCATTGCGCCGGTCGCCCGGCGAACAACGCGGGCTTGCGGGAGCGTCCTACGAGACGGTGCTGGTCGCCGCGGGCAACGCCGAGTACGCCGTGCTCGGTCCTGCAAGAACGTGGGACTTCGCCGCGGGAACGCTCCTCGTGACGGAAGCCGGCGGGGCCGCGGTCTCTCTCGAAGGGCGTCACTGGACGCCCCTCGACAGCTTCGCTCCAGACTACTCGAATACGCCGGAGACCACCCGGCGCCTGAGGGCGTGGCGCAGGGCAGTCATCATGGGAGCGCCGGCGACGGTCATGTTCGTCAGCTCCAATCTCCGGCCCCGCCGGCCGTCGCTCCGCGCCCGGCTTCGACGGGGAACACGGCGGCTGACCGGCAGACGAGCCTAGACGGGAGGCCCGGAGAAGTTGGACATCCTCTTCTCCTGCTGGGTGTAGACCTGAAGCAGGACGGTCTCGCCCTCCGCGTTGAGCCTCTGTGCCTCCCGCACCGCGGGCACGAACTCTGCCGCCTTGCTGACCGAGATACCGGTGGCCCCCATGCCCTCGGCGATCTTCGCGTAGTCGCCGGAGAGCTTCCCGACGCCGTCGCGCTCCATTGACTCCGGGAAGTAGGCATCGTAACCGCCCATGATTCCGTTGTTCATGAGCACCGTCGTGATCGGTATCTCGTTCCGCACCGCGGTCTCGATGTCAAGCCCGGCCATGCCGAACGCCGCGTCGCCCATGAGGTGCACGCAGAACCTGTCCGGACAGGCGACTTTGGCGCCGAGCATCACTCCGAGGCCGTAGCCAAGGTGGGTGCTCTTGCCCCAGCCGATGTAGCTCCGGGGAGTCGTCGCCCTGTAGAACGGTGAAAGCTGGTCGCGAGGGTTGCCGGCATCGTGCGTGATAACGGAATTGTCGTGGTCGAGGGTCTGCTCGAGATCCCAGACGAGACGGTACGGGTTTATCGGCTCCGAGTCCGAGGTGAGCAGGTCCGTGAATTCGGAAAGCCACGCGGCGCGGTCCTGCGCGATACGTTCCTGCAGGGCCGTGTCGACCGGTCGGCCGGCTTCGCCGACTCGGCCTTTCACCTCGTCGATCATGTCCCGGAGCGTGAGTTTCGCGTCGCCGAGCAGTGGGATGTCGACCGGACGGTCCCTTCCCAGGTCCACCGGGTCGATGGTGCCCTGGATGATGAACTTGTCGGCCGGTATCGGCGTGTTGGTAAAGATGGATGTCAGGCTTGACCCGATTGCGAAAACAACGTCGCTTTCCTGGAGCCGATCCCAGAGCATGCGGGAGTGCGTCAGGCCACCGCTGCCGAGGGCCAGCGGGTGGTTCTCGTTGATGGCACTCTTGCCCGGCAGGGAGGTGATGACCGGGACCTGTGTTAGCTCTGCGAACTCCGTCAGCTCATCCGTCGCCTCGGAGAACAGGACTCCCTGGCCGGCCCAGATCACCGGGGTCTTCGCGTTCAGAAGCGCTCCGACCGCGTCTTTGACGTCCGAGGCGCTGGGCCGCGGCACGGCCGGCCTCGGAGAAGTCCATTCGTTTTCGATGTCTCCCGGATAGTCCTGTCGCTGCATCCCCATGGGCATTTCGACCATGACGGGGCCGGGTCGGCCTGACCGAAGCGCGGCGAACGCGCGACGCATCACTGCGGGAACGGTCCCCGGATGGACAACCGTCTCTGCAGACTTGGTGATATCGCCAAAACCCTTTGCAGCCCAGTAGCCGTACGGGACCTGCATCGTCTCCGCGGGCGGGCCGCAGGGTAGGAGAAGTATCGGGATGCCGTCACTCCAAGCGTGCGCCACCCCGCCGTACGCGTTCTCAGAACCGGGGCCCGACTGCATGCAGAACACGCCCGGCGTGCGGCCCGCGTTCATGATGCTGTAACCGGCAGCCGCCTGAACTCCGGCGCGTTCCTGGCGGAAGACAACGGGCCGTATGCCCGCGTTCGAGCAGGCCTCGATGAGGAAGTTCAGCGGGAAACACGCGAGCCATTCCACGCCTTCCTTCTTCAAAATGTGGGCAATTGCATCTACGTTGTTCATGTAACTCCCCTCGTATCCCGTCACCCGTCGCAGCTACAGCCGCGATCGCGCCGCCGGGAGAGCCGGGCCCCTCTCCAGTGGCCGTGCTGTGCGGGATATTAGCACCGGGTTTGCCCCGGCGCGGGCCGGCCGGCCAACGACCATCGCGGCGCAGATGGGCGCGCTCATTCAGCTACCCGACGCGGCGCGGGCAGCGTTTCAGAGGAAAGGCCAGGGCACGTTCCGGTCCGGGTCGAGCAGCGGAAAGACCGGCTCATCGAGCATTCGGGCGAGACGCTCCCGGAGCGAGTCCATGTCGCCGGGATCAAGCAACGCGTCCAGCGCTCGGGCCAGCTTCGCGGAAGGGCTGAGCTCGGGCTGAAGCGCGCGCAGTGATTCCACGATGCCGTCGGAGTACGGCAGGCCGCAGAATTCGTGCATGACGGTCCGCTGGCGCGCGTACGGGTTAAGCGTCAGGCCGTGGTCGATGGCCCACAGAGTGCCGTCGGGGTCCTTCAGGCAGGAACCCCCCTTGCGATCCGCGTTGTTCACCAGGACATCGAACGCTGCGACTGGCTCGAACGCGGTCAGGTCTGCATCGCGGAGTGTGAAGAAGTTGTCTCCGGGGTCGGCGTCGATGAACAGCTGGATGCTGCCCGGACCGTGTGGTCCCTCTCGCACGATGGTGGGCGGGACCGCGGGCCAGCCAAGAGAGGTTGCCAGGAGGTACGCAGCGCGCTCACGGCGGTGCAGCGAGCCGCGCGGGAAGTCGCGAAGCGGGCGTTCCCCGGCCTGGGGCTTGTATACCGCAAATACCGACTCACCATCTTCATCCGTCTCGCCGCCGGCCGCGTCTGGCGGCTCCAGCTTCACGACTAAGACGTAGTTGGACCCTCCCGGGTGCAGCCCGATCGCGACGATATCCCACCGTTCCAGGCGTTCGAGTATCGCCCCGGTTGGGAGCGTAGACTGGCGAAGCTGCATGGACGTGTGGCCGTATGGCGGTGGAGGTTATCTCGGCGGCAGGGGGGTTTCCCGATGGCCGTTGGTCTTCACGCAGAAGTGGCCTTCGGGGTCAATCGGGCCGCCGCACAAGGGACATCGCTTGCGGCCAGCGGCCCACGCTTCGAGCGCCTTGTCCACCAGGGCCAACGCTGCGGTGCGGGTGAAGCTGAACCGGACGGGTGACGGCGGGACAACGAACTCCCCGGCGTCGGCCTCGGGCGCGGGTTCGATGGGCGCCGCCTCGAGCGTCAGTATCCCGGAACCGGCATCGTGGCGAAGCGACATCTCGCCCGCCTTGAATTCGGCCTCGACAGGCGGCGCCGAGCCCGGCGCGGACTCCACCGTAGCTGTGGGCTCATCGGCATCGGCGCGGGTGCTCAGGATGCGCTTGATGGCTACGGCCATCTCGAAGAGTTGTTCTTTCTCCATCCAAACGACCGCAGAGCCGCGCTGACTTGTGGCCGTGACCTTGAACGTTCGTTTGCCGGGGACGCCGACGGCCTCCGCCTCGACCGAATCGGCCATGCCCAGATCCTGAAGTTCGCTTTCGTTCAACTCTCCTCGCAATCGCCGCTCTTGCAGCCGGTGGACAGCTTCACCGCTGCGCGCCATTCTATCGCCCGTCGCCCGGGTCGTCGCGGCCAGACCGTCGGAATCGGCATCCCGGGGCCGCTTTATGGCTCCAGACCCCGTGTGCTAGCCTTGCTTCACAGCGTTGCGAGCCGGGAGCGGCCCGCAAGATGGAGACGAGTAGTCCGGCTCTTTCGCCGTCGAGCGAGCCCGGTGAGGTGTAAGCGGGCACGGACAGGCCGGTCGAAGATCACTCCGGAGCACCCATCTGAAACCGTTCTCCCGCAGTGCCGGGAGAGGCGTGAGTAGGACCGGGCGGGGTCGTGGCCCGTTGAAGCCACGGGGGCATACACAACGTGCCTTTTGCCGAGAGGCTGGTCCGGCGGCAAAGCGGACCGGCAATAAGGGTGGCACCGCGGGAATGAGCGTCCCGTCCCTTTGTGGGACGGGCTTTTTGGTTCCGGCGAGGTGAGTGACCGCGTAGCCGCCCGGAAAGCGGTACCGACATGCCATCAGTCGAGCTGTACGACAGCACCCTGCGGGACGGGACCCAGCAGGAGGGCATTTCGCTCTCCGTGGAAGAGAAGCTCGCCATCACCGCGCGGCTCGACGCGCTCGGTGTCCATTACATCGAAGGCGGGTACGCGGGCGCGAATCCCAAGGATGACGAGTACTTCCGCCGCGTCCGCGACCTGGGACTCAGCCACTCTGTCGTGACGGCATTCGGAAACACCCGGAAGGCCGGCGGCAGGGTCGAAACCGATCCGACGATCCGCGCCCTTCTGGATTCGGGTGCCGAGGTCATCACCCTGGTGGGCAAGGCATCAGAGATGCAGGTAAGGCAGGTTCTCGAGACTTCCCTGGAAGAGAACCTGGCGATGATCCAAGAATCGGTGGAATACGTGCGTTCGCAGGACCGCCGGGTGATCTTCGACGCGGAGCACTTCTTCGACGGCTACGCAGACAATCCCGAGTACTCTCTCCAGACGGTACGGGCCGCCGTGGACGGCGGCGCGGAGTGCGTGGTGCTGTGCGATACGAACGGCGGCGCCATGCCCGACGACATCGCACGGGCCCTGGCAGACACGCGCGACGCGACCGGTGCACGGTTGGGCATCCACACTCACAACGATGCCGACACCGCAGTGGCCGGCACGCTGGCCGGGGTCAAAGCCGGAGCTGCACACGTCCAGGGCACCATC
This sequence comes from uncultured Dehalococcoidales bacterium, assembly GCA_964471055.1. Taxonomy (GTDB): domain Bacteria; phylum Chloroflexota; class Dehalococcoidia; order Lucifugimonadales; family Lucifugimonadaceae; genus CAYYFS01. The sequence continues at coordinate 12,293 of CAYYFS010000013.1, forward strand.
AACGGCTACGGGGAGCGATGCGGGAACGCCAATCTCATCAGCGTGATCGCTAATCTCAAGCTCAAGCTCGGTGTCGACTGCGTGACGGATGAGCAGCTCAGCTCGCTCACCGAGGTCTCGCGGTTCGTCGCGGAGGCGGTGAACAGGCGGCCCTTCCCGTTTGCACCGTACGTGGGTGCGAGCGCATTCGCACACAAAGGCGGGCTGCACGCGGACGCGATGGAGAAGGCCGTCGAGTCCTATCAGCACACGGATCCCGCAGCGGTAGGCAACACCAGCGGCGTGGTCGTGTCTGAACTCGCCGGACGGTCGAGCGTGATGCGGCGCATCCGGGAGCTGGGGCTGAGCGCGGAGCTGACCGAGCGCGACGCACGCGAAATCGTGCAGTACGTGAAGGAGCGCGAGAACAGGGGATTCGCCTACGAGGGAGCAGCCGCGTCCTTCGAACTGGTCGTCCGCCGCCTCCTCCCGGACTATCGCCCCCCGTTTGAATTGATCGACTTCATGGTGCTGGCCGAGAACCGCCGCCGGACGAGTGTCCGTGACAACGGCGAGGGGATGCCGCTCTATACGGAGGCCACGATCCGCGTGCGCGTGGGTGGAGAAGTGCTCCACACTGCGGCGGAAGGCAACGGCCCGGTGAACGCGCTGGACAACGCGCTTCGGAAGGCGCTTCTCCAGTACTACCCGGAGCTGGAGGTAGTGCGTCTGACCGACTACAAGGTGCGCGTGGTGAGCGAGAGCGCCACGACGGAGGCGGTCGTCCGGGTGGCTATCGAATCGGCCGACGAGGTGGACACCTGGCAGACGGTCGGCTCGTCGCCGAACATCCTGGAGGCCAGCTGGCTGGCGCTTGCGGACTCCATGGAGTGGTGGCTCATCCGGCACCGGAGCCGGTAGTCGCCCACCTCCGGTCTCCAGACCGATACGATATGCCGGCGGGCCATCCGGCGAGAACCGGCGCCCGCCCACGATACCGGGTCTGGAGGTGAACGCCATGTCGACAGCTGGTGTGGGTGAGTACTTCGCATACGTTGGGACGTACACGCGCCGCTCGAGCGAGGGTATCTACGTCTACCGGCTGGATGCATCGACCGGCGAGCTGCGGGACGGACGCCTGGCGGCCGCGGTCGAGGACCCGTCATTCGTGGCCATCGCGCCCGGAGCCGGGTTCCTGTACGCCGTCGGAGAAGGCGGGAAGCCGGTCGGCACCGCGAGCGCATACGCGATCGA
>CAYYFS010000013.1:13625-19671 GCA_964471055.1 uncultured Dehalococcoidales bacterium
TGCGCCCGGCGGACCCGCCCTGGGCCAGCTTCGCTCCGGGCTCGGGGCCCCGGCATTTCGCGTGGCACCCGGCCGGAGACGAGCGGCGGCGATTCGCGTACGTGATCAACGAACTGGACTCGACGATCACTGCGTGCAGCTATGACTCAGGCAGGGGAACCTTGACGAAGCTGCAAACCGTGCCCGCGCTGCCGGCCGACTTCGCGGACCCGAGCAGCTGCGCCGACATCCACGTGTTGCCGTCAGGCGCCTTCGTGTACGGCTCGAATCGCGGGCACGACAGCATCGTGATCTACCGAATCGACCCGGACGGGGGCACGCTCACGTATGTCGGCCACGAACCGACCCAGGGCCGCAACCCCCGGAACTTCGCCATCACTCCGGGGGGTGGCTTCCTGCTGGCGGCCAATCAGGATTCGGACACGATCGTCACGTTCGCTATCGACGCCGAGACCGGCACGCTCCGGCCGACCGGAGCCGTGGCAGAAGCGCCGATGCCCGTGTGCCTGAAGTTCGTCCGGGCTGCGTAGGCAGGCTACTTCGCGCGCTCGTCGTCACTTTCGATGGCCACGTCCCGAATCTTTCCCCGCGAGGATATCCGGAACGCGCGGACGACCGGCTGCTTCTCCGCGAGGGACACGACTACGTAGCACGGCCCCGTCCACTCCGAGTCGACCGCGTTACCGACGTCGGTCTCAGAGGGATAGGCCTCGCTGCTCGGATGCGAGTGGTAGAAGGCGACGAACTCCTCGCCGCGGCCGTCCGCCTCCCTCTCGGCATCGATCAATTCCAGAGGGGCCATGGTGTAGCGCCGCGCACGATTGTCGTGCACGTTCTGCATGCGGCGGCTGTTCGTGACGACGCTGCCCCGCCCGAAGAGGATCCCACAGCATTCCTCCGGGTCCGCTTCGAAAGCGTGGTCGATCATCTCGGCGACCTGCTCGTCTGGGATGGTGATCGACACGTGCTTCTCCGCCGAGGGTTATGGCGACAGGGCACCCACGCGGCCTGCGATACGTCCGTCGGCTATGATGCGCCAGTCCAGACTTCGTCGGTGGCCGGACGCCCGTCTCTCGAAAGCGTAGCAGGATCAATGCCCGGTGCCGGCGGACAGAGGAGGACGTGATGCCGCAACTGGTCGACCCGCACGACGTGGTGCTCACCGGGGAGAACTCGTTCCTGAGGCTCAGCCACGACGGCGGAACCGGCGAATCGAACAGGATCAGCCACTGGCGCATTCTGTGGTCGCCGGCGGGCAGCGGGCACGCGCTTTTCGTGCAGGGCGAGCTCACCATCGGTGAGGCGCGTGTCTACTCGGACAACGTCGGATTGGCGAGATGGCTGCAGGAAACGATCGAATCGCTGCTCTACCCGCCCTTCGCGGACCCGGCCCTGATTATCCGAGACGCGGCTTTCGAGCGGACGGGCGCCCCCCCCGGCACGGCCACGGAGCGGGTGTTCTCGAGCGATGACGAGATCCTCATGGCCTGGTGGGACTTCCTGGACCCGTTCGTGCTCACGGAGCCGCCCGGGTACGGCGACCGGCCGCTCGGCGTATACACCACGTTCTTCCCCGCGCGGGGCGCGCAGCTGACGTTGAACGGAGTGGCAGCCGCCGGAAACCTGTGGTTCCCGGACCGCCACGGTCGACAGGCCAGCAGCGCGTGCCTTGCCTGGTCTGAAACCTGGGTGCAGCCGCAGAGTTAGCACACGCGACACGGCGCGTCCGTCCAGATGGGCACCGGCGTCGAAGAGAGGAGAGCATCCGGGTGAAGATCACCGATATCAAGACTTTCGCAATCAGCCCGGACGCCGGGAAGAACTTCATCTTCGTGAAGGTGGAGACCGACGCCGGGATTCACGGTTGGGGTGAGGCGTACGCGCAATCCGACCGGGACACCGCCGTCGAAGCTCACATCGCGCAGCTATCGCGCTACCTCGAGGGCCGCGACCCTCTCCACATTCGCCAGTTCACGCACATGGTCTACGAGGACTTCGCCACCAAACGTGGCGCCATGGACCTGCACTGCGCCGTGAGCGGCATCGAGATCGCCCTGTGGGACATTGCCGGGAAGGCACTGGACCAGCCCGTCTACAACCTCCTGGGCGGTCCGGTGCGGCCGAGGATCCGCCTCTACGCAAACGGATGGTCCGGAAACGCAGCCACGACGGATGAGTACGCGGAGGCGGCCGTTCGAACGGTACGGGAGCGAGGGTTCTCTGCACTCAAGTTCGATCCCTTCCCGGGACCGTGGCGCCTCTATATCGACCACGAGGAACTGGAGCAGGCTGCGGCAACCGTCGGAGCGGTTCGCGAGGCCGTCGGCCCGCGGGTGGAGCTGCTGGTAGAGGTGCACAGGCGCCTGGCACCGATGAACGCAATCCGTGTGGCGAAGTTGATGGAGCCGTTCCGACCGTACTGGTTCGAGGAACCGTGCCCTGCTGAGAATGTCGACGCCATCAGAGAAGTGAAGGACGGCACGATCATCCCTGTAGTGACGGGCGAGGCCCTCTACACGCGAGCCGAGTTCCGGGAAGTGCTGGAGAAACGGGCCGCCGACATCCTCAACCCGGACGTGTGCAACACCGGAGGAATCCTGGAGCTGGTGCACATCGCAGCGATGGCAGAGCCGTACTTCGTCGCCGTGTCGCCTCACGGGTGGAACAGCGTCGCGGTCGGGGCCGCGGCCGCCGTGCACGCCGCAGCCGGGATGCCGAACTTCCTGATCTACGAGTACATGGTCCACACCGAGCGGTTCTCGCGCGATATCGCGGCCAGGCTGATCGAGCCGGAAGAGGGCTACATGGAGCTGCCGACCGAGCCCGGACTGGGAGTGGACCTGGACGAGGACCGTCTGGCGGCGTACCCGTACCGGCAGCACCCAGCGCGCCCGCTGCGCACCGTCGAGGACGAGCGCCGGTACCACTGAGGTCCGGGTCCGCCGTTCGCGCGCCCATAGCGATCCGACAGACATAGAAAGAGGCGGCCGGGAAATCCCGCCCGCCTCTGGTGCTGCTGAAGTCGATCCCCGGGGCCCCGCTTTGTGGTCCTTGGACCGCATGGGCTGCCGCCGACTATGGACTCTGACGGCCCGCCGGCCGGCTGAACCCGACTATGCAGCGCAAGGCCCGGAGTGATCTAGAAGGTCCGGAATGGCTCTCAGCTCCTGGTCACTCCCACCACCCGGACCGGAGACAGGGGACGTACCACGCGTGGTACCAGACATACAGCCGGTCCATGGCGCCTCTCCTTTCTCCAGCAATTGCGGGGACGCCTACTTCCCCGTTCGTTTCCATTTTACCTCGCTCCGACGGCGGGTCAAGGCCATATCTTAGCGTTTTGCGTTACGATATCGTGACTACTACTGTCATTTCCCACGAGTTTCGACTTTATGGTGCTCGATAGTGTCGGACCTCGGACCGCATGTGTGCCGGTTGACCGATCCCGCCCGTTTCCCCGGCCGCGAGCGGCGTCGGGCGGCAAACTCGGGGCCCTCTGACGACGGCGACGCGGCAGGCGGGCGACGATTTCCTGCCCTGCATCCCGCGCTATGCGAGGGACACGGTATGCTCGGCGGGCAAATGGCGGTCACAGGATCCAGCCGGCGTGCGCGGGTCGCACGGGCGTCGCTGCTGCGCCCGGATCGCGCGGGCCGAGGACGGAAGGCCGAGGGAATGCAGGTCAGAAACTGCGTAGCGTGCACGGAGTTCCCGTGCCGGGGCGTCAACGCGGAGCGGTACACGGTTCCCGACGCAGATGTCGATCCCGAGCGGGTGAAAGTCGCGATGGTCGCCGAGGCGCCGCCCGATGATCCTGCCGACTACTTCTACGCGGAAGGGATGCCGTCATACCTTGAGACTACGATGCAGGCTTTTGGCGACGCCGGAGCGCCGGTTTCGTCGATGGCCGAGATCCTCGCCCGCGGAGTCTACATCACGACCGCCGTGAAGTGCGGGAAGACGGGCTACTCGGTGCCAACGAAGAGCATCGAGGCGTGCTCGCACTTGCTTGAGCAGGAACTGGCGCTGTTCCCAAACACGGTTGCTGTGCTGGCGATGGGCGATGTCGCCATTCGGGCCATGAACTACGTCGCGAGGAGGCAGACGCGGAAGCGGGTCATACCGGCCGGTTCGACGTACAGGATCAGGCATGAGCCGTACCACCTGGGAGGCGTCAGGGTGTTCCCGTCCTATCTGTCGACGGGGCGAAGCTACCTCATCGAGAAGAGCAAGCAACGGATGGTAGCGGAGGATATCCGCGCGGCGCTGGCCCTGGCGGGCTAGGCGACGGCCCCGGCGGTGCGAAGGGCCGCGATCCGCTGCGCCGAGTAGCCGAGCACGTCGGCCAATACGTCGTCCGTGTGCTGGCCGAGGGACGGCCCGGGCGCGGGCTCGGTGACAGCGCCCTCGGTCTTGATCGGGCTTCCGACCTGGCGGATGCGCCCATAAGTCGGGTGCTCCGATTCGACGATGAGGCCCCGGGCGCGGACCTGCTCGTCCTCCAGAGCCTCCCGGAGCGAGTTGACGGGTGCGCACGGTACCCGGCCCCTCAGCAGGCCGAGCCAGTCTGCAGTGGTGCGCTCGGCGAACCGCTCGGCGAGGATCGGGAGCAATTCCTCGCGGTTGCGGTTCCGGTCAGGGAACGCGGCAAACCGGACATCGTCCGCGAGGTTCCCGAGGTCCATCAGGGCCACCATGTCCCGGTAGAACCGCTCCTTGGCCGGGAAGACGACGATCCAGCCGTCGGCGGTGGCGAAGGTCTGCGCCGGAACGATCGTCTGGTGGGCCGACAGCGCCGTCCGCGACGGCTCCCAGTCGGTGTTCAGCGACCACGCGGCCATATACGAAAGCATCGACACTGCGGTTTCGAGCAGGCTGACGTCGATGTCGCGGCCGACCCCGGTGCGGCGGGCGTCGAGCAGGCCGGCCATCAGGCCCAGGCCGAAGGCGTACCCCCCGGCGAAATCGATGATCGAAACCCCTGCCTTCGCGGGCGGTCCGCCCGGCTCCCCGGTGAGCGCCATGTAACCGGCGTACGCCTGCATCAACGGGTCGTACCCGGGCTCCGCGGCGCGCGGGCCGGTCAGCCCGAAGCCGGACAGCGAGCCGCAGACGACCCGGGGATTGACCTCCTTGAGGTGGTCGTAGGTCAGGCCGAGGCGCGCGGGCTGGTCACCGCGAAGGTTGTTGCAGACCACGTCCGAGACGCGGACAAGGTCGCGAAACACGCTCCGCCCTTCCGGGTGCCTGAGGTTGATGGCAACCGATTTCTTGCCGCGGTTGAAAGCCTGGAAGTACAGCGAATCGGCCTCGATCTCGTACGGCGGCACGTAGCGGGAAACGTCACCGCCCGACTCCGGGTCCTCGATCTTGATCACCTCGGCGCCCATGTCGGCAAGGACAGCGGTGCCGAACGGCGCGGCGCCGAACTGGGAGAGGGCGACGATCCTGACGCCTTCGAGCGGTGCGGCCCGGCCTGTCATACCGGGAGCCTCCCTTCGCCGAGTGTTTCGTGGTTCTTCATCGGCACCAGAACATGGCGGCGGAAGGTCATGACCTGCTCGTCCTTCTGATTCCTGACCCGCGTTTCCGCATAGATCACGCCGCGATCACCCTTCGACGCTTCGCGGGTTTCCAGGACTTCGGTCTCGGTGTAGATGGTGTCGCCGTGAAACACAGGACCGTCGTGCGTGATCCGTTCGTAGTCGAGGTTGGCTATCGCGCGTCCCGATACATCGGCCACGGTCTGGCCGACCGCTATCGCGAACACCAGGGTGCCGACGACGAGGCGCTGGCCGTGCTGGGTGTACCGCTTCGCGTAGCTGGCGTCGATGTGCACGGGGTGCTGATTCTGCGTGAGCAGCGCGAACCACGTGTTGTCCGTCTCGGTGATAGTGCGGCCCGGCCAGTGCCGGATGGTCTCGCCCACTGTGAAATCTTCGAAGTACCGCCCGTAGGCCATGTGCGCCTCCGCCACTTGCCCGGAGCCGGGTCTGTCCCCGGTCTCCGTGAGTGTGGGCGCTCAAGGGCGCACTGGCAAGCGGCC
>CAYYFS010000013.1:19771-23290 GCA_964471055.1 uncultured Dehalococcoidales bacterium
GTCTGTCCCCGGTCTCCGTGAGTGTGGGCGCTCAAGGGCGCACTGGCAAGCGGCCGGAGCACGATGGAGGTCAGGAGACGGCTTTGCACGCCTCGGAGAAGGCTGCCATGTTCTCCTTGGGGGTGAAGACCAGGTCGTACGCCGGACAGAGCAGCAGCCCGCCTCCGGTGCCCAGGGAATCCACGCGCGCTCTGACCTCCGCCCGCATCTGTTCCGGCGTGCCTTCGTCCCAACACCTCGCCGTGCCTACCGTGCCCCACATCGCGAGGCGATCGCCGAAGTCGCGCTTGATCGCCGCGGCGTCCATGCAATCCGGCTGCACGGGGTTGATCGCGTTGATCCCGATCTCGATGAGGTCCGGCAGCAGATCGGTGAAGTCCCCGTCGCTGTGATAGCAGACGAGTATCTCCGGAGAGATGCTGCGGGCGGTGCGGATCACGCGCGACAACCGGGGTCCCAGGAATTCCCGCCACGTATCGAGGCCGATCATCATCCCGGTCGGCATCGCTACATCGTCGTCGAGCATCAACGTGTCGATTCCCGCCCGCGCCAGGATGTAGACACTCTGCAAGAGAACCGCGGTCAGCTGGTCGAGCAGGTAGTGGACGAGCGGTTTGTGCTCCACGAGGTCGACGAAGAAGGTGTCGTATCCCCGTAGGCGCGCTGCCGTCTCGAACAGCTCGCCTCCCAGATGCGGCGGGCCGCCGGCTACCGCCAGTCCCCGACGGTGCCATTCGCCCACCCGGCGCCGCAGCTCCGGGATCTGCTGCTCGTCCACCGAGTTCGGAGGGGAGAAGTCGGCCAGGTCTTCCGGCCTTCGGGCTGCCGTCAGAGGGCCGTGAGGACCCAGCTCCGGGTGGTAGTCCCACCGGTTGTACGTCCTGAGCTGTCGGAGATCGCCGACGTAGACGTCCTCGGGCAGTCCCTTGAGGTACCCCAGGAAGGCGACATGGTCGGCGGGCTCATCGAAGGTGAGGAAACGAACGTCCGAACCGAAGTACTCGTCCACGTCTACCGGCTCGGTGCCGGGCACCGTCTGATGGAAGAAGCCGAGGGCGAAGGGCGGCCGGTCGGGCTCGCGGCAGGTCAGGGCAAGCCGCACTCTTTCGCGAGAGTCCATCGAGCCAGTCCCTTCGCGGTCTCTCCGCTGCCGGGGAACCCTGTCGGTCGACCGGCGGCGCTATCCTCCGGGCAACAACTCCTGGCGCGTCTCCGCCTCCGTCGCTATCTCATCCCAATCCCACAGCTGGGGTACGTACTCCACCGCGGCCCACAGCTCCGCCTGGTCGGCGTAGTGGGGGCTAGCCGGGTGGCCGGACGCGCCCAGCGGCACAATCCAGCGCGACCGCCGCCAGTCGGACGGATCGTGGATGTACCGGTTGACCGACACTGCCGTGACGGTGAAGCGATCCTCGTGAGAGTAGCCGCCCTGCTGGGGCGTCTCGCCGTCTCCGGAGGCCGGGACTCCCGGTGGATCGAGCAGGTCCGCCAGGTCCGGGAACGAGGCCGACAGGGGATGCACCGGGTGCGTGCGGTGGACCTTCCCCCATTGCCATTCAGCCATGTCGGGTCCCAGGCGCTCCGTGAGGTCCTCCACCGCCCTGGCCAGTGCATCCTCCAGAACGTCCGGCCACGTGCGCCCCTCAGGGAGCACCGAATCGTCGCCTTGCCCCATCGCAGTGACGGCGCGGCTGTAGAGCTGAATGCAGTGGGTGGGACCACCGCGGCCCTTCTCCAGAAACGCCTCGTCGGCCAGTGGGCCGAGGGCCTCATCGATCACCTCACGCAGCCAGTGGAAGCGTGTTGCCGCGTAGACAGCGGCAGCAGGAGATTCGCGATCCATCTTCCCGTCCCATGCAAGAAGCAGATCACGGGCCTCTCTTGGCCGCTGCGAGCCGGGCGTGATGCCACGCATCGCTTCGATCATCACCTTCGCCGGGATCGACGTCCGCTCGGCGTGGACGGAAGCCATGTCGTCCACGCCAGCGGTCCCCTCGGGCATGGCCATGAGGCGGTCGGCGATGCGCCGAGCGCGGTATCCGGGGTTGTAGTCCAGACCGATGTAGTGCGGGAAGTCCGCGGGTGCGACCCGCTGGTTGCCCGTGACCGCAAAGCCCCGCTCCGGGTTCCTGACCTGTGGCATTTCCTCCCAAGGGATCATCCCCTGCCACTCGTGCTCCCCGGTCCAGCCGGGCACGGGGCCCCAGTGGTTCGACGTGTGCCGTACGGGGATGAGGCCGCGCAGCCGGTATCCGAACTCGCCGCGAACGTCACCGTACATGTAGTTGTTGACCGGCTCGTTCCAGTCGCGCACCGCCTCTTCCAGCTCGTCGGCCGACCGCGCAAGCAGGATGGCGCGGATTGCGTCAGGCCAGGGTCTACCGGTGTTGGTGCCGGTAGCGCAGAACGCAAGGCCCTGTCCCTGTGCGGGGTCGCCGGCGATGATCGGCCCGTGCCGGGTCGTGACCACGGTCAGCGCCTCGGGCTCGGCGCCCCGGATGCGGATCGTCTCCTCGGCCACCTCGGCGGGCTCCCACCGGCCCTGGTATTCGCATTCCAGGCGGCCGCCCTCGTTGCGGAACCGTTCGATGAACAGGTCCTGGTAGTCGGCCATTCCGTGCGTCATGCCGAAAGCCACGAACTGGGTATGGCTGAAGTGTGGAGCGCCGGGCACGCCCGGTATCGAGTAACCGCTGACGCTGAACTCCGGGCACGTGATGTGGACCTGGTAGTAGACGTTCGGGGTGTCCAGCGGCCGGTGCGAATCACCCGCCACCAGCGGCAGGCCCGTCGCGGAGCGCTCCCCCGAGACGACCCAAGAGTTGCTCCCGGCGAGCGCATCCCCGGGGATGCTGAGCACCCTGCAGACCTCGGCCAGTTCCTCGAGGCCGTCTTCGGGCGCGCCGGCGTACGGCTCCCCGGGCGGCACCGTGACCAGGTGGCCGGGCTGGTAGCCCCTGAACAGCTTCGCCGCCCGCTCGGCCCCGAGCGTCTTCGCCACCCGGGCCCGCCACAGCTTCATCTCAAACGTGCCCATCGGCGTGTTCCGGATCTTGTAAGCGGCGAGGCACTGCCACGCTTCCCACGGTTCCGGTGTCGCGTCCAGGATCGAGTACTCGACCGGCAGCGACCGGGTAGTCCCCATGAACGCGTTCACGCCCGCCGTGTACGCGTCCAGCATGGAGCGCGCCTCCGGCGAGGACGCCCGATAGTCGGCCCTGGCCGCGCGCTCCAGGCTCATGCGGCGGAACAGCCGGTCACCGGGCAGAGCGTTCGGTCCGGCGAACTCCGCCCATCTGCCCGTGGCCCGGCGGCGGTCGTAGTCCATGTGCCACAGCCGATCCTGAGCCGTGGCGAAACCCTGTGCGAAGAAGGCGTCTCGCTCGCAGGAGGCCCGGATATGCGGGATACCCCACGGGTCCCGGAACACGGTGACGGGTTTCTCCAGGCCGGACAGATGCTGTGTCGACGTCACGTCCGGCAGCGCACGTTCCAGGTCGACTCGGGTCACGTTGCTCG
>CAYYFS010000014.1:0-10988 GCA_964471055.1 uncultured Dehalococcoidales bacterium
GTGTGGCGCGGTGTCGAAGTCCGGCTCTCCAATCTCCAGGTGGACTATGTCCCGCCCCTGAGCCTCGAGCGCCTTCGCCTGCGCCAGGGTCTCAAACGCCTCTTCCGTGCCGAGGCGCGCCATACGCGATGCCAGTCTCATTCGTCGGCCTTCCGTTTCCTGGGAGCTGTCCCATTCGGAGGCCATCGGGCTGGCGGTCCTCGAAACGGGCGCAAAGAAGTAGTCTCCCCAATCTAGCGCGCAGTGTCAACGCCGAGTGTGGCCAGCCATCCGGGTTTGCGCGCCCACGAGCCGGTTGAAAGCGCGTGTTGCGTCCGGACATTCAGGTGGTTAGAATGGTTTGACTGACACGAACCGTTTATCTCACGCTACACCATGTCGAAAGAGGAACTGGCTGCCCGGCTTCTGGAGCTCACGCACATCGTGGCGCTCCAGACCAGGCCCGCGGCGGTCGGAAAATGGCCGGACATCGAGCTCACGATGCCGCAGCTTCGAGCGCTCGCGCTGCTCTCGGAAGGCCCGCGACGCATGAGCGACCTGGCCGATCGCCTGGGCGTCAGCCTGTCCTCGGCGACCGGCATGATGGACCGACTGGTGGGCAGAGAACTCGTAACGCGGTCTCACGACCAGGCCGATCGCAGGGTAGTCACGTGCGAGCTGACGAGGCACGGAAACGAGGCCATAGAGCGTTTCTGGCAGATCAGTCGCTCCAGCATTGAGCAGATGGTGGAGCTACTCGACACGCACGAGACCGAGAAGCTTATTGAGGCAACGGAGCTGCTCGTAAGGGCTCTGGGAAGAAAGACCACGGAATCCTGACCGAGCCGCCCCGCCACATCTGCTTTGATCGCACCGCCCACTCATTGGGTCTGAACCGAACACGTAGCCGGAGGACACAGAGTTGTCGTTCTTGACCGAAATCTCGCTGAAGAAAGCGTCAGTCACGCTGCTGGTCGCGATCGCTCTGGTGGCGGCGGGAATCTACGCCGCGCTGAGCATCAACCAGGAACTCATGCCGGACATAGATTTCCCCCTGGTCACGGTGGTCACCGCGCAGCCCGGCGGGAGCCCTGAGGACATCGCTGCAGAAATCACCGCGCCCCTGGAGGGGGCCGTTGCCAGCGTTGCCGGTATCAAGAGCCTCCAGTCGGTTTCCGCGGAGAACTTCTCGATCCTGATTGCTCAGTGGGACTACGGGTATGACATGAAGGCGGCCGCGGACGAAGTTTCGAACGCCGTCAACGGAGTCAGCCTGCCGCCGGGCGCGACCCGGCCCGATGTGACGCGGCTGAACCTCAACGAGTTTCTCCCGGTCGTGCAGCTCAGCCTGTCAGGCGACATGAGCACGGCCGAATTGGAGCGCGTCGCGCGTACCAGCCTCGTACCCCGGATCGACGGAATCTCAGGCGTACACGCGGTGGACATCATCGGCGGCACCGGACAGCAGCTCGAGGTGGTTCTCGATACCGGGCGAATGAACGAGCTCGGCCTGACCACCCAGCAGGTCTCGGGCGTGCTGCAGGCGAGCAACATCTCGATTCCCGCCGGGACAGTGGGCACGGATACCGGCGTGTTGCCTCTCCGGACGATCAGCCAGCTTGAGTCGCTGGAGGAAATCGAGAAGCTGTTTGTCGGCCTCGACACGACCGGCGACGTGCCGGCGCCCATCGCCCTCAAAGACATCGCCACCGTTCAGATCGCAAAGCAGACCGCCTCCGGGGTCTCGCGCATCAACGGTCTACCGAGCGTCGGCGTAACGGTCAGCAAGATGCAGGGCGCCAACACCGTGCGCGTTGCAAACGCCATCATGGAGGAGGTGGAGGCGGTCCGGGAAAGCTATGGCGACGGGCTCAGGATCGATACGATCCTGGATCAGTCCACGTTCATTGAGGAGTCGATCACCGGTCTCACCCGCGAGGGGCTGATCGGCGCGGCCGCGGCCGTGATTGCCATCTGGCTGTTCCTGATGAGCTTCCGGAGCGCGATTGCGGCGGCCGTTTCCATACCGCTCTCGCTCGTCGTGGCCATTCTCGTCCTGTTCCTCCAGGGGTTCACTGTGAACATCCTGACCCTCGGCGGCCTCGCGATCGCGGTCGGGAGGGTCGTGGACGACTCCATCGTGGTCCTGGAAAACATATTCCGCCACGTGCAGGAAGGCGACGACCTCAACACCTCCGTGCTTGAAGGGACGCGGGAGGTGGCGGTCGCCATCTTCGGCTCCACGATGACCACGGTCGCGGTGTTCCTGCCGCTCGGGTTCGTGGGCGGCATCGTCGGCGTCATGTTCCGTCCGTTCGCCCTCACCGTCACCATTGCCCTGCTCGCGTCTCTCGTCGTGGCCCTTACGGTCGTCCCCATCCTCGCCAGGTTCCTGGTGGGCAGGCGACAACTCGGCACACGGAGGGATCCGGGAGACCGGCGGACAGTGCTCCAGCGCGGGTACACGCCGATCCTCCGGTGGGCGCTTTCCCACCGTGCCCTGACGCTTGTGATCGCGGCGCTTCTCTTCTTCGGGAGCCTGGTGCTAGTGCGGTTCATCCCCACTGCCTTCATACCTTCCTCCGGGGAGAAGGAGTTCTACGCGAGCATCTCTCTTCCGGCCGACCTGAGCACGCCGGAGAAGGCCATCGAGAAGGCGATAGAGGCCGAGGAGATCATCGCCGCGTTGCCCGACGTCGATACCTACAGCACGCTTATCAGCCTGGGCACGGGCACCGGGGTCGACATAATGTCCCTCGGCAGGATGCTTCAGGGCGGGGGAACCCGCGGGGCGTCGATCACCGTGAGGCTGCATGATGACGCCGACCTGAAAGCCGTCGAGGAGATGGCGCGCGAGCAGTTGCGCACCATCGAAGGCGTGCACTCAATCGTTGAAGGCAGCCATCAGGACCTCAGCTCGTCGCTTGAGATCGCTGTCACGGGTGCCGAACCGGACGTGGTGAAGGCCGCGGCCCTGGACGTCCTCGCAGCCGTGAACGGCACGCCGGGCGTCATCGATGTCTCAAGCGCCGCCGTCGTATCCCTTTCGGAAGTGGCCGTAGACGTGGATCCCGCCCGGGCCCTGGGCGTCGGTCTGACCGGTGCGCAGGTGGGAATGGTGCTGCGGGAGCTGACCGTCGGACAGACCGTGACGAGCGTGCGTCTGGACGGCCAGGCGATGGACGTCGTAATGCGGGCGGACAAGGCCGGCATTGGCGACGTGGAAGCGCTCGGTGCTCTCACTATCGGCTCGTTCCAGGGGATCCCCATTCCTCTGTCCGCCATCGCCACTATCGAAAAGAGGGATGCGCCGGCCCAGATCTCGCGGCGTAGCCAGAAACCGGCGGCCACCATCACCGGGACGATCATCGCGGAGAACACGGGTGAGGTTAACGCCGACATTGTCGAGCGCGTGGACGCGGTTCCACTTCCGCCCGGTGTGGAGATCGTGTACGGCGGCATCCAGCAGCAGTTCATGGAAGCGTTCAACGACCTGTACTTCGGGATCATCGCAGGCGTGGTCATCGTGTACATCGTCATGGTGCTCGTGATGGGCTCGCTGCTCAGCCCGTTCGTCATCATGTTCTGCCTGCCGCTGGCGTCGATCGGCGCGCTCGCCGCCCTGGCCATCACCGGCCGGGCGCTCAGCATGCCCGCCATGTTCGGCGTCCTGATGCTCGTGGGCATCGTCGTGACGAACGGCATCGTACTGATCGACTTCGTGAACCAGCTGCGGGGCCGCGGGCTAAGCGTTCGCGACGCTCTGATGGAGGGCGGGCGGCTGCGGCTGCGCCCGGTGCTGATGACCGCAGCCACCACGATCCTGGCGATGATCCCGATGTCGCTCGGTTTCACCGAGGGAGCGGTAATCGCCTCAGAGCTGGCCACCGTGGTCATAGGTGGGTTGTTCACCTCCACCCTGCTCACGCTCGTCGTCGTGCCGGTGGTGTACAGCCTTGTGGAAGGCCTCAGGCGGCGCGTCACGGGTGGAGGCCAACCTGCCTCCTCTGCCGAGGCACCCGCCGTCGTGCAGGAATAGGCGGCCCGGCAGCGCGTGTGCCGTGGCCGTGGCTCAAAAGAACCGAACAGGAGAAACAACGGGGTCGGCGTTCCGCGCCGGCCTCGCCGCGTGGGGTAACGTATCAAGTGTTGAATTCCCCTCACGAAAGGAGCATCTGTTGCGGCTGAAGCTGGACTACGGCACCACGGGACTTGAGGTCGACGTTCCCGAGGACCGCACGACGGTCATCACACCCAAGCACCGGGCCGCATTGCCCGACCCGGCGGCGGCGATGCTGGCCGCGGTGCGAGAGCCCGCTGGCTGCCCGCCCCTACGCGAGATTGTCCGCCGCGGTGCGAAGGTAGCGATCTCCATCTGCGACATCACTCGGGCACAGCCCCGTCGCCTGATGC
Source organism: uncultured Dehalococcoidales bacterium (assembly GCA_964471055.1). Lineage (GTDB taxonomy): Bacteria > Chloroflexota > Dehalococcoidia > Lucifugimonadales > Lucifugimonadaceae > CAYYFS01. The sequence continues at coordinate 4,393 of CAYYFS010000014.1, forward strand.
TGGAGGCCTTGTTCGCGGAGATGCCGGAGACCCGGCCCGAGGACATCGTGATCCTCATCGCGACCGGCACCCATCGCTCCAACGACCATGCCGAGCTCGAAGCAATGATCAGCCCCGAGATCGTGCGGGACTACCGCGTCGTGAACCATGACGGCCGCGACCCGTCGACTTTGACCCGCCTCGCCGACACGTCCACCGGGGTGCCGGTATGGCTGAACCGGGAGTGGGTCGAGGCGGACGTACGCATCACCACCGGCTTCGTCGAGCCGCACCTGTTCGCAGGGTTCAGCGGCGGTCCCAAGTTGGTCGCGCCCGGCCTTTCCGGTATCGAAACCGTCATGGTCCTGCACGACGCTGCCCGCATCGCATCACCCAATGCCAGGTGGGGGGTCACCGAAGGTAACCCGATCCAGAATGACGTGCGCGAAGTCGCTCGTATGGTCGGCGTCCACTTTGCAATGGACGTAACGCTGAACCGGGACCAGGATGTCACCGCGGTGTTCGCCGGTGAGTTGTTCACTGAACACCGGCAGGCTTACGAAACGGCACGGCGCGACGCGATGCAGGCTGTGCCCGCTCCCTTCCCGGTCGTGGTTACTACGAACTCCGGCTACCCCCTTGATCAGAACCTGTACCAATCGGTCAAAGGGATGTCCGCCGCATCGCAGGTGACGACGGAGGGCGGCACCATCATCGCCGCGTCGGAGTGCCGCGACGGTATCCCCAACCACGGCCCGTACAAGGACATACTTCTGTCGCAATCCTCGCCGGAAGCCCTGCTGGAGATGATCCACCAGCCCGACTACTCAGTGCCGGACCAGTGGGAGGCACAACTTCAGGCGCAAATACAGGCTCACCACCGGATCCTCTTCAAGAACAGCTACCTGTCCGACGATCAGGTCCGGGCTGCGCACCTGACTCCCATCGACGACGTAACGGAGGCCACGCGAGAGGCGCTCGAGGCCGCCGGTCCGGACGCGCGGGTATGCGTGCTCCCGCACGGCCCGCAGACCATCCCGTACGTCGCCGAGTAGGGTTTCACAGAGCCCGCAGGCAGGGCCGCTTCCCGCCCGCTCAGGAAGACACGGCGCCGCCGTCGATGAAGCCCGGCGGCGCGTCCGCTTCGTGCGTCATCTCCTTCGGCTCGTACCGCGGACCGTCGTACACCTCGCCGCCAGCGATCACCACCTCCGGCAGGATGCGCTCGCGCCCGACGCGCTTCTCGTGAAGCACGTCAAGGAAGACGTGCTCCCCCTGGGCGAGTTCGCTCACCACGACATCACCCGCGGAACCCACTTTCAGCGTCCCGATCTCCCCCTCGCGGCCCAGCAGCTTCGCGGGCACGCTCGTCGACCTCTCGATCACCTCGTCAAGCGACATCCCCAGCGCAAGGAACTTCGACATCGTCGTGGGCATGTCGTACACAGGCCCGTCCACGTTCCCCGTGTGCAGGTCAGTGCTGATCGTCGTCGCCCCCACGCCCTGCTCCATCGCACGCTCCATGGTCCGGAACGAGAATCCGCGGGAGCCGTGCCCCACATCCAGGACGACTCCGTCTTCCACAGCCTGCCTGACCTCCTGGAAAACTCGCCCATGGCGATCGAACAGCGGCATCCGGAACCACGCGTGGAACGTGTGTGTCAGTGCGTCCCCGGGCCCCAGGTACTCCAGCAGGTGTGGAACCGGCGGCCCGTACGCCTCGCACATCAGCATTCCGCCCGCGAAGTCCGCCGCCTCACGAGCGAGAGGCAGCGACGGATAGTGCTGCGAGTGGTGGTACTTCACGCCGATCAGCACGTCCGGATGCTCCCTGATCATCTCCGCCGTTTCGGCGATCGTCGCGGGGGTCGGACCGTTCGGATCCGGCATCCGTATGAGCGAAAGGACCCGGCACTTGCTCGTGCGGATATCCGTGTCCAGGAAGTGCGGGAACTGCCCCGCCGGAAGCGTCCCGGCGTCCAGCACCGTCGTCGCCCCGTTCGCCAGGCTCGTGCTGTCGGCGTCCAGGCCCGGCCTGTTCGGCCGCGACGTATACACGTGCACGTGAAAGTCGATGAACCCCGGCGTCACCAGCTTCCCGGTCGCATCCACAACCCTCGCCGCCTCCGAGGCGTCCAGTCCGGGCGCCACCGCCGCGATCTTCCCTCCGGCAATCGCCACATCCGCCCCGCAGTGCAGACCCTGCGATGGGTCCACCACCATGCCGTTCTTCACAACCAGGTCGTACTTCACCGTTCAGCCCCTTCCTCTTTGGATTGCGGATGCCCCGACCGCGGCTTTCGTATTACAAGCGCAGTTCGAGCCGCGGCTTCAGCAGGTGGTCCGCCAGGTTCGTTTCGCGCATGAACTTCACCAGCAGTTGATGCAGTTCACGAGCGGTCTCAGGATTGTCGCCAATGACGTTCTTTTCCTGCTTCGGGTCACTCGCCAGGTGGTACAGCTCCGACATCCCCGGGTCCACCGTGTACAGCAGCGACCACTCCCCTGCTGTCACCGTCGTGACCACCCCGGCCAGCATCGGCCGGCTGATGTTGTCCACCGAACTCACGCGGTCGCCCGGGTTGGCGAACGGGATGGTGCTGACCGTGCACTCCCGGCCCTGCGTGCCCGGGTCTCGGGCAGCCGGCAGTAGCGACCGCCCTTCCACCCAGTCCGGGATCGGCTGGTCGAACAGGTCCAGCACCGTCGGCATCACGTCCACCGCCGTTGTGAGCCCGCCGTATGACCCGGCTGCAACCCCCGGCACGGAGCACAGCAGCGGGATGTGCACGAGTTCCTGGTACAGGGGGGAGTGGGTCCACTGCGAATCGGGGTCACCGTGGCGGTACAGGCTGCCGTCGGGCCGCTTCGCGAAGTGCATCTTCCCGAACAGGCCGCCGTGCTCGCCGAAGTAGAAACCGTGATCGGAGGTGAAGATAACGGCCGTGTCTTCGGCGATGCCCATGTTCTCCACCTTGCGAAGCAGGTGCCCGACCCAGGTATCGACCATCGTCACTTCACCGCAGTAGGTGGCGAGCGCCTTTTCGACCGTGGCCTCCGACATGCCGGGAGTCTCGTGCCAGTACGCGTACGTGGGTTGGATGATCTCGCCGTCGTAGTCGGGCATGTACAGCTCGGTGTAGTACGGCGGAGCGTCCCAGGGCTCGTGGGGATCCCAGGTGTCGACATACAGGAAGAACTGCTCCTTGTAGTGGCGTTCCAGCCAGTCCCCCGCCCGGATCATGGTCTGCGCCACGTTCCGGTCCGATTCCTTCCGCCACCACGCGACGGTGTCGCGGGATTCGTGGTGTCCGACGCCCTGGACGCGCGTCGGCGAGCCTTCCTGGCCCTGGACGGCGAAGTACGTCTGGAAACCGCGGTCGTAGTTGTAGCTGTGCCGCCAGAAGAAGGGCGTGTCCGCCACGGCCGCAGTGTGGACGCCCTCTTCGGCCAGCAACTGACCCAGCGTCGTCACGTCGTCTGCGAAGGGTTCCCAGCCCATGAACGACATGCTGTGGCGGCCGGTGAAGTAGTCGGCCCGGGAGGGCATGGTGGGGAACGCGCCGATGTAGTGAGAGTCGAAGCGTGTCGATTTCGCCGCAAGCGCATCCAGCGCGGGGGTGCGGATGCGGTCGTTTCCGTACGAGCCCATGTGGTCCCGCCGCAATGTATCGGCCACGATCCAGATGACGTTCATACATGCTTCTCCTGATCGACTACCTGCCGGATAGCTCAACTACCGCCCGGCGGTGCGTGGACCCGGCGGGCCTGCGACACAATCGCACGTCGGAGCGGCGCGCGCAACTGCCGTTGGCCTGCCTACGATTTCTGTGTGCCCGGCGTCGGTAATCCCGCTCCGCCCGGGGCGGTCCAACCCGCCAATCGTCGCGAGACTGGCCCAGTACAACGAAAAGGTCTACACTGCCGGCCGTACGACGGGCACGGATCGGCATAGTGACAACCTCCGTCCAGAATGGGCTGGCCTGCGAGCCCGCCGCCGGGTGCCGACTCCCACCCTTCCTGCCCGTCGTGCTCAGACTCCCATGACACCCGACTCACGGGGCCGGGAGACCGCCACGCGCGTCGGGCAGCAGCCACAACAGCCGGAGAAAGGTCAAAAGCAGATGAGACTCTCCAGGAAACACGCGATCCCCATGGGGCTCTTCGCGGCCATACTCATCGCCGCAGGCGGCGCCTCCCTGGCGCTGGCGACCAACGGCGGTGGGGACGATCACATCTACGCCTGCGTGAACCCCGCAGGACAGCCGCGCATGGTCGATTCGGTCGACGAGTGCAAGAAGAAAGAGACCACACTCGTCTGGAACATCACCGGTCCGCAGGGCGACCGGGGCGCGGATGGCGCTGACGGCATCGATGGCGCTCCGGGAGCCGATGGGATTGACGGTGCTCCGGGAACCGACGGTGCTGACGGTGCTGACGGCGCGGATGGCGCTGACGGTGCTGACGGCGCGGATGGCGCTGATGGTGCTGACGGCACCCCCGGAGCCGATGGTGCTGACGGGGTTGACGGCGCGGATGGCGCGCCCGGCGCCGACGGAGCGCCAGGACCCGCAGGACCGCCGGGACCGGCGGCCTCTTACACGCTTGGCCCTGAGCACACGTCAGCCGCGGGCGGTGGCTCAGGCGGTGATGCCTTCGGTCCGCTCCTTTGCCCTGACAACGCCATTGGCGTAGGCCTTTCGGGGAGGGCGGGAGATGATATCGACCAGACCCGGATGTGGTGCCGGAACCTAGATTCGATAGGGGTGTTCGGCCCGAACCTGGGCGTTGCGACCGTCACCCCAGGGGTCGGTGGCTCGGGAGGCTCGGACTACGCGCTGAGCTGCCCGGCCGGGTACGCGCTGACAGGTTTGCGACTCAGAGTGGGGAATGTGGGGTTCGGAACCATCGTCGACCAGATGGGAGTAGTGTGCACCAACTTCAGGTCCGGGAATGAATACCCGTCCCCCCTTGTCGGCAACCAGGAGTCAGGCGCGGGTCTGACAACCATCAAATGCCCCGCCAGCACGGTAGCTACGGGTTTCAAGGGACGCCAGGGGCTCTTGCTGGATCAGATCCAGCTGCTGTGTAAGTAGACGCGCTATCGGGAAGTGCCCGGGAGGGCTGCTGATCGAAACGATGCTGAATCCTCCCGGGCCTCGCACGACAACACCTGGATTTCAACCCGCCGCTCCGCTACTTCCTGACACCGGCACCGTCGACGCGGCGCACACAACTTCCGCCCCCCCACGCCCACGCCGGTGCCGAGCGGGTCGGCGGTCTTCAGTGTCGACAGCACATTCACCGTGCATCCCGGCATAGCCGAGATCGTCGTCGAACTGTGGGGCGGCGGTGGCGGCGGCGGTCTAGGCACCAATACAGACATATGGGGTGGCGGCAGCGCCGGCAGCGCCGGCAGCGCCGGCAGCGGCGGTGGCGGCGGCAGCGGCGGGTACACGAAGGCCACCCTGTCGGTTATGTCCGTCAGCGCCTGTTGGATCACGGTCGGTGCCGGTGGGATTGGCGCAGTCTCAGACCAGGGCGGCTGGGGAGGCAATAGCATGATCTCTTGCGGCATCGATTCGCCACAGTACGCCGACGGCGGCGGCGGCGGATGGCCGGGGAGCGAACTGGGCGGCGGAGCTGGAGGAGCTGGCGGCGTCGGCAATACGTTGGCCGGCAACCCAGGGCATACCGGCTACAGCGGCGGGTTTTCGACCCCTGGCGGCTTTGGCGGTGCGCCGGTCACCGGGATCGTTCCCCCGACAAGGAGTGCCGGCGAAGGAGGGTTGGGCACCATGGTCGGTTTCGGCGTCGGCCACCCGGGATCCGACGGTCTCGTAGTCGTCCACTGGTAGACGAGAACGCAGGCTTGATCACGCACGGAGGCTAACCAACGCAGCACGTCAGCATGGTGCCGTGTGACATGCGGCGAGCGGGCGGCGGGAGACCCGCCGCCCGCTCTTTTCATCTTCGAGACCATCGCAAGCTCTTCGTGCCCGCCCGCTGTCAGAACAGCCAATCCGAATAGCTCACTAGCCAGAGTGACGGACCGAACAGCCAGATACGCATCGCGATTCGTCGTCGATCTGGCCTCTGGCATCGAAAGGTGCTACGGTGCGCCACGCGCACGAGGATGAGGTATAGCGGGGCAATTCGCAGCACCTTCTTCCGTTGACCCGCCGACAGCGGCCTTCGCAAAAGGCTCCGGTTCCCGCCCTTCTTGCCCTCGTCGTGCTCACACCCTCGCGGCGCCCGCACCGGGCAGCCAGAACAGCCAGCGGGAGGTACAGAACCGATGAAGTTCACCACGGGACGGATGCTCGCCATAGGGCTTTGCGCGGTACTGCTCATCGCAGCCGCAGGAGCCTCCTGGGCGATGGCCTCCGGAGGCGGCGAACAGGTCTACGCCTGCGTTAACCCCGCAGGGCAGCCGAGGATCGTCGACTCCAACGACGAGTGCAGGAAGAAAGAAACCCTGCTCGCCTGGAACATGGCGGGACCGGAAGGACCCAAAGGCGACCCGGGGGATCCCGGGCCTCAGGGCAAACAGGGACCGGTAGGGCCGCAGGGACCCACAGGACCGATCGGGCCTGAAGGCACACCGGGACCGCCCG
>CAYYFS010000014.1:11088-22999 GCA_964471055.1 uncultured Dehalococcoidales bacterium
GGCCTGAAGGGCCGGCCGGCGCAGACGGCGCTGACGGTGCTCCTGGAGCCGAAGGCTCACCCGGACCCGTGGGCCCAGAGGGGCCTGAAGGACCGCCCGGACCGGTTGGATCGCCCGGGCCTGAAGGGCCGGCCGGCGCAGACGGCGCTGACGGTGCTCCTGGAGCCGAAGGACCACCCGGGCCAGTCGGGTCGCCCGGACCTGAAGGACCAGCCGGACCAGTCGGGTCACCCGGACCTGAAGGACCAGCCGGACCAGTCGGGTCACCCGGACCCACAGGACCGCCCGGACCTGAGGGCACACAGGGGCCGGAAGGACCGGCCGGGGCAGACGGCGCAGATGGGGCAGATGGGCCTCCCGGCCCGCCCGGACCCGGACTGCCGATGGATTGCGATGCAGGCGATTTCGCCCGGTGGGACGGCACGGAGTGGACCTGCATCACCATAGTCGTAGTCACGCCGACGCCGACACCCACACCACATGTGGGCGGGTCGCAGACGTTCGGTTCCGATGGTGTGTTCACGATACCCGAAGGCGTGACTGAGCTCGTCGTCGAACTGTGGGGCGGCGGTGGCGGTGGCGGTGCAGGCGGCCCGCGGATTGAAGACGGCGGTGGCGGCGGCGGCGGAAGCGGCGGATACACGGAGGCCACCCTATCGGTTATGTCCGGTAGCGCCTGTGGCGTCACGGTCGGTGCCGGTGGGAGTGGCGGAGTTTCAGACTTGGGCGGCTGGGGAGGCACGAGCCAGATCTCTTGCGTCATCAACCCAATACGCTTTGCCGACGGCGGCGGCGGCGGAAGGCCGGGCACCTTAACTGAAGGAGGAGCAGGAGGAAGTGGCGGCTCGGGCGATGCGTCGAACGGCAACCATGGACAGACCGGCGGCTTTGGCGGCTTCCTGAACCCCGGAGGCCTCGGCGGTGCGCCGGTTACCGGGACCGTTCCTCCGCCAACGAGTGCTGGCGGGGGAGGTAGAGGAGGCGATTCCGACGGCTTCTCCGGCAGTGGAGGTGCCGACGGTCTCGTCGTCGTCCACTGGTAGACAAGAACGCAGGCTTGGTCATGCACGGAGGCTGACGAACGCAGCACGTCAGCATGGTGCCGTGTGAGGAGAAAAGGCAGGCGGCGGTTCTTCCGCCGCCTGCTCTTTTCGCACCGGAAGCACCGGAGAGTGATCCGGCGATCAGATCTTGTCACGTCGGAGCAGCCGCGTCCGAATCCCCCCGGAGCGCCTTCGGCGTCACCCATCCGCTACCATTGGCGAACTGTCCGTACCGGGGCCGCGCGTCCCGTTCCAGGAGACTCTCATGGCCGACACTCGCAACGAACGCGACTCAATGGGAGAGCTTGAGGTGCCCGCAGGCGCCTACTGGGGCGCCAACACCCAGCGGGCAAGCGACAACTTCCCGATCAGCGACCTCAGGTTCAACCGCGGGTTCATTCGCGCCATTGCCCGGATCAAGCAGTCCGCGGCGATCGTCAACCGCGACCTGGGTGTGCTGGAGCCCCGCCTCGCCGACGCCATCGTGGAGGCCGCGGGGAAGGTGATCGACGGCCGGTACGATGATCAGTTCGTCGTTGACATCTTCCAGACAGGCTCGGGCACCTCGACCAACATGAACGCCAACGAGGTGATCTCCAACCTGGCCATCGAGGCCCTCAGCGGAGAGATCGGATCCCGCACGCCCATCCACCCGAACGACCACGTGAACAGAGGCCAGTCGTCCAACGACGTCATGCCGACGGCCATCCACCTGTCGGCTGCGGGTGGGCTGAAAGACGACCTGCTGCCCGCGATGGAGGAACTGGAGGACGCGCTGCGGGCGAAATCGGAGGAGTTCTGGCCGGTCGTCAAGACGGGGCGGACGCACCTCCAGGACGCCACGCCGGTACGGCTGGGCCAGCAGTTCCTCGGCTACGCTGGGCAGATGGAACTCGGCCGCAGACGCGTTGAGCACGCCCTCACCGAGCTGTGTGTGCTCGCGATGGGCGGCACCGCTGTGGGCACCGGAGTCGGCATGCATCCCGAGTTCGCGGGTCGGGTCATCGAGCAGCTGCGGACACGCACCGGCCTGCCCCTGACCGAGACGTCCCACCACTTCCAGGCCCAGAGCACCATCGACGCCGTCGTCGAGGCTTCCGGGTCGCTGAAGACCGTCGCGGTGAGCCTCCTCAAGATCGCGAACGATATTCGGTGGCTCGGCTCCGGCCCGCGCGCCGGTATCGGCGAGATCGAACTCCCCGAGGTGCAGCCCGGAAGCTCCATCATGCCCGGCAAGGTGAACCCGGTGATCGCTGAATCCCTCGCGATGGTGTCCGCCCAGGTGATAGGCAACGACGCCACCATTGCAGTCGCAGGGCAGTCCGGCAACTTCGAGCTGAACGTGATGATGCCGGTCGCCGCGTACAACCTCCTGCAATCGATAGACCTGCTCGCAGCCTCGTGCCGCAACTTCGCCCGCCGGTGCGTCGGCGGCCTGAAGGCCACGGACCGCGGTCCGGCCATGGTGGCGCAGGGCCTCGCCATCTGCACCGCGCTGGCGCCGATCATCGGATACGATGCCGCCGCCGCGATAGCCCACGCCGCAGCACAATCCGGGGAGACCATCAGGGAAGTGGCCCTCCGCGAGACGGATCTGACGACCGCGCAGCTGGACGAGATCCTCGATCCCGAGAAGATGACCGAACCCGGCGCCTGAGGCCCGGCCGCGACCGGCGCAGCCCGCGGCCCCTTGTGAGCGGTGTGCTAACGTTGCCGCCGTTCTCATGCGCAATCGCCCGGAACCCGTGACACCGCCTCGTCGCTTCACCGCGCCCCGTCTGACTGCATTGCCGCCCCGTTGCGAGGCTGCGTTGTGAGGCTGGGACGCGTCGAATCGGGGCGGCCTCCCGCGACGGGGAAGCAGGGCATCTTCTACGGCTGGTGGATTCTCGGGGCGGCGAGCTTCGTTAACGCTTTCGGCGGCAGCATCCACTGGCAGGGTTTTTCGGTTCTCTTCCTGCCCGTCTCCCAGGGACTCGGCCTTTCCTACGCGGCCACTTCCCTCCCCTTCTCGCTCTCCCGAATCGAAGGGGGGCTCCTCGGTCCGATTACCGGATGGCTCATCGACCGATACGGCGTCCGCCCGACGATGCTGATCGGCACAGTCATCGCCGGCATCGGCTACCTGGCTCTCTCCCGCACGAGCACGTATCTCGCCTTCATTCTCGTGTACCTGCTGGTCATCTCCCTGGGCGCGTCGACCAGCTTCATGCAGGCGACTTCTGCCTCCATCAACAAGTGGTTTGTTCGCCGACGCGGCGTCGCGATGGCGATAAACAGCGCGGCGTTTCGCGGGGGAGCCGCCCTCATGGTCCCCCTGTTCTCGCTTGTCGTTTTGCGCTACGGATGGCAGACAGGTGCGATCACTGCGGGGGCCATAATCCTTGGTTTGATCGCGCCCCTCTCGCTCGTATTCCGCCGGTCCCCCGAGAGCATGGGCACGTATCCCGACGGCATACCTCCGGGCGTAGTCCGGACGGGCGGCCGCCTCCAGGATGACGGGACCGAACTCGCCGAAGATGACTGGGAAGTGTGGGATGCGCTCAAGTCGAAGGCGTTCTGGGTGCTCGCCGCCGGCACGTCGCTGCGCATGGGTGTGCACGGCACCATCTTCGTGCACCTGATACCCCTCCTAGTCTGGAAGGGGGTCGAGCAGCAGACCGCAGCCAACCTCATGGGCATCTACTCCGGCTGCGCGGTGCCGGTGATTCTCTTCACCGGGTGGCTGAGCGACCGTGTTGGGCGTCAGCCTGTCCTGGCCGGCTGCTACATCTGCGCCGCGATGAGCCTTCTGTTGCTCACCTTGGTGCAAGGCACGTGGCCTGTTTTTGCCGTTCTCCTGCTGTTCACCGGTGCGGAGGCCGGGACTGCCCTCAACTGGTCGCTCGTTGGTGATCTGTTCGGGCGAAGCCGCTACGCCACTCTGCGGGGCGCGCTCGCGCCGGTGTACAGCGCCGCGCTGATGGTGACACCTGTCGTCACCGGATGGGTGTTCGACAGCTATGGGACATACCGTCCGGTGCTCTTTGCGGGTACCATCGGCATGCTCGCCGCCGCGGCTGTCTTCTCTCAGCTGCGTCCGCCGCGCAGGAAAGCGACCGACATCGGAGCGAAGGGGGAACGTGCATGAACGCCGAAGCGAAGATCAAGGAACTGGGCCTCGACCTGTCGGCTCCGCCGGCGCCGGTCGCCAACTACGTCCCCGCGGTCCGCACCGGAAACCTCGTCTACCTTTCGGGACACGGACCGCGGAAACCCGACGGTTCGAACATCACCGGAAGGCTCGGCGAGGATATGTCCATTGATGACGGCTATGAGGCCGCCCGCGCCGTCGGCATAGGGTTGCTCGCCAGCCTGAAGGCGGAGATCGGCACGCTCGACCGCGTCACTCGGGTCGTCAAGCTGCTGGCGATGGTGACCTCCGCTGCCGATTTCGGGGATCAGCCCGCGGTGGCAAACGGCGTCTCCGACCTCATGGTTGAAGTGTTCGGAGATCGGGGCAAGCACGCCCGGTCCGCTGTGGGTATGGCGGCATTGCCCGGCGGGATCCCGGTCGAAGTCGAGATGATCGTCCAGGTGGAGTAGCAGGCTCCAGCGGCAAATGGGTGCGACGTGGCGCGGCGCATGCGCTCTCGGATACGGGTAGCCAGAGAGGTGACCTTTGCCATCCATCAAGCCAAACAGCATCAACCACGTCGCTATCCCCATCGTCGATCGCAAGAAGTCGATCACGTTCTACCGGGAAGTCGCGGGGCTTGAGCTTGTCCCGTCCATGGTGGACAACCCGCGGATCATCTGGACGCGCACTGCGGACGGCACGATGGTCCACCTGGTCGAGTCGAACGACGGCGTTCCGATCACGCCCCACATAGCGTTTGAAGTAGACGATTTCGACGCCACGATCGCCGCCATCCGGGAGCGCGATATCGAGATCGTGAGCGGCCCCGCTGAACGCCACGATGGCCAGCGCTACGTGTTCATCCTGGACCCCGACGGGAATCGCGTCGAGTTCACCACACCGAGCGGCCTGAAGCCGCACAACCGGGTGTGCGACGAGTGGGGCTATACGAAGCCGGCCTAGGTTCCCGTCGCCGGGCTTCTACTTCCTGCCGAACAGGACTATGAGGCCGGCGCCGATCACCAGTGCCGGCCACCACTTACCCCAGCCGAACCAGTCGAGCAGATCGAAGTTGGCGGCGAGTACCAGCGCGCCGACCACGATCAGCGCGGTGCCAAGGAAGGCTCGCCCTCTTCTGCCGGAGGCTGATCGCTCCTCTTTCTCACCGGCCCGTGAGGACCAGCCGACGCGTTCCCCGGCCGCCGAGAGATCGCCGGGCATTCTTTCGACGTTTTCCCGCACGACATCTGCCTGTGTCCCTGCAGTGCTTGCCTCCGCCGGCATCACGATCGCCGCCACTACGTACGCAACGAGTCCGATGCCCGTGAACAAGACGGACAGGGCCACTGCCACGCGAATCAGGACGGGATCGACGTCGAAGTACTGAGCGAGGCCGCCCGCCACGCCGAATAGCATCCGGTCCTTGCTACTCTTCGTGAGCCTTCGAGCCATATTCGCCTCCCTGTGGTCTGTCACGCGGGCTGCGGCACACGCTATCGTCCCATCGGGCGCCGGTCACGCTCACGGATCTACCGGGAGTGATGTCCGCTGGACGGAATGCCCTGAACGCGAGCCGACGCCCCCGCTCGGAGGCGCCGGCTGACGGTGGCAAACGCTCCGAGGCTACTTCTTCAGCAGTGCGGCTATGCGCTCCCCTACGATCTTCTCTTCACCCGGATTGAGTCCGAATATCGAGAGGTTGATGCACCCGGTGCCACCCGGAACGTACGCCGGGTTCACCCGGGTCCAGATGGGCGGGTCGCCTTGCTTGAGTTCTTCCACGAGGTCGTCGAGGCTCATGCCGACGACATCTTCGTCGATCTCAAGCCTCACGCCGAACGGCTGGTTCCCCACGACGTTGTCGATCAGTTCGACTCTTGCTCCGGGGACGCCTTGTACGGCCTTCACGATCGTACGACTCCGCTGCTCGTATTCGGCCAGGCGTTCCTCGTGGTTCATCGTCACCCAGCGCTTCACCGCGGCCACGGTGCCGATGATCTCGTGGCGGTCGAGTTTCTGCGGCCGCCCGATGCCTCGGACCCGTCGCCCTTCATACGACACGAATGACTGGAGCGCCAGCTTCGCTATGGTCTCCTTCGTGCCGAGAGCGAAACCCGTCGAGTGAGGCGAACCGAGGTACTTCGCGCCTATGCACGAGAAGTCAGCGCCCCCGTCCACGTACTTGGTCATGTTCTCGATCGGGTATACCTGCCCTGCTGCATCCACCATCACCGGGACGCCCTTGCCGTGGGCGATCTTCACAATCTGTTCGAGCTGCAGGATCTTCGGGTCGAGCATCCCCGGCCGCTCATCGCCGACGAAGTGAACGACTGCGGTCTTCGGACCGATCGCGTCTTCCAGGTCCTTCTCCGTGGTCCCTTCGTCGGTCCCGAACTCCACCAGAGTCGCCCCGGCGAACTCCAGGCACCTGTCGTACCAGTACCGCTGGCGTTTCTGGATGAGAATCTCGTTCTTCATCCCCGCCGTATTGGGAAGTTGTTGGATCTTGTCGTCGTCGTCCCCGGCCATGAACGCCGCGGTGGCAAGCGTAAGAGCGGACCCCGCGCCGGAAGTCACATACGCCGCCGGTGCGCCGACCATTTCTGCGATCGCAATGCCAGCTTTCTCCTGGAGTTCCTGAAGCGGGATGAAGGCTTCGTTCGCCCGGTCCATCGCTTCACGGACTTCAGGGGCGGGTGAAGAACCGCCCAGCAGCGTCACGCTCCCGATCGCGTTTATGACTGGCCTCGCCCCGATCTCCTTGTAGACGCTGCCCCAGTCTCCGTCTGTCACGTTGATCTCCTTTCTTGCCCCCGGCGACGGCCGCGCAGCCTCCCGCCGAGCCGACGCCAAGCGGAAGGGTACCAGCGTCGGGACCCGTCCGCACGCCCCGGGGCTATACTCGGATTGGCCTGATTCATGCGCCGAAGGCACAGCGCCCGCGAGGGTGCGAGCAGCGGCGATTGCCCGTGTCAGCAGGGCCGATCGTGGCTGCTTCTCAGGTCGAGCCCGCAGAGGAGAGCAAGCAAGGACGTGGAGCCGGTAGCCAGGACCCTGGCCGTCCCGAGGGCGCCGTCGCTTGCCTGCATGGAGTGGGACGACGGGGAGAACCTGCCCGTTATGGCACTTCTCACTGACTCGGGCTGTCCTGCGAATGCCATGGCGGATATGGCCGCGAGCTTCGGCGGCGAGTACCGGATCGTCGCACCGTTGCCGGACGCGGACGACGAAGAACTCGACGAAGCGCGACTGACGGCGCTCCTGCGGGCCTGCGGGGCGGACGCTCTGGTCATTGCGCAAGGCGCACACGGACGAACGGCGCTACACGTGGCGGCTCGCTCGCCGAATCTGGTTCGCGCGCTTGTTCTGGTCGAAACCCCGCTCCACGCTGCACGCGGGCTCAACCCGCACGTCGGGCAGCCGGTACTGTTGATTCGCGGCAGCTGCAGCCGGGCGCTCACGCACGCCGATGCGGTGGCTCTCTCCGAGTTGCTGGAACGATGTCGCCTGGCGGAGATCGAGAACAGCGGTGAGTGGCCTCAGGCGATGCCTCCGGAGGCCTTCGACGCAGCTCTGCGATGGTTCCTGGCCGGTTCGACCGACGGGGATCTCTTCGGCCCACCCGCGGGGTAGTCGCCGTGGGGCTGCCGGCGCGTGACGCGCGCTAGCACCTCTCCCGCATTCGATCGAAGAACTCCCGGAGCAGCCCGGCCGCTGCACCCGCCGCTGCCCGGCCCCCGAAGCCTGCGAGAAGCCCGCCGGCCTTCGCTTCCCCGTCGACCTCGATGAGCGTGCCGTCCCCGTCTTCCGTCAGGCGGACACGGGCGCTTCCTTCGGCCGATCCGCCCATGCCGCCCACGCTAACGGTCAGGGTGCACGAGTCCGGAGGCTCTTTGTCCTTCACAGCCACGGCGACGTCGAATGCCAGGGGTATTGGCCCGACGTGGGCTGCGACCTCCACGCGGTAGTCGTCCTCGGCCACCGTCGTCACGGAGTGAGTTCCGCCAAAGCAACTCGCGACGGTGTCCGGGTCGAGAAGCAACTCCCACACGCGTTCGCGTGGAGCGGGCAGCCTGTGCGTTTCGCGTATCTCCACGCGCCATCCCCTGTCCCGGTCCATTCTGAGAGCCGCGCTCTTTCCTGCCAGTCAACTGTATGGGCGCGGACACAGACGAAGGAAACCCTCCTCGGACGATTCCGCGGAGGGCTTCCTCGTTTCCAGTCTGTTCAGGCGGTGGCCGGAGCGCAGGTTGTCCTGCCCCGGCGCCGGCCCCTAGTCGTCTTCGAGTGTGGACGTGTCGCCTTCGTCCAATCCCAGCTCCCGTGCCTTCAGGAGCCGCCGCATGATCTTGCCGCTGCGGGTCTTCGGGAGTGAATCCACGAAGTCGATCTCCCTCGGAGCAACTGTGGCGGCGAGCTTGGTGCGGGCGAACCGCATGAGCTCCCTGCGAAGCGCCGGAGTGGCCTCGTTGCCCGGCACAAGGGACACGAACGCCTTCACGATCTCCATGGCGATGGTATCGGGCTTGCCGATCACGCCGGCTTCGGCGACTGCCGGGTGCTCAATCAGGGCGCTCTCGACTTCGAACGGGCTGACCAGGTGGCCGGACGTGTTGATCACGTCGTCAGCCCTGCCCTGGAACCAGTAGTAGCCGTCCTCGTCGATGCTGGACTGGTCGCCGGTGATGTACCACCCTTTGCGGAAGCGAGAGTTGTACATCTCCGTGTTCTGCCAGTAGGTCTCGAACATCGCGGGCCAGACCGGCCGAACCGCGAGGATGCCGGGTTCGCCGGGCGGGAGCGGGTTGTAGTCCTCGTCCAGGATACCCATCTCCACGCCGGGAATCGGCCGCCCCATCGAGCCGGGCCGTACTTCCATCGACCCGTAGTTGGCGCAGATGATGGCACCCGTCTCCGTCTGCCACCAGTTGTCGTGGATGGCCTGGTGGAACATCTCGTTGCCCCAGACCACTGCCTCCGGGTTCAGCGGCTCGCCGACGCTTGCGATGAAGCGCAGAGTCGACAGGTCGTGGGCCTCCACCGGCTTCGCGCCGGACCGCATCAGCATCCGGATCGCGGTCGGTGCCGTGTACCACACCGTGACTTTGTACTTGTCGATGACGTCGTACCAGTTGTTTGCGCTGAACGCACCCTCGTAGACGATCTGCGTCACGCCGTTCGTCCACGGGGCCAGCATGCCGTAGGAGGTGCCGGTAACCCAGCCGGGGTCAGCGGTACACCAGTAGATGTCGTCCTCATGCAAATCCAGACACCACTTGCCAGTCGCGTACTGCTGGATCACGGCCTGGTGCCGGTGGACGGCGCCTTTCGGCTTGCCGGTCGTCCCGGACGTGTAGTGCATGATCGAGTAGTCGTTCTGCGAGGTGCTGGCGATCGAGAAATCGCTGGAGGCCTTCGCCATCAACTCCTCGTATGACAGGTCGCCTTCCTCCGGCGGCTCGGTATCCCGACCGTTCTTGTTGGCGACGATGACATGCTTGAGAGCCGGGCAGTCCGGAATGATGCCGGATATCTTGCGGCGGAGAGCAGGCTCCGTGATCAGGATGATCGCCCCGGAGTTCTCAAGACGGTCCCGAACCGGGTCCGGTCCGAAGGCCGAGAACAACGGCCCAACAACCCCACCGGCTTTCAGCACGCCGAAGAAGGCGAAGTACAGCTCAGGTATGCGGTCCATGAACAGGAACGCGCGGTCTCCGTGTTGCAGGCCGAGGTCCGTCACGACGTTCGCGAACTTGTCGGTCTCTTCCTTGAGCTGGGCAAACGTGTAGGTCTCTTCCTCGCCGTTCTTGCTCAGCCAGATGAGGGCAACCTTATCGCCCTTGCCGTGGACCACGTGGCGGTCGATCGCCTCGTAAGCGTTGTTGAGTCCGCCTCCGGGGAGCCAATCGAGTTCCGCCTCGATATCGGTCCACTGGAAGCTATTAACGAATTCGTCGTAATCCTCGATGTTCGGCTTGACCTTCAGTTCAGAGACTGGAGGCTTGGTGATCGGTTCGTAGTCCATCAGCGCTCCTCGCTGGCTATTCGCGGGAGTCCCCGCGCCCGGCGCGCGCGTCCGCAGTCTGCACGATTACGAAATCCGGCGGGCGCGGTCTGCCATGTCCATACGGGCCCCTATGAGAGAGTCCCTCTATGACAAGGATAGTCCAAAGCTCCGGGAAAGCAAAAGGTCCGAAATCCGGGTGCGGACCTCAGGCGTTGACCCCCCGGCACGGCGGCCACATAATCGCCATGCCGATCGACGACCGACACCAGCGGGGGACGCGTTCTCATGACCGGCCACACAGACGAACACAAGTACCTAGACGTCTCACGGGACGGCGCGGTCGCGGTCGTGGCGCTCAACCGTCCCCGGGCCCTGAACGCGCTCAGCTTCGCCCTTCTGCAGGAATTCTTCTCAGCTTTCGCCGCGCTTGACGCGGACGGCGACATTGCGGTGATCGTGGTGACCGGCACCGGAGACCGTGCGTTCTCCGCCGGAGCAGACATCAAGGAGCTGGCGAGGCTTCACGATGAGGGCAAGCCGTCCCCCACCATTCACTTCGCTGAGGCCTTCTGGGCGCTGGCGGATTCCAGCAAGCCCACGATCGGCGCCCTGAACGGCCTGTGCTACGGAGGTGGGGCGCTCCTGGCGTCCGCCCTCGACATGCGCGTGGGGTGTCGCCGCACAGAGTTCCGCTTCCTCGGCGTCGCCCACGGCCGCATCAACTCCACCTGGCTGCTCCCGTCCATCGTGGGGCTCCCCGCTGCCAGGGAGCTTCTCTTCACAGGCAGCGTAGTGGAGGCGAGCCACGCGTACCGTATTGGCCTCCTGAACCACCTGGTCGAACCCGAGGACGTGCGCCCCGCCGCAATGGAACTGGCGCTCACCATCGCAGGAAACGATCAGCGCATGGTGCAGGGGGCGAAGCGGCTCCTCCACGAGACTCACGGAGCGCCGTGGCGGCAGATGTTCGAGAACGAGGGGCGGGCCCAGGAGGGCGACCTCAAGGGCACGCCACCGAAAGAGGCCTTCGCCGATTTCCTCGCACGACGGGGTGGCGAGTAGGCGTGGGCGGGACTGGAGGCGCGAATGCCCGGCAACGGTGAGCAACAGCAACCCGGCCCTCTCCACGGCATCCGAGTACTCGACCTCGGCCGGTACCAGGCCGGGCCCAGGTGTGCCCTGGTGTTTGCCCGTCTGGGAGCGGACGTCATCAAGATCGAGCGGCCCGGCGCGGGCGACGAAAGCCGCAGCAACCCGCCGACCGTTCGCGGCCAGAGCGCCTACTGGGTGCAGTACAACTCCGGCAAGCGCAGTCTGTCGCTCAACCTGCGCACGGACGAAGGCAAGCAGGTCCTGCGGCAGCTCGTCGAGATATCGGACGTCTTCATCCAGAATTTCCGGCCGGGCACCATGGACCGAATGGGCTTCGGATACGAAGACCTGAAGGCTCTGAACCCCGGGATCGTAATGGTCAACATCTCGGCCTATGGCCAGTACGGCCCGCTCCGCGACCGGGTCGGCTTTGACCAGGTGGGCCAGGCTATGAGCGGCCTCATGTCTCTCAACGGTGATCCGGCCGGTGGCCCAACGCTCGTCCCCTTTCCTCTCGTCGACCGGATCACGGCCCTCCACGCGACCATTGGCGCGCTGTCGGCCCTGAGGGAGAGGGATGCTTCAGGCCAAGGACAGTCGATCGACGTGTGCCTGGCGGACTCGGCCTACACCACGGTGGAGATCCCCACC
>CAYYFS010000015.1:0-6789 GCA_964471055.1 uncultured Dehalococcoidales bacterium
CCGATGGAGATATCGATCGTGACCGAGCCACCGAGCGGAGAGAATTTGATCGCGTTGGTGAGCAGATTCGTCAGGACCTGTTCCACACGCACGGGGTCGGCGCTGAGCGGCGGCAGGCTCTCGGGCAGCACCAGATCGATGATGATACGTCGCTGTACCACCTGTTGCCTGACCATTTCGAGCGCAGCCGCGATCGGGGATTCGATGTCCACTCGCTCAAGTCTGAGAGCGAGGGCTCCACTATTCAGATAGCCGACTTCCAACAGATCCGTCACCTGCCGCTCCAGGCGCTGGATGCTCCGGTCCATCGTGTCCACGAGCCTGCGATGCTCGGCCGTGTCTGTGTCGGCCGTGTCCGGGTCGCGCAACAGGTCAAAAGACACACGGAGTGCGGACAGCGGCGTCCTTAGCTCGTGAGCAAGGATACTGAGGCTCTCCGCGTCGGCCAGCTCAGCGGCCGCCTTCTCGTCGATGTCTGCCTGCTGCATACCTGTTCGCTTCCGTGTAGTCGTCGCGCCGACCGCGCGACATCGCTCCGGCGTATCTACACGTTTCCGGAACCCGCTCTCCGGGGAGTATATCGGGCGTCTTCCAACCGATGCTACGGGGGATCTAAACGGGAATCCGAAGATATCCCCGCCGGTCCGCCCGGCATCCCGTTCACGGCGGCGTCACCTTGCCGGCGCCGGACGTAGACCTGGCTGGACCATACGCTCCTACCCGCTCGTTGCAGCGCCGTGAGACCCGGTCGACGGACCGGTACTCGGGCAGAAAGGAGACACTCTGCAAGGGGTTCCAGCCACTCGCAACGCTTCAGGAATTGCCCGAGAACGTGCTGGTCGCCCCCGATTGCCAGATGGCGTAGCTCGCCTGCATACGGCGCCAGACGGGAGCGGCACACGCCACATGCCTCATCGAACAGCTCCCGTATCCACTTCTCCCGGTTGCGCTGAAACCGCCTCTGCGACTGGCCTCCGGCACGATGTCTGCCGTGCACGTACCGGGTGCCGGTCTTCGACAGAACCAGTTGGCCGTCGTTCAGGACACCCACCGCGTAGGCTCCCAGGCGCAGGAGCACCACAGCGACCAACCGCTTGCGCTGTAACAGGTCGCGCAATCGAGCGAGCGGCCCGTTCACGCCGGGAGTAGCCGCCGTCACCGGAAAGGGCGGCACCACTGCGACCTGGCACGATTCGGTCTGGATGAGGGCCAGTCCCGTCCCGGAAGCGCTCGCTGCCCCGGGAAGCCACCGCCACCCGCTGTCCGGCGGTTCCCCGGAGCGCAGCAGGGCGGTGCCGCCCGATTGCATGACTCGGGGCTCCAGCTCATCGAGCAGCCGCAGGAGTGACGGCCTGGTGAGTGTGTGCGGCCCTTCTCTGGCCATGAGCCGGTCGAGCATCATCGCTCGCCTCGCTCCCGGTGTGGCCCGGCCGGCAGGGGGGCGAAGTCTTTGCGAAGCCGCATCAGCTTCAGAGGACCCCAGTTCCCGGCTTCGCATGGTTGGTACCCGACGGATTCGTAGAGCGCCAGCGCCGCCACCTGCAGGGAGGTCGTCGTCGCTTCGACACACGCGTAGCCCTGCGCCCGCGCCCACTCCTCGGCCGCTCCGAGTAGCCTCCGACCCAACCCGTTGCGCCTCGCCGGTTCCGCGACCGACAGCCTTCGCACCTCAGCGGTCTCTGCGTCAACCCGGTCGATGCCGACCATGCCAGCCACGGTCCGTTCGACCTCGGCCACCAGGAAGTGCCGCCCAGGCGGTGCCATGTAGTGCATCCAGATATCGACCAGGTCGTCCTCAAGTGACTGCCGCGCGTGGAGCACCATGGCCGATCGGATGGGTTCGGGGCGATCTTGCGCCAGAGACTGTGCGTTCTCTGAGAACAGAGCGCGCACGGCCGTCGCGTCCGGGGGACGGAACGGCCTGACTGCGGCCGGCCCGTCTAGGCCGTCCATCTCCGTCCGCGCTCCTCGATGAGCCGTTCGTTGAGCCGCGCACCCAGCCCGGGGCCATCGGGCAAAATCAGCGCACCGCCTGCCACGCGCTCAGCGGGTTCGAGTACCTCCGCCCGCCAGTCCACTTCGTACACCGCGTGTTCGAGCGGCAACCGCGGGCCGAACGCCGCGGTGGCGTGCGCGCTGGCCAGAAGCGACACCGGTCCCGACGGGCAGTGCATTGACACCGATCCTCCGCGCCCGTCTTCCAGGGCGCGGCCGATGGCGGCGGCTTCGCCAGGACCTCCGCAGTGCTTCACGTCCGGCATCACGATGTCCAGCGCCCCGTCGTCGATGAGTGCCTCGAATATCTCGCGGCCGTACGCGGTTTCCGCTCCCGCCATCGGAAGTTGCGACGCGCTGCGTATTCGCGTGAGCGCGTCCTGCTCCTGGAGCGGGTTCACCGGTTCCTCGTACCACCCCACGCCGCGCCGTCGTAGTTCGGGCTCGAGCGCGAGCCCGGAGTCCAGATCGAACCGGCTATGACAATCCACCAGAAGCGTCGCGTCCGGTCCGATGGCCTGCCGGGCGGCGCTGACGCGCTCAAGTCCGGCGTGTGCAGCGCGCGGCAGCCCCGCGTCCCGGAATGGCGCCCGGCACTCGTCGAAAGGCGCGCACTTGATGGCCGAGAATCCTTCTTCGCGCGCCCGTCGCGCCTTCTGGGCGAACGTCTCCGGTTCGCGGTCGACCGGACCCGAGTCGTCCGGCAGCATCGAGCGATTGATGTTGGCGTACAACTCGACCCGGCCCGGTCGCGGACCACCGAGGAACTCGACAAGCGGCATCCTCGCGCCTCTTGCCAGTGCGTCCGCAACCGCGCAACGGAGGCCGCTGACCGCGGTCGCCAGTGCCCGATCAGCAGTCAGATCACTCGTGGACAGCCCGAGTTTCGGCACGATGTCAGCCTCACTCGTCAGCCGCTCCCCACGCAGCCGCCCCGCCAGCCCGGCCGCGGTCGTGACGACCTCGCCGGTCATTGGGCCGCACGTGATCTCCGCCAGCCCCTCGCGACCCTTCGCGTCGGAGAGCGTCAGGAACGTCCATTCGGTCGGTCCTCGAACATGTACCGAGCAGAACGTCAGGCCGACTGGAACGAAGGGATCCATTGCAGCCCCACGCACACGAGCCCTGCCCTCATCGGTCGCGCCCATACCTGTGCCAACCTCTCCCTGTCTGTGCTTCTTCAGAAAGCGGCCCGAGTGTAGCATCTGCGCTGTACCCGTTGACCCGGAGCTCAAAGGGGGCTTTCATACGTCTGCGGGCTAACGACGACGCAGGCGCTCCAATGGAAGTCGCCGGAGGAAGGACAGGTCGCTGTGAAGATCACCAGGGTCGAAACGCTCGGCGCCAGCCGATTCAACTACGTCAAGGTGCATACGGATGAAGGGCTGACGGGCGTGGGCGAGCTGCACCCGGCCAGCGGCACGGGCGGCACGCCGTACCTTCCGATCGCGGGCGTCACGTACTGCGAGGAGTACCTGATCGGCAAGGACCCCACTCACATCGAGCGGCACTGGCAACACATGTTCCGCCGGTGTCTGTTCAGGGGCGGTTCGGATGTCATGGCCGCCATCGGCGCTGTCGACCACGCTCTGTGGGACATCAGCGGCAAGATGGCGGGGCTCCCGGTGCACCGGATGCTTGGCGGTCCGACGCGGGAGAAGGTGCGCCTCTACACGCATCTACACGGTGATTCAGCAGGGGAGCTGGCTGACAACGCACGCAGATTCGTGGAACAGGGATTCACCGCAGTGCGTATCTACCCGTTCGGCGCCTTCGCCCCTTCCGGATCGTTCGCGGAAGGTATCGGGCTGGAGAACATGAGCTTCACGGAGATGATCCGCAACGCCGAGGAACGCGTGGCGGCGGTGCGTGATGCGGTGGGACCGAATGTCGACGTCATGATCGACGTAGTGAACCGGCTGACACCGACGGAAGCGATCGCGATCGGCCGGGCGCTCGAGCCGTATGGCCTGTATTTCTTCGAGGATCCGATCGAGCCGGAGAACATGGATGCGTGGGAGTACGTGGCGGCGCAGATGCCGGTCCCTGTGGCTGTGGGCGAGCGTGCCTACACGATCCACCAGTTCCGAGACCTTCTGAACCGCAACGCGGCAGCGTACGTGAGGCCCGACCTCAGCCTGGCGGGTGGGATCACCAACTGCAAGAAGATCGCGACGCTTGCGGAGGCGAGCTATGTGGGCGTTGTGCCGCACAACCCGCTCAGCTGCGTCCTGACGGCCGCGTGCATACAGCTCGACGCGGCCGTGCACAACATCCCGGTGCAGGAGTACCCGCCGGACGAGTTCGAGAGCCCCAAGCGCGACCTGGTGAAAGAGCCGATCAAAGTGGAGAACGGTTACGCGATAGTGCCGGACGCGCCCGGTCTGGGAATCGAGTTGAACGAAGAGGCCTTCAAGCACTACCCGCCGACGCCGTACATCCGGCCGCCGCTCGTGGCGCCCGACGGCGGGCTCCGCGACTACTGAGTCGCCAGTGGCCGACCATCGCGTGCTGTTGGTTTCCCGCCCTCGCGGAAACGACGCGATGGTAGGAGGCGTACTGAGCGCGGTAGAGAAGGAGCGATCTGAGTACGGCCCGGATTCGGGTTTCGGGTGGCAGCTCCGTCCCGGGCGACTAGCTGTTCCCGCCGTCTTCCCGGGAAACGTGGTCCACTTCGTCTATGACCCGCTCAACGGCCTCAGGAACCGCGCGCTCGACCTCTGGCGACAGAGTTTCGCCGAATTCTGGGTTCGGGTCGACCGCGACGGCCACTATCGACAGTGTCCTGGGAACGTGCAGACCCATGCTCTCGCCCAGATTCATGACACCGATCAGTCCCATGCCATGGGCGTCGATCGTCGCCGGCTGGTCGGGCAGTTCCTCGCGTTTCGGCTGGAGAACGGTGCCCCGTGGCTGGCCGCATTCGATGGAATCGACGAAGACCAGGGCGTCATAGCCCACGATGAAGTCGAGCAGCGTGGGCCCGGCCGCGTAGCACTCTTCGACGTCCACGGACTCCCGGTCGCGAAGACGGCGCCGGACCTCCTGCACTATGCGGAGGCCGACGCCGTCGTCACCCATGATCGGGTTGCCCAGGCCGAGAACCAGGGTCTTCACGGCTGTGTCGTCAGTCGAGGTACTGCCCCAGGCGCTGCAATTCATCGCCCGCGCGGTCCCTGAGGACCACTTCCAGGGGCATCCGGCCGGGCAGCGAGTGCGTGGCGCACGCGAGGCACGGGTCGTACGCCCGGAATGCCATCTCAACCTGGTTCAGAAGACCGTCGTTCACCTCGCCACCCTTGATGAAGCCCTGTGCAGCGTTCTTCACGGACATGCACATGGCAGCGTTGTTGTTGCCCGTGGCGACGATGAGATTGACCTTCTCGACGATCCCGTCTTCGTCCGTCTTGTAGTGGTGGAACAGGGTTCCCCTCGGGGCCTCGACCACACCCACGCCTTCGTTCGGCGTCTCCGTCGGGATGGCCCGGACGGTCGGGTCCGTGATCTCCGGGTCGCGGCTCAGCTCGAGCAGGCGCTCTGCCGCGTACAGCAACTCCACAAGGCGGGCCCAGTGCATCGCCAGGGTGGCGTGCACCGGCTTGCCTCCCAGAGTTTCGTACATGCGCTCGTAGGCTTCCTGCGCCAGCGGAGTCGCCATGCCGTCGGCGGCGTTGAGGCGCGCGAGCGGCGCGACGCGGTAGACACCGCTGTCCATGCCGCCCACCAGACCCTTCCATCCCACGTTCTTCAGGTACGGGAACTTCAGGTAGGACCACGGCTCCACGTGCTCTTCAATGTGGTCCAGGTAGTCCTGCTGGTCAAACTTGGCGAATTCCTTGCCTTCGGGGTCCACCACGCGGATGTCGCCGTCGTAGAAGTTGACTTTGTTGTTCTCGTCAACCAGCCCCATATAGTAGCTGACCATTGCGTAGGCGTCGGAGAGGATCAGGTCGACATAGGCCTGATTCGCGAGGACGACGTCGTCGAAGACCTTCAGCGAGAACTTGCTGAACTCAACGCACGATTCGGCCATCTGTTCGATCTCTTTGCGCTCTTCCTCGTTGATGGCCTTGCTCATGCCTCCAGGTATCCCGCAGACGGAGCCGGTGGCCTTGCCACCGATGATTTCCTGAATCTTCTGGCCGTACGCGCGGTGCTTGATGACCTCGCCACCGACTTCCAGACCAACCTTGCCGACCACGCCCAGGATGTTGCGCTCCGCCTTGGGCGCGCCCGGGCCGACGACGAAGTCGGGCGCCGCGAGGGCGTAGAAGTGGGCGATGTGGGAGTGGACGTAGTGAGCCGAGTAGTACAGCTCACGCAGCTTCTTGCCCGCGGATGGCACTTCCACACCGTAGACGGCGTCTGTGGCCTTCGCGGAGGCCAGGTGATGGGCCGAGGGGCAAACACCACAGATCCGAGGGGTGATGCGGGGCAGCTCTTCTACAGCTCGGCCCTCACAGAACTTCTCGAATCCCCGGAACTCCGGTACCTGGAGGTAGGCGTTCTCGACGTCGCCGTTGTCATCCAGGAAGATCTCGATGCGTCCGTGGCCTTCCAGCCTGGTGATGGGATCTATCGTTATGCGATTCATGCCGTCTCCTCAGCCTATTTCGGCATCCGCGGAAGGATGGTGGGGCTGGAGAGGGAGAAGCGATAGAAGGTGCCCGCCGGGTCCACCATCTCGTCCAGCATCCGATTGATCGTCTCTTCGTCTTCGGCATCGTAGATGGAGGCAACAGCGCCCACGTACTTCGAGGCCTGATCCTCAATGCCCGGGCCGGGGCCGAAGCA
>CAYYFS010000015.1:6889-8971 GCA_964471055.1 uncultured Dehalococcoidales bacterium
ACGACGTCCTGGAGCTTCTTGACCGTGTCGAACGTCAGAGGCAGTTCCATTTCGCCTTCCGGCGCAACCGTGGTGGTTTGCGGCCGGATGCCGTCCGGGTTGAAGTTGGTGGGAGCTTCGTCATAGGCGCGCTGCATGCGCTGTTCGCGGCTGTGGAAGTTTGCGAGCGCGGGGATGCCGCCGAAGCAGGCGCATGCCCCAAACGCCACCATCGCCTTACTCTTCCGCCGCAGCAACTCGGCTATCTCTTGCTGTTCGGAGTTGCCCACGGCTCCGTTGAACAGGCAGACGTCGATCTCGCCGTCTTCCAGTGCCTCGACATCCGAGTACTTGAAGTCCATGGCGATGGGCCACAGCACGATATCGGCAATGGCCGCCACGTCCAGGATCTTCTCGTTGATGTCCAGCACGGCGATATCGCAGCCGCCGCAGGCAGCACCCCAGTAGAGGGCTAGTTTCAACTTGCTCATGTCACCGCCTTCACTCTGCGCGCTTTCCGTCTGCACGCTCTCAGCCGGTGCGTTTTCGGCCGGCTCTGTCGCATCCGGCGCTTGCGCCCCGCGTCCGAGGATCTTGTCCGTTATCGAGGAAACACCAGGGAGTTTCAACCGACTCTTCCCGCCGCTTACGCTTCCACGGCTTCCTTCACGGGTTCGCGTTCCGGCGAGAATGGGCCGAGCGCGCGTATCTCTTCCGTGAACTCGTTGACCAGCCTCACGAAGTCCGGCGCTTCGGCCGCCGATATCCAGGCAAGTCTCACACGTTCCGGCTCAATCCCCATCTGTGCCAGCATCTTCTTCAGCAACGGAATGCGGCGCTGGGTCTTGAAGTTGCCGTCCGTGTAGTGGCAGTCGCCCGGGTGGCAGCCAGCGATCAGCACGCCGTCGGCACCGTTCTTCAGGGCTGCCAGAACGAAGTCGGGCTCCGCCCGGCCGCTGCACATCAGGCGCACGATCCGGACGTTGGGCGCGTGCCCCATTCGCGAGGTGCCTGCAAGGTCGGCCCCGAGATACGAGCACCAGTTGCAGGCCAGCCCAAGGATCTTCGGCTCCCAGCTCATTGCAGGACTCCTTCCAGCTCCGCCATCAGCTGCTCCACTGAGAACATGTGTTGCTGCATGGCCCCGGTCGGGCAGGCTGCGACACACGTGCCGCAACCCTTGCACAACACAGCGTTGACTTCCGAGACCTTCTTCTCCAGATTCTGAGTGATGGCTGTGTACGGGCACGTGCTGATACACACGCCGCACCCGACGCACACGTCCTCGTCGACGTGCGCGGTGTTGGGTTCCAGAGTGATGGTTCCCGCGTCGATGAGCGCGAGCACTTCTGCCGCCGCCGCTGCCGACTGGGCAATCGTGTCAGGGATGTCCTTCGGTCCCTGCACGCACCCGGCGATGAACACTCCGTCAGTCGTAGTGGAGAACGGTGCAAGCTTCGGGTGCGCTTCCCGCGCGAAACCGTCGCCGGATGCCGAGATGTTGAGCACTCGTCTCAGGTCGTTGAAGTCCTTGCGGGCCTCCAGACCTGCGGCCAGTATGACCATGTCGGCCGGGATCCTCCGGATCTCCTGGAGCAACGTGTCCTCGGCGACGACGACGAGTTTGCCCTCTTCCTCGGGGGTTTCGGCCAGATCGGTCACGAATGCGGCCTTGCCCCGAATGATATTGGCACCCTCGTTCATCACCCTCTGGTAGAACTCCTCGTAGCCTTTGCCGAAGGCCCGCATGTCGATGTAGAAGTTGTAGACCTCCGTGTCGGGCAGTCTTTCCTTGACCAGGTGAGCGAACTTCAGGGAGTACATGCAGCACACCCTGGAGCAGTACTCGTGTGTGTTCTCATCCCTCGAGCCGATGCAGTGGAGTATGGCCACGCTCTCAGGTGTGCTGCCGTCCCGCCCCACCAGCTGCCCTTCGGTCGGGCCCGAGGCGTTCAGTATCTGCTCAATCTCAAGTGCGGTGTAGACGCGAGGATCTGTGCCGTAGGCGTACTGCGTCATCGGCGTCGGATCGAACGCCTGGAACCCAGTAGTCACGACGATTGCGCCTGCCTCCACCTCGAAATCCTGCGATTTCTGATCGAG
>CAYYFS010000015.1:9071-22047 GCA_964471055.1 uncultured Dehalococcoidales bacterium
CCGACCTCTCCCATCTTCGGGGTCAGAATGCAGGCGGCACAGTCGAGGGTGGGGAAGGTCTTGTCGAACTTGGCCATGTGGCCACCGATCGTCGGTTCCTTCTCGACCAGGTACACCTGCTTGCCGGCGTTGGCGATCTCGAGAGACGCCTGGATTCCGGCGATGCCGCCCCCGATCACGACCACGGTGGGTTTCACCGGCACCCGCTGGGTCTCGAGTGACTCGGCGTAGGGTGCCCGGGCAACTGCGGCACGCACAAGCGCCTTGGCCTTCTCTGTGGCCACCGCGTTGTCGTCAGTGACCCACGATACGTGTTCACGGATGTTGGCCTGCTGGAACAGGTACGGGTTCAGTCCTCCGTCCTGCGTGGCAGTCCGGAAGGTCCGTTCGTGGAGATGAGGGCTACAGGCCGCGACCACGATCCGGTTCAGGTTGTGCTCCTTGATGTCCTCCTGGATCAAGGTGACACCGGGCGAGGAGCACATATAGCGGTACTCCTTGGCCACGGCCACGCCCGGCAGCGTCGAGGCGTAACTCGCTACGTCCTCCACATCCACCTTGCTGGCAATGTTCGTGCCGCAGTGGCACACATACACGCCGATGCGAACGTCATCCATGTCCCTCTCCTCAGCCAACGGGCTCCGCCGCCGTTTCCGTTTCCTGTTCAACCTCAACCCGGCAGGCTTCTTCGACCAGCTCCGCCAGGTCCTTCACTTCGATGTTGTTTTCGTTGTTCGTCGTCTTGATCGCGTCTCTGAACATCACCGTGTCCTTGGGGCACGCGGTGATGAAGTACTTCACACCCAGGGCGACTGCTTCGCGAATCCTGTTCTCGGCAGGCCGTTCATCGGCGGGTTGGTCTTCCATCCAGATGTACCCGCCTCCCGCGCCGCAGCAGTAGGTGTTCGCTCTTGACCTCTCCATCTCCACCAGGTTGACGCCCAGGGCCCGCAGGACCTCTCTGGGTTCTTCGTGTATGTCGTTGTACCTGGCCAGATAGCACGGGTCGTGATAGGTCACCGAGTAGTCGAGCCGCCTGGGGCTGAGTTTACTCTCGCGAAGCAGCTTCGCCAGCACCTGCGTGTAGTGAACGACATCGTACTCGTGTCCGAAAGCCGGATATTCGTTCCGCAGGGTGTTCAGCGTGTGCGGGTCCGTGGTGACGATCTGCTTGAACTCCGCGCCGTCCAGGGCCTCCGCATTCTGTGCCACGAGGTCTTCGTATAGACCTTCCTCGCCGACCCGACGTGCGTCGTTTCCGGCGGTGCGCTCGGCACCTGCAAGGGTGCCGAAATCGAGTCCCGCCATCTGGAAGACACGCGCCGTGGCCTGCGTGACGTCTTGCAGGCCCGGGTCGTACGAGGCGTAGTCGCCGAGGAACCAGAGGTACTCGACAGGCTCCTTGGCCGCGTCGTTGATGTCCTCGTCAAGACCGCGCGTCCAACGCCCTCTGCGCCTCGGGGACTGCCCGAACGAGTTGCCGTATCGCGCGAGATTCTCCAGTGTCGACTGGAGCTGCCCGTCCATCTCGCCGTTGTATACGAGCCTCCGCCGCATCCGCACGACGAGGTCGACATGGTTGTTCCGCACCGGGCACTTCTCGAAACAGGCCCCGCACGTGCGGCACGCCCACAGCGTCTCCGACGAGATCACACCGGTCAGATCCGATGCGGAGCCGTTCGTCGAGTTGCCCCTGGCCCACGGCAGCATCATCTGCGCCGCGGTCGCGTAGGTCTGGAGTTTCATCTCTTCCATCAACTCACGCGGTGCCAGCGGTTCACCGCTCGCGTGGGCGGGGCATGCCCTGTCGCAACGCCCGCATTCAGCACAGCTGAGTCCGTTCAGCACCTGGTAACCGTAGAGCTCCTCCAGCTTTGTGGCACCTGGCTCGGCGTCCGGGTCATCTTCCTCTCCCGGCAATTCTCCTTTGCGCGTCCGGTATCCGAAGAAGATGTTGAATGGGGCGCTCACGAGATGGAAATGCTTCGAGAAGCCCAGGTACGCCATGAAGACGAACACCAGGCCGACGTGCGCATACACCATCACGTCATGAATGCCACCGGCGGCACCGGGGCCGATCCCGACGGCCTTGAAGATCCGCGCGACGGCTATGCCCACAGGCCATGCCCAGCCTTCGATCTCCGCATGTTCAATCGCCCCGAACGACTTGGCGAGGATGAATGTCGCCATCAGTGTGCCGATGAGAGACAGACATATCCATGCGTCCAGGGAGATCACGAGCCGGTCCGGCTTCACAACCGCCCGGCGGTACGTCGCGTATAGCAGTCCGACGAGCACAAGACCTGCGAACAGGTCCATGATCGTGCCGAAATAGGGATTGTCCTTGATGATCGTCAGTTCCAGAGCGGGAATGAGTAGTTCCGCGCCCTCCACCACCGTGACGATGAGGAAGAGGAAGAAGGCCCAGTGGGCCGCCGCGTGCGCCGCGCCGATGGCCTTCTCGTCAAAGAGTCGCGCCTGCCCCAGGTCGTAGTAGAGGACAGACTTGATCCTCGGTATGAGGCCGACCCTGTTCCACGATGCAGGTCCCTGCAGTCCCTTCGCCTGCCACGCGATTCGGGAGTACAAGAGCGCCCGGTAGCCGAATACTGCGACCGCGGTCAACACAACCACCCAACTGAGCACCACGAGAGCGGTGCTCTTGGCGACAGTCGTTACGAGCAGTAGTTCAGGGGTCACGGATTCTGTTCCCTTGCTAGCCTTCGAGTTTCTCCTGAAGCGCCTCGACCACGTCCAGCATGTCCTCGGTCGCTCCGTAGTGGGCAACCTCGAATATCGGCGCCGCCGGGTCCGTGTTGACGGCGATGATCAGGTCCGCGTCCTTCATACCCTCGACGTGTTCCGGCGCTCCGCTTATGCCCAGTGCAAGGTAGAGCCGCGGCTTCACCTTGGAGCCGGACTTGCCTACCTGGCGCGTTCGCGGCAGCCATTCCTGGTCCACGACTGGCCTGGATGCCGACAGAGCACCACCCAGAGCGTCCGCAAGTTCCTGGACGATCTCGACGTTGTCTGCTCGTTCGATGCCCCGGCCGACCGATACCAGCACGTCCTGTGCCGAGATATCGATGTCCTCACCGGATGGCTCGACGAAACCAACGAAGCTCGCCTTGATGGCGGTGGGGTCGAGATCGGCCTGAATCTTGGTCACCGTCGGGGAGCCGTCAGCCCGGCCGGCATCGGGGTCGAGCGCTCCGGTCATCGTGCCGACGATCCCAGGACCCATGAAATCCGACTGAACGGAAGCCTTGCCGGCGAACAGCTGGCTTCCTACGACGACTTTGCCGTCTTCAACGGAAACGCTCTGCGCTGACGCGACCAGCGGCCAGCCGAGAGCGGCCGAGAGCGGCGCCGCGATGTCGTATCCCATCACACTTCTCGGGATGAGTGTGACCAGCGGCTCCCGTTCTTTCAGAACCGGGACCAGTGCTGCCTTCCAGGCGTCCGGCGAGTACGCGGCAAGAGCCTCGTGCTCCACCAGGATGACCTCATCGGCGACTCCGAGGGATCCCGCGAGAGAATCCGCCTGCCAGCCCGGAAGCACCGCCAGCGTCTGTCCGCCTGCAGCGGCTGCGACGCTCTTTGCCAGCCCGAGCACTTCGAATGTCGATTCCAGGATCTCGCCCTGGAGGTGCTCGACGACGACTGCTACATCGTTGCTCATTACTGCTACTCCCTGGGCGGCCTACCGCAGGATCCCGCGTTCGCGAACGATCTCGAGGATGCGGTCGGCAATCTCTTCCGCGTCCCCTCCAATCATTTCGGCCTGCCTCGCGGGCTCCGGCCGCTGGATGTTGCGAACGCCGATCGTGGCTTCAAAGTCCACGCCGGATTCCCGCTCATCGATGGTGGCCGACCGCATCACCTGCCGCACCCTGCTGACAGGGACGTACCTGGGCGGTTGCTCGGCGGACTGGATACCCACCACCGCGGGCAACTGGATCTTGATCTCCATGAGCACTCCACCGGAGAGCTCCTTGGAGACGACGGCTTCGTTGCCTTCAATCTTGACCGCGCTCACCACGCCCACGTACGGAAGGTCGAGGTAGCCAGCCAGAAGCGCACCCGGCGCGTCGTCCAGGTCGTCGATTGCCTGAGAGCCGACAAGAATCAGGTCGTAGGACGCGGCCTTCGCGACGCCCAGGGCTGCCTGTGCCACCTGGTGGCTTTCCAGGTGGTCGGGGTAGTCGCCGGTGATCTTGATCGCCTGATCCGCCCCGCGAGCAATCGCCCCGAAAAGGGTCTCGTCGGCGTCGCCGATGTCGACAGTCACTGCCGTGATCGTGCCACCGTGCCGTTCTTTCAGAAGTGCCGCTTCCTCGAGGGCGTGGGAGTCCGATTCGCTCAAGGCGAACATGGTCTCCTCGCGGTCGATGAACTGGCCCGAGGGATCGATCTCCAAGTCCTCGACGAGGTCCGGCACCTGCTTTATCAGGACCAGTGTGTCCATGCGGATCAACCCTCCATCGCCTCAGACAGAAGCTCCAGGATGTCCTTCACCTCCAAGCGGCCTTCCAGCCCCTGGGTCTTGACGGCATCCTCGAACCTGAGCATGTCCAGCGGGCATGCCACAGCCAAGATCTCCGCTCCGGCGCCAGCCGCTTCCAGCACCCGCTTCTCCGACAGGCGGATCGGGCTGTAATCGGAAACGTACGTGTCCAGCCACATGCCGCCCGCGCCACCGCCGCAGCACAGGCTGTTTTCCTTGTTCCGCGGCATCTCAACCAGCGTCAGTTCCGGGATAGCGGTCATCAACTCACGCGGCTCGTCGTACACGTCGTTCTTCCGGCCCAGATAGCACGGGTCGTGGAACGTGACTGTCTTGCCGAGCGCCCTGGTCAGCTTCGGCTTCAACTCGTCGAGCCGCGCCGCCAGGAATTCGCTGTAGTGCAGAACGGGCTGCTTCAGGCCAAGCTTCGGGTACTCGTTCTTCAGGGCGTTGTACGCGTGGGGGTCAGTGACGACTATCTCGTTGAACTCGTACTTGGCCATGGTCTCGACGTTCTGCTCGGCCAGCGCCTCGAAGAGGCCGACCTCACCCGCCAGGCGGAAGTTGTCACCCACGCACGTCTCTTCGTCGCCGAGGATGCCGTAGCTGACTCCGAGTCCGTTGAAGATCGTGGCCATGGCCCTGGCAACGATCTGGGCCCGGTTGTGATAGGACGGGTAGCATTCGACCATCCAGAGAACGTCGACCGCCTTGTCGGCCTTCCCCAGGACTTCCACAGCGGGAGTGATGTCGGAGGCCCAGTTGGCGCGTCGCCGGCGCGACTGGCCAAGCGGATTGCCGTAGCGCGCGGTGCTTTCGAACACGTCCTGCAGTTCATCGGGGACATCGGTGCCCTCGGTCACCACAGCCTCTCTGAAGGCCGGCATGAGTTCTTCGGCGATTCCGATGGTCGAGGGGCATCTCGTTACGCAAGTCGCGCAGCCCACGCAGAGCCACGGCGTATTGCTGAAAACGACCGAGTCCGGCTGGCCAGCGCGAACGGCGGCAATGGACTTCCGAGGTGCGAAGTCCATGATCATCCCGACAGGGCACGAGCCGCTGCACACACCGCACTGGATACATGAGGCAATCTTGCTCGTATCCGAACGCTCGAGCACCCGCTGAGCGATGTCCGGCTCCATGGTCTTGACTTCCGTTACCATCTCTCCTCCTTCTGCGGGGTGTACAAAGTCCCGAGTTCCCGGCGCGCGTTCCCGCGCCTACGCCGGCAGAGTGGTCACGCGGAGCAAGGCGCGGGTTCGCCACGCCCAGACGGAGGCACCCGATCGGTCGTCCCCCGGAGCATCCATCCACAGTCGTCCCAAGAAGAGCCGCCGAACCACCGATTCGACGGCTGGGTTGTGACGCCATTCACAACTGTCGCAGCGCATTCTAACGCAACTCCAGTTGTATGCAAACTCCCTTCTCAGGGGTGCCCCCAGACCACCTTCATCCGAGAAGGAATTCATCTCAGACGTCCGGCGCCTGACCGTGGGCGTGAGTATATATCTA
This sequence comes from uncultured Dehalococcoidales bacterium, assembly GCA_964471055.1. Lineage (GTDB taxonomy): Bacteria > Chloroflexota > Dehalococcoidia > Lucifugimonadales > Lucifugimonadaceae > CAYYFS01. Next base: position 15,091 of record CAYYFS010000015.1, read on the forward strand.
ACTTTTCCTATCAGTTTGCTACGGAATATACATTCCCGTCAGCCCTGAGGAGTCGCCGGGCCTCCGTATCTGCCGTCCCGGTAGGGGCTGTAACATGTCGCGGCGGTTTGAAGGGGGTGCGTTTGGAACTCATGCGCGCGAGGAGCGAGCCTTGACCGGTACAGACGAAACCTACGATCTGCTTGTAGCCGGTGGACGGGTACTGGACCCCGGACAGGGCCTGGACGCTGTCCTGGATATCGCTGTGGCCGGCGGTCGCGTGGCACGCCTCGCGCCCGGGATCGATCCGGATACTGCGACGCGAGTCGTCGATGCGAGCGGCTGCCTCGTCACACCGGGCCTGATCGACCTGCACGCACACGTCGCGGGTGGCCTCGGCATGCTGCCCGCGGAGCAGAAGGTCCTGTCGCCAGACGTCGCCGGGGTGGATGCCTGCGTGACCACGGTCGTCGACGCGGGCTCGACGGGTGCCTCCAATGTGGCCGGCCTGGTCAGCCAGGTCCTCCCGCGAGCGAAGACCCGAATCATCGTCTACATCAACGTCGGCGCATGCGGCACTCTCCACACTCCGGAGGTCCGGGCGATGGACGACATCGACCCCGCCGCGACGGTGGCTGCCGTCCGCGCTCGCCCGGACGTGATCCGAGGCGTCAAAGCGCGAATGGTCAGCCCGTCGATAGTCGAGCTCGGCATGGAGCTGCCCCAGGTCGCCAAGAAGGTGGCGTGCGAGGCGGGGGTGCCGCTTATGGTCCACGTCGGCGACATCGACGGCCGTAATCCGATCGCCGCGGATCTGACACGGGGGCTGCTCGATGAGGTCCTGACGGCCGGAGACATCGTCACCCACACTACGAGCCATCAGGTGGGTGCCCTGCTCCGCGGCGGCGAGTTGATGCCCGAGGCGCAAGTGGCCCGGCAGAGAGGCGTCGTGTTCGACACCGCCCTGGGGCGCGTCAACTTCAGTTTCGAGGCAGCGAAGGCCGTGCTCGGCGAGGGTTTCGTGCCGGACACCATCAGCACGGACTCCATCGGCCTCAGCCGGTTCGAGATCGTCCACAGCCTCGTGGAATGCATGAGCAAGTTCCTCGCCCTCGGACTCTCCCTGGAAGACGTGGTGCGGATGACCACGTCACGCCCGGCCGAGGTTCTCGGCATGGAGAATGAGATCGGCGTTCTGAAGCCGGGGTGTGCAGCCGACATCTCGATACTCGAGATCGTGGAGGGCGATTGGGTCTTCCGGGACGGGACGAGCGCCGTGGAGTGCGGCACGGTCGCTTTGCAGCCTCGCGCGACCGTGCGGGCGGGCGGAGTTGTGCCGCTCGACTACGGGCCGCGGCCCTGGGGCTGGCTACCCGAGAGCGCGTAGCGCAGGCGGGATCGCGGCCCCCGGCGCGGACATGCGAACGCCGGGCAACCGGCAGTCGGGAGGAGCGGAGATGGCCGACGTTGCTGACGTAGTGGTGATCGGCGGCGGGGTGACCGGGTCGAGCACGGCCTGGCAACTGGCGAAGCGGGGCGCCGGCAGGGTTCTCCTCATAGAGAAGAACGGCATCGGGTCCGGGGCCACGAGCTGGTCCAGCGGCAATGTCCGCTTGCACTACACCCTTGAGCCGCTGGCCCGCATGGCGCTCTTCGGTCGGGAGATGTTCTCAAACTGGCCGGAAGTGGTCGGCGGAGATTGCGGGTTCCATCGCACCGGTTTCCTCGTACTACTCAGTGAGGAAGAGGCGGAAGCGGGCAGGGCGGTGACGGAAATGCAGCGCCGAGTCGGCATCGACGCCCGGTTCATCACCGCGCAAGAGGTTGGCGAGTTACAGCCGCGGCTTCAGCGAGACGACATCGTCGCAGGCGCATATGAACCTGAGTCCGGCTTCGCCGACGGCCAGAGCACCGCGACCGCATTTGCCGACGCGGCCAGAAGGGAGGGAGCGGAGGTCCGCATCGGGCCCACGGTGACGGGCATCGCGCGCGGCGACGCGGGCTTACTACGGATCGAGACGGACCGGGGGTCGATCGAGACGCGGTCCGCGGTTCTCGCGGCGGGGTACCGCAGTAGCGCCCTGCTCAAACCTCTCGGCGTCGAGCTTCCCCTGACACCGATCCGCCACGCCATAGCAATCGTGGGCCGAACACCGGACTTCGAGGGTTTCCACCCCGTGATCTCAGACCGGCCAGCCCGGGCCTACTACCGCCCGGAGAGCGGGGACATGACGCTGCTGGGCGAGATGGACCCGTTGACAGGGCATGAGGACCGGGACGTTGAGGCCGAACCTCCTCCCCGAGGCGAGGATGTGGCCAGCCTCATCGGGAAGTTCATGGAACGCTACCCGGACCAGCACGAAGCCACCTTGCGACGCGGGTACACGGGTGTTTACGATTGCACGCCTGACTTCCAGCCTGCGGTAGGCGCGGTGGAGGCTGTACCCGGCCTGTGCGTCGCCGCGGGGTTCAGCGGTCACGGTTTCAAGCTGAGCCCGTCGGTCGGCCGGATCCTGAGCGATCTCATCGTGGACGGCGCGACGTCTCTGATCGACATCAACCTGCTGCGGGTCGAGCGGTTCGCGGCGGGAGAGCTGATCCTCCCGGACGTGGCCTACGCCAGCAGATCGCTCGCGTAGAACCCAACGCGCCGATGGCTAAACCACGGCTTCGCGAAGCTCCTGAACACCGGCTGCGATGCCCCCGGGGTGCCCGAAGATGCCGGAGCCCGAGATGAGAGTTCGCGCGCCTGCGCGGACCACGGCGGAAGCTGTGTCCGCCTTGATCCCGCCGTCCACTGCCAGCTCCACGTCCAGGCGCGCGTCGTCGATCATCCGGCGCAAGCGCTCAATCTTCGACAAGACGGCCAAGATGAATTCCTGGCCACCGAAACCCGGGTTGACGGTCATCACCAGGACGCGATCCGCCCAGGCGAGCGCCTCTTCGAGCGCTGCGGCCGGGGTTGAGGGGTTCAGCGTCACCCCGGCCCGGAGTCCGGCACCGCGTATCGCGGTCAGAGTGGCATGCAGGTGAGTGCAGGCTTCGACGTGCACCGTGTACGTGGTTGCGCCTGCGGCCGCGAAATCGTCCAGCAGGGCGCCGGCGTCCTCCACCATCATGTGCACGCTGATGGGCAGCTTCGTGTGTCGCCTCACCGCGGCCAGGACGGGAGCGCCGACCGTGAGGTTCGGCACGAACCGGCCGTCCATCACGTCGAAGTGGATCTCGTCGCACCCGGCCTCTTCCGCCGCGTGCACCTGTGCCCCCAGGTCGGCGAAGTCGGCCGACAGGATCGATGCCGAGATTCTCATTGCGGGATCGCTCATGGTGTGCCGGGCGGTCGGATGCCGGAGATGGCGACGCTCCCTGAGAGCACGCTACCCCGTCCCTGCCGCCTCTGTCGCCTCCTTGAGGCGCGCCCGCGCCTCTTCAAGGGCCTTCTCCACCCGCGCCGGGGCGGTGCCGCCAGACACGTCACGCGCGGCTGCCGACGACTGGACGGTGATACCGAAAACGTCGGCCTCGAAGTGCGCCGAGGTTGCCCGGTAGTCCTCGAGAGAGAGGTCGCTCAGCCTCATCCCGGCCGCAGCGGCCTTCTCCGTGAGCCCCGCAACAGCCATGTACGCCTCGCGGAACGGCACGCCCTTCGCCACCAGGTAGTCCGCGATGTCGGTCGCCAGCACGTAGCTGTCCTCGGCGGCCTGGTGCATCCTGCCCGTGTTGAACCGGGCGGACTCCAGCATCCCGGTGGCCGCGGCAAGCGACGGGAGCAGCGCTTCTTCGGTGTCGAACAGGACCTCTTTGACCTCCTGAAGGTCCATGTTGTAGGTGAGCGGCAGCCCCTTCGTGGCGGTCAGCGCGGCCGTCAGATGGCCGTACACCCGGCCGGTCTTCCCGCGCACGAGCTCAGCGAAGTCGGGATTCCGTTTCTGAGGCATGATGCTCGACCCGGTCGTGTAGGAGTCGGCCAGCCGCACGAACCCGAACTCATCCGATGACCACAGGATCAGCTCTTCCGCCAGGCGCGACAGGTGCATCATGCACACCGCCGACGCCGACACGAAATCCAGAACGAAGTCCCGGTCCGAGACGGCGTCCATGGAGTTCCGGCTGACGGCCGTGAAGCCGAGCTCACGTGCGACGAACTCTCGGTCGATCGGATAGGGCACACCCGCCAGGGCGCCGCTGCCCAGAGGCAGCACGTTGGCCGAGCGGCCCGCCGCCTGGAACCGGCCCGCGTCCCGCTCCAGCATCTCGAAGTAGGCGAGCATGTGGTGGGCGAGAAGCACCGGCTGACCACGCTGGAGATGAGTGTAGCCGGGCAGCACGGCGTCGCTGTGCGCGCCTGCGAGGTCGAGGAACACGCCCTGGAGCGCTCGCACGGATCGCGTGGCTCCCGCGGCGACCTTCCTCGCGTAGAGCCGGGTGTCGGTCGCGACCTGGTCGTTCCGCGACCGCGCCGTGTGCAGCCTGCCGGCTACGTCTCCCACCAGCTCGTACAGGCGGGCCTCGACGTTCATGTGAATGTCTTCGAGATCGGGCCGCCAGGTGAACTCGCCGGCCTCTATCTCGGTCTCGATCCGATGCAGGCCCTCGGCAATCGTGTCGGCGTCCACTTCCGCCACGATGCCCTGTTTCGCCAGCATGCGGACGTGCGCGATGGAGCCGGCTATGTCCTCCCGGTACATCCGCCGGTCGTAGCGCAGCGAGACCGTGAAGTCGGAAGCCAGCTCCGCTCCCCGGGCTGCCGCGGCAGGGTCTTTGGCCTCAGCGCTCATCGGATCATCCGCCTGCATGGCGGGCGAAGCGTGCCCGCCGACTAGCTGGAATCGCGGGGGTTCTGTGCCCTGGCCTGCACCTGCGCGGGCAGGCTGTAGAGATCGATGAACCCGGTTGCCGCCTCGTGATCGAACGTGTCTTCCGTGGAGTAGGTGGCCAGGTCAAACGCGTAGAGCGAGTAAGGGGACCGACGGCCGGTCACCGTTGCCACGCCCCTGTGCAGTCGCACGCGGACGTCGCCGGTAGCGTACCGCAGTGTGCTGTTCACGAACGCGTCCATGTTCTCCCGGAGAGCCGTGAACCAGCGTCCGTCATACACCAGGTCCGAGTACTGCTGGGAGACGAATGACTTGAGCCGCTGCTGGTCCCGCGCCAGAACCGTCGTCTCGAGCGCGCGCAGGGCCCGATGCAGGATGACCGCGGCGGGCATCTCGTAAACCTCTCGCGACTTGATGCCCACAAGCCGATTCTCCACGTGGTCGATACGGCCGACGCCGTGCTCCCCACCGAGGGCGTTGAGCTGCTGGATCAGTGCGACTCCACCCAGCGTTTCGCCGTCGATGGACACCGGGGCTCCCTCATCGAAACCGATCTCCACGTCGACCGGCTCGTCCGGCGTCTCCGCAACGGGCTTCGTCCACAGGTAAGCGTCTTCCTTAGGCGCGTCCCAGGTGTCCTCCAGGTCCTCGCCTTCGATCGCAACACCCCAGAGGTTACGGTCGATGGAGTAGATGCGCTTGCCGACGGACGGGATCTCCATACCCAGCCTGCTCGCGTACTCCTTCTCCTCGTCGCGGGTCATCTCCCACTCACGGGCGGGTGCGATGATGCGGAGCGGTGCGTCGTACGACAACGTCTTGATGCCGGCGTCGAATCTGACCTGGTCATTGCCTTTGCCCGTACACCCGTGGGCAACCGCAACTGCGCCCACCTGCCGCGCGGCTTCCACCAGCTTCTTGGCCATCAAGGGCCGCCCGAGCGCGGTGTGAAGGAGGTACTCGTTCTCGTAGATCGCGGCCGCTTTCAGGCCCGGAAAGACGTATTCGTCGACGAACTCGCCGCGAACGTCCCAGATGAGCGAGTCGATCGCCCCGGCCTTCGCGGCGCGTTCCGCCAATCCTTCAGTCTCCTGGCCGCCGCCCAGGTCAACGGTCAGGGTCACGATGTCCAGGTCGTACGTCTGCTGGATCCAGTCGACGGCGAGGCTCGAATCGAGCCCCCCGCTGTACGCGAGCACGGCCTTTTCGCGTGCCATGTATCTCTCCACTCAGGCTAGGCGTCCGGGCGGCAGGCGCCGTCCCGGCTTGCGGGTTACGAAGCCGCGGGCACACTGGTCAGCGCGGCGTCCAGGATTTGCACTGCGCGATCCAGTTCGCTGTCGCTCACAGTGAGCGGCGGCATGAAGCGGATCACATTCGGGCGGACGGAGTTCAGCAACAGCCCGTTGACCCGACATTCGTTCACCACTGCTGCGGATCTAGCATCCGACAACTCTAGACCGAGAAGCAGGCCCGCTCCGCGCACGTCAGTCACGAACGAGTGCTTCTTCTTGAGTCCCTCGAGCTTCTCCGTCAAATATGCGCCGGCTCTGGCACCCTGCGCGGGTATATCGTGCTCCACCATGAACCTTGCTGCTGCCGCCCCGGCCGCTGTGGTGAGCGCATTCCCGCCGAACGTGGAGCCGTGGTCGCCGGGTTCGAGCACCGAGCATTCGTCCTTGCAGAGGAATGCCCCCAGCGGGGCGCCGGCCCCGATGGCCTTGCCGAGTGTCATCACGTCCGGCTCGGCATTGGAAAGCTGGTACCCGAACAGAGTCCCGAGGCGGCCCATCCCGGTCTGAACCTCGTCCACCATCATGAGGATATTCTTCTCGTCACACCATTCCCGGATGGCTTCCAGGTAACCGGGCTTCGGTACGTTGACCCCACCCTCGCCCTGAAGGACTTCGACCAGGACCGCGCAGGTCTTTTCGCTGGTCGCGCCTTTGATGGCATCGATATCGTCATATGCCACGTTTACGAACCCGGGAGTCAACGGCTGCCACGCGATCTGGTAGTGCCCCTGGCCCGTTGCCGCCATCATGCCGAGCGTGCGGCCGTGGAACGAGTTCAGGACAGTGATGATTTCGTAGGCGCCACCGAGCTTGACGCGGCCCCATTTCCGCGCCAGCTTGCACGCGCCCTCGTTCGCCTCGGCCCC
>CAYYFS010000016.1:0-21788 GCA_964471055.1 uncultured Dehalococcoidales bacterium
TGTTCATAGCCCGGCGGGTGGTCATCCTGGCCGCCGAGGATATCGGCCTCGCGGATCCCATCGCCTTGACAGTTGCCGTCGCGGCGCAGCAGGGAGTGCACCTGATCGGCTGGCCCGAGGCGCGCATACTGCTCGCCGAGGCCACCGTGTACCTGGCCTGTGCGCCGAAGAGCAACACGGCGTACATGGGAATCGAGAACGCGCTCAAGGACGTCCAGCACACCCGCAACGACCCGGTGCCTCTGCACCTGCGGAATCCGGTCACGGGCCTGATGAAGAGCCTGGACTATGGCAAAGGGTACAAGTACGCCCACGACTACGAAGGCGGCTTCGCGCAGATGGACAACCTGCCCGAGAACCTGCGCGGCCACCGCTACTACTTCCCCCGCACCGAAGGGCACGAGCGGCGCATCAGCGATCGGCTGGAGGCGTGGTGGGGCAGCCGGTACCGGGCCCGGCAGAGCCGGAAGCAGGACGGGTCCTCAGCCGAGGATCGCTGAATCCCCTCTCCCGTCGGGGGAGCTGCGTCCTGAGCATGCCCCGGGCCTGTCGAAGGACCCGCCGGGCGAATGCCTGTGAAGATGTGCCCGTGGCACCCTAGCCCGCGTGCCTGAGGGCCACCCAGACCCCGCGCAGGCTCATCCGCTGGCCGTACATCAGCAAACCCGCACGGAACACTCGCGCGGAGGCCCACAGCAACACCAGGCTGGAGGCAAACACCACCAGCAGGCTGCCCGCGATCTCCATCGGCGGCACCTCAGATGCCCCCATCCTGATCATCATCGTGACCGGCGCGGTGAACGGGACATAGGAAAGGACCTTCGCCACCCCACCCCCGGGGCTGGTGATGATAGGTTGCATGGCCCAGAACGGTATCCACGTCGGCATGATCACGAACATCGACAGGCTGCTGGCTTCCCTGTATGAGGTCGTCGCCGCTCCGATGCCGGCCATCACCACGGAGAACAGCAGGTAGCCCGACAGGAAGAACAACAGCGAGACAGCCAGGAACAACGGGTCCGACTGCAACGAGCCGAAGTCCGGAATCTGCGAGAAGATGCGGGGGCCAAGTACAGCTATCGCTGCGACCCACACGCCGACCTGAATGAGTCCCGTGGCGCCAAGCGCAACGATCTTTCCTGCAAGCAGGGAGACGGGCGAAACCGACGTCAGGAGCACCTCGATCAGCCGGTTCTCTTTCTCTTCGCTAATGCTCTGCTGCAGCGTCCCGCTTCCCACGAAGATCGCCATCAGAAGCAGGAAGCCCAGGATGAACGAAAGGACGAAGTTGCCGATGTCGTCCTCGGCCTCGGTTGCCTCTCCCTCTCTCGAGATCTTCTGCCGGTCGAAGGACGCCGGATTGAGAACTCGCCAGGCCATTTGCGGTTCGAGATTGCCGGCAACAAGCGTCTCACGCAGAAACGCCCTGAAGACGTCCGACGCACCCTCCCGCGGAAGCACGCCCCGGCCCGAGTAGAGCCACTCGACCGTCCCCGTCTCCAGGTACCCCTCCGGCACGATGAAGAAATCGTCAATCTCTTCGGCGCTCAACGCCGCCACTCCGGCATCCCTGTGGTCGTACGCGACCAGTGCCGGGAATCGTTCGGCTATGCCGTCAGCGTCCACTTCGCTGGAGAAGTCCACGTACCCGACCTTGTCGGGCTCCTTATCGTCGGACTCCACGGCCTGCTTGATGATCGGCACGATGATCACGAGCAGAAGCAGGATCACCGGGATTGCGAACGTGAATATGAGCCAGCCCTTGCTCCGGACCTGTCGCCGGAACTCCTCGCGGAAGACAATGCGTGCTCTGTCAACCGTTTCGCGCACGGCTGACCTCCTCAATGAAGATCTCGTTCAGTGTGGGCAGGGCTACCTCGAACTTCTCAATCGCTATCCCCTCGTCGAGAAATGCCCGCACAACCACGTCCGGCACAACGCCTTCCTCAAGGGCGTACTCGAAGCTCCCGTCCCGATGCACCGAGCTCCTGGCGTTGTCCACGCGGGCGGGCGCTCGTTCGGCCACGACCCTCACGTTCCGGGTGCCTCGCGATCGTTTCATCTCGCCGAGCGGTCCGTAGACCAGCACCTGGCCATCGCTGATCAGCACGACGCGCTCGCACAGCTCCTCCACGTCGGACATGATGTGCGTGCTGAAGATGACCGCGGCACCGGCCCGTTGCCGCTCCCTGATGATTTCCTTCATCAGCTGCACGTTCAGCGGATCCAGCCCTGAGAACGGCTCATCCAGGATGATCAGCTCAGGCTCGTGCAGCAGCGCGCTGGAGAACTGAACCAGCTGCGTCATGCCCCGGGACAGGGCCTGCACCTTCTCTGTCCGGTATTCGGACAGGCCGACCCGCTCCAGGGCTTGGTCAACCCTGAGCGCGGCCGTCGCCGCGTCCAGTCCCTTCAGGCGTCCCAGGTATCGGAGCACGTCGCCGATCTTCGCCTTGACCGGCAGTCCGCGCTCTTCCGGAAGGTAGCCGACCCGTTCAAGGGCGTCGCGCGTCGGTGCCGAGCCGAGCACCGAGAACTGCCCGGAGTCCGGCCGAATGATGTTCAGTGCCATCCGCATCGTGGTCGTCTTGCCCGACCCGTTCGGACCCAGGAAACCGAATATCTCCCCTGGCCGGACATCGAACGACACGTCGTTGACGACCGCGCGATCTCCGAAGATCTTCGTTGCGTTGCGCACTTCGAGTGCTGCGCTCATCCGGCCTCCTGCCACACGTATTCGGCGCGCCAAGTGTAGGACCGCGCACCACGATACAGCGCAGGCCACCCGTTGTGATCCCCCGGATGGTCGATCCATCCTTCCCCCACAAGACGGATGTGGTGACCGGCAATTCCCATCCAGGGGGGTGGCCCACCACCGCGCGCGTAAAGACGCGGCTGCCGCCGCGCCCCTGTCGCATACCCTCGCGCGAGCTACTCGACGCTGCGCTGCGCCATTATGTCCCACTCGTCGTCGAGAACCGCCCTCACGACCTTCCCCGAGTCGACGGTAACCCACGCTTTGTGTGGCGTGATCACCTGGGCAAGCATCTTGTCGCTTCGGTCCCCGTATCCAGCGTGACGGCTGTCGAACACGTAGATGAACAGCCAGGCTCGCGTGCCGCTTGGAGCGTGCGTCTCGGCGAGCTTCAGGCTTTCCTCGATGCCGTCGAACTCAAAGGTCCGGCTGTCTCTCATGAACCCGCGAGCCGCCTTCTCGTTCTCTTCCTCTGATCAGACCGTCGTGCCGGAGCCTGTTTCAGGCGTCACCTCCACAGGCGCGACCGCCGTGACGATCTCGGGTACCCTGATCGCCGCCTGCGTCACCACGTCCCACTGCCGGTCCACGGTCGCTCCGTCCACAGCCCCGCCGCTCGTGCTGACCAGGATCTCGTGCCTTGTGGCCTCATCAGCAAGAAGCTGCCCGGTCCTGTCGCCGTAGCCGGGGTGTGCGCTCGTGTACACAAAGATGAAACCCCAGCAGTACGGGCAAAACGCCTCCAGTGTGTCTTTCAGAATCAGGCTGCCCTCGATGCCGTCGAACAAGTACGTCGGCGTGTTCAGGGCGTACTCACGAGCTGTCTGCTCGCTTTCCTCCTGTGCCGCCATCCCCTTCTGGAACACCATGTCCCACTCGCCGTCCAGCACCGCCCCGGCAACGCTGCCTTGAGCAACTGTGATAACAGCTTCGTGGGGGGTTCTAGCCTCCACTCTTTCTTTGTCGGTCCTGTCGCCGTAGCCGCCGGTGGAGTTTTCGAACCGGAATGTGAACTGCCAGCACGAGGGGCAGCGCAACGTCATTGTGGAGACAAGGCCCAGCGTCCCATCGATTCCGTCGAAACTGTACGTGGCGCTGTTCAGCAGGAAGGTCGTGGCGATTCCTTCGCTCTCCCCGACTGAGTGCTGCCTGAAGGGCTCCGGAGGAGCGATGGGCGTCGGTGCGGGCTCCCCGGCACCTTCTTCTCGCCAGAGTTCCCACTCTTCCACAACAGTTCCGTCCGACAGGATGCAGTAGCCGGCCGTACCTTCGGGCGTCTCTCGCATCTCAAGCGTGCCGCCCTTGTCCAGGCAGTTCACTGACGCCGGGTTCGCCATGCCGACGGGTGTCCCGGGCTCGACGGCAGGCATCTCGCCGACCGGGTGGTTTTCGTACCAGTATTCCCACTGGTTCTTCTCGCTGTCGTCCGGGAAGATGCAGAAACCGCTCTGGTTCCCATCCGCATCCGAGCGCGTCTCAAGCTCGCCGCCCTGCTCGATGCAGTACACCGACGCCGGGTTCGCCATGCCGATGGGCTGTTCGCGATCCGCTCCAATCGTCGGCGTAGCAGGGACAGAGGTGGGGGTTGCCTTCTCGGCCTCCGTGCCGCAGGCCATCGCGGTTACGACCACAGCGGCTGCGACAACTCCCAACAACGCCCTGCTGATGGTCGCCTTCATGTTCATGCCCTCCGGCTTCTCCGGCAGCCGCCGTGCCCGTTATCGGCCAGGCCCGTGCCGCCTGCATTGTGTCGCCCTCCACAAATACAGACGGCGGCGCAGGCCGTTTTGTTCCGCGCCACGGGAGGGAGAGCGGTCCACGGCTGCACGAGCGGGGCGGGCACAACCGAGGGCCGCGAGCGCTCACCCCACACACAAGGGATGGGGACGCTCCATGTGCCGCGATGGCCTGCCCGGGGGGAAGCGCCTACGCGATCGTGGACATCACCCGCCTGGTGGCCGACAGGGCGAAGTCGATGTCGTCGCCGTCGATACCGTAGTGGGTCACCATGCGGAGGACTGACCCGCCACCCACACCCAGCATGTTCACGCCCTCATCCCTCAGGCCTGCAGCGATCTCCTGCCCTTTGTCTTCCGGCACGCCGAACCACACGAGATTCGTCCGGATCGCCTCGGGATCGAGCGTGATCCCCCTGATCTCCGCCAGACCGAACGCGAGCTTCCTGGCGTTCGCGTGGTCGTCCGCCAGACGCTCCACCATAGTCTCCAGAGCCACGATGCCTGCCGCTGCTATCACGCCCACCTGGCGCATGCCCCCGCCCACCATCTTGCGCCATCGCTTCGCTTCCAGAATGAAATCGGAGTCCCCGCAAAGCACACTGCCCACCGGGCACGACAGACCCTTCGACAGGCAGAACCCTGCGCTGTCGACATCCGCCACCAGCGCCGAGACCGGACACTCAAGTGCGACAGCGGCGTTGAACACCCGCGCGCCATCCAGGTGCACGCGCAGCCCTGTCGCTCGCGCCACGTCCGACATCCGCTTCGTGGCCTCCGCCGTCACCGGCACCCCGTTCCTGTGGTTGTGAGTGTTCTCCAGGCACAGAAGGCGCGTCCTTGGCTGATGCACGTCCTCCCTGTCCCGGATCGCCCCTTCGATGTTCTCCGGCCTGATCGTGCCGTCAGCCTCGTTGGGCACCGCGTACATACTGACCCCGCCAAGGACCGACGCTCCCCCTGCCTCGTGGTGGAGTATGTGTGACTGGTCGCCCAGAATGATCTCGTTGCCGCGCTGCGCGTGCGACAGCACGGCCACAAGGTTGCTCATTGTCCCGGAGGCCACGAACAACGCCGCCTCCTTGCCCAGTCTTTCGGCAGCGAGCTCCTGAAGCCGGTTTGTGGTCGGATCATCCCCGAACACGTCATCCCCCAGCTCCGCTTCCGCCATCGCCTTGTGCATCTCCGGGCTCGGATGGGTCACGCAGTCGCTTCGCAGGTCGACACGGAACATCTCGTACTCCCAATCGCGTGGTGGGTCGTGCAACCGCCCGATTCTAGCAGCGGAAGGATTCGGTGGCCGCCCCCGCCCGGGCGTCCAGTTTCGGTCGGGGGAGTATCATCTGGCGAACGCTCTTCGGGGCGCCGACCATCCCGGTCAACGCAGGTCGAGGTACGTTTCGCATGACCCACTCAAAGCTCAAATCGTGGCTTGACACCGAGATGGATGCCATCCGGGCGGACGGCCTCTTCAAGGACGAAAAGACCATCACGTCCAGCCAGGGCCCGGTGGTGGACACCGCCGACGGCGAGAAGCTCAACTTCTGCGCGAATAACTACCTGGGCCTCGCCGGACACCCCCGCGTGCTGGAGGCAGTTTCCGGGGCACTCAGTACCCACGGCTTCGGGATGGCCTCTGTCCGATTCATCTGCGGCACGCAGGACATTCACCGGACGCTGGAGACCCGCATCGCCCGCTTCCTGGAAACCGACGACGCTATTCTGTACAGCTCTTGTTACGACGCCAACACCGGTCTGTTCGAGACGATCCTGGGCCCCGAAGACGCCATCATCAGCGACGCGCTGAACCACGCCAGCATCATCGATGGGGTTCGGCTGTGCCGGGCGCAGCGAAAGATCTACCGGCACAGCGACATGGGCGACCTGGAGGCGAAGCTACAGGAGGCCGCTCCGGCCCGTTTTCGCCTTATCGCGACCGACGGGGTTTTCAGCATGCGGGGCGACCTGGCGCTGCTCCCCGAGGTCTGCGACCTGGCGGCCGCATACGACGCCCTGGTAATGGTCGACGACTCGCATGCCACCGGGTTCCTGGGCCCCAACGGCCGCGGCACAGCCGAGGAGCTGGGCGTGGCCGACCGCATCGACATCATCACCAGCACCCTTGGCAAGGCCCTCGGCGGCGCGTCCGGCGGTTTCACGACCGGCCGACAAGAAATGATCGACTACCTGAGGCAGCGTTCCCGGCCGTACCTGTTTTCCAACACGCTCTCACCCCTGATGGTGGCGGGAGCGCTCGCAGCACTGGACCTCGTCGAGGATCGCCCGGAGCTGCGTGAAACCTTGATGGAGAACACCCGGTACTTCCGCGATCGGATGGCCTCGCTCGGCTTCACCATCGTTCCCGGAATCCACCCGATCGTGCCGATCATGCTGGGCGACGAGGCCGCGGCGGTCGCGCTGGCAGGGGCCATGAACGACAGGGGCGTCTACGTAGTGGGATTCAGCTACCCGGTTGTGCCAAAAGGCGAAGCCCGCGTGAGGGTCCAACTCTCTGCGGCACACACCCGTGACCACATCGACACGGCGCTGGCCGTGTTCGAGGACGTGGGCCAGCAGGTCGGCGTCATATAGACCCTGCCGGTGAGGCGCGGCAGAGCCGCCGCTTCCCGGAGGTGCAGGTAATGCGAACTATGAAAGCGATCGTCAAGAGAAGACCGGGGCCAGGTGTCTGGCTTGACGAGGTCCCGGTCCCCGAGGTGGGTATCAACGACGTCCTGGTCAGGGTCGACAAGGCCTCCGTCTGCGGAACGGACGTGCACATCTACGAGTGGAACGAATGGGCGCAGGAGAACGTCGCAATCCCCATCACCATCGGTCACGAGGTAGCGGGCACCGTCGCGGACATGGGCAGCAACGTGACCGACCTCGCCGTGGGTGAAATCGTCTCCGCAGAAGGCCACATCGTGTGTGGGAGGTGCCGCAACTGCCTGGCCGGGCGCAGGCATCTCTGCAGCAATACGAGCGGCGTCGGCGTGTCCCGGGACGGAGCCTTCGCTGAATACGTCTGCGTGCCCATAACGAACATCTGGCACGCGGACCCGGCCATCCCGATGGAAGTCCTATCGTGCTTCGACCCGTTCGGAAACGCCGCGCACTCCGCGTTGTCCTTCCCGGTGCTCGGCGAAGATGTGCTCATCACGGGCGCAGGACCCATCGGCGTCCTGGCCGTGGCGATAGCCCGGCACGCCGGCGCCCGGCACATCGTCGTGACTGACGTCAATCCGTACCGCCTCGCCCTGGCCGAGAAGATGGGCGCGACGATCGCGCTCGACGTTACGAAGAACCGCATCGCGGACACTCAGACAGAGCTCGGCATGGCAGAAGGCTTCGACGTCGGCCTCGAGATGTCCGGCAGCGGCGACGCCCTCCGGGAGATGCTGGACAACATGTGCCACGGCGGCAAGGTCGCCCTTCTCGGCATCCAGGGAGGCGACATCGCCATCGACTGGAACGAGGTCATCTTCAAGGGCCTCACCGTAAAGGGAATCTACGGTCGGGAGATGTACGAGACGTGGTACATGATGACCTCTATGCTGCAGAGCGGCCTCGACATCTCGCCGGTCATCACCCACCGGTTCCCCTACACCGAGTTTGAGCAGGCGTTCGAAGTCATGCGCTCGGGACAGTCGGGCAAGGTCGTTCTGGACTGGACGGGCGCCGGTTGACACAGGCCCGCACGGGTCCGGGGACGGAATCCATGAGACAGTCCGCAGTCGAATTCACAGTGGACGGCCAGCCCGTCGAGGGCATAGTGGCTTCCCCTGTGGATATGAAGCGGCCGTTTCCCGCCGCGCTCGTCTGCCATCCCCACCCGTTGATGGGCGGCAACATGGAGTCCGCGGTCGTAGTCGCTATCTGCGCCGCGCTCGCGCTCAAAGGCATGGCGTCGCTGCGATTCGACTTCCGCCGCCCTGCCGACCCGGAACCGGACCCCGACGAGATGGCCGAGAGTGCACACCGCGATGTCGCTGCCGGTTTCGGGCTGCTGCGGCGCTGGCGCGACGCGCGGCCGCGGCGGTGCGCCGCCGCCGGCTACTCCTTCGGCGCGGCCGCAGTGGCGGGGAGCGCAGCGGACCTTGGAGAAGCTCGCGCCTTCGCACTCGTCGCGCCGCCGGTCGCACGCCTGAGCGAATCCACTCTTCTGGCCGACCCGCGGCCCAAACTGGTACTGGTCGGGGAACGCGATCAACTCGTATCACCGATCGAGCTTGAGCGCGTGTGTGAGGGCATGGCAGGCCCGGTTTCCTTCGAGGTGCTTGAAGGTGCCGACCACTTCTTTGGCGGGCAGGCGGATGAAGTCGGTGGCCGCGTCGCGTCCTTCCTGGCAAACGCTCTACTCTGACAGCGCTCCTTCTCATCTCCGTATACTGTCAACACATCCCCGGTCGCCGCCGAGCATTCCCGACGGCCCGAGTTCGATGATGACCATCCAGAACGCAGATACAGGCACACCGAGGTCCCCGCCTGACCCTCCTGTGGTGCAGGGGGAAGGCGACGCCGCACCCTCGCGGCCCGGCCGGGCCTGGTACCGCGACCCGTTCATCGCGCTTGCCCTGGCCGCGGCGCTGGGGCTGGACCAGCTCACGAAGTGGCTCATCACCTCCAACCTGGACCGGTACGAATCGATCCCGGCCGAGGGGTTCTTTCGCCTGACCCATGTGCAGAACAGCGGGAGCGCGTTTGGCCTCTTCCAGGACCAGGGCATGATCCTCACCATCGTGGCGGTCATCGCCGTGGCAGCGATCATCCTGATCTACCGGACCTCCCCTATGCCCTCGCTCTTGATGCGGGTCGCGCTGGGTCTGCAGATCGGTGGGGCGATCGGCAATCTCATCGACCGGCTCCGCTACGAGGGGTCCGTGATCGATTTCGTGGACGTGGGCCCGTGGCCGGTCTTCAACGTGGCCGACTCCTGCCTCGTGGTCGGCATCATCATCCTCGCCTGGCACTTCGGTACCGGCCGCGACCGGCCCGGCCGCGCGGCACCGCCGGATGGTCCCTCGGAGGACAACGGCACCTCCCAGGCCCCTTCGCTGCCACCGACTTCCTGACTCCGCCATGCCGGAGCGCGTCACCCGCACAGTGCCCCCGGACGGACCACCCACGCGTCTCGATGTGTTCCTGGCCCGGTGCATCCCCGGCCTGACGCGCTCACGGGCGCAGCGGCTTCTCCGGGACGGTCGCATCCATGTAGATGGCGAAACGACCCGGCGCGCGTCCTTCCGTCCTGCCCCGGGGACCGTCGTGACCGTCGATCTGCCTCCAGCCAACGAACCCGGCCTGATCGCACGCCCCATGCCACTGCAGGTGCCCTACGAGGACGAACACCTGCTCATCGTGGACAAACCCGCCGGCCTCCCGGTGCATCCCGGACCCGGCCATGCCGACGACACGCTCGTAAACGCGCTTCTGGCCCGAAATCCCGACATCGCAGGTGTCGGAGATCCCGACAGACCCGGGATCGTGCACAGGTTGGACATGGACACCTCCGGCCTCATGCTAGTAGCCCTCACTCTCGCCGCGTTCGACGCGTTGTCAGAGGCGGTCCGGGCGAGAACGGTCAGGCGCGGGTACACGGCGCTCGTCGCGGGCGCAGTCCAGCCGCCCGAGGGCATCATCGACGCACCCATCGGCCGGCACCCCCGCGAACGGATGCGGCAGGCGGTCGTCGAGACTGGCAGGCCCGCCCGCACTCGCTACGAAGTGCAGCGGCGCCTCGAAGGCGCAACACTGCTGGCCGTCTGGCTCGAAACCGGCCGCATGCACCAGATACGAGTGCACATGGCCTCCATCGGGCACCCGGTGCTCGGCGACACCGTCTACGGTGGCCGCAGGCCGCGTCAGGTCAGCGGCCTCAACCGGCAGTTCCTCCACGCCGCGAGCCTGGAGCTCGACCACCCGATCACCGGCAAACCCCTGAACGCAAGCTCTCCCCTTCCCTCCGATCTCCAGGGCACGCTCGACACCCTCCGACCCGCCTGACCTCGGCGCACCCACACCGGATACGTGGCTACCCTCTTGTTCAGACGAGAGGCATAGCGCACTCTCCAAAGTGAACCTGTCGGCATAGCTCCATGTGCGTCGATTGACACGGGCCGGGCCGAACGCAGACCGCGGAGGCACGCGGGCGCGGCTGAATGACCGGCGGGAATCTGGTTGGCAGAATGCTGAGACTGGGAGGAAACCGGGCAGATCGGTCTCCGAGGCGCGAGATGCAGAGTGCGCCCCGCCCGGCTCTCCTAGAAGTTCGGAGAAAGTGAGCGTTGCGGCACGGTCTGGTCGTCGTAATGGCTCTGGCCTGCCTGACCGGCGCGTGTGCTCCTCAGGCGGCCGCCAATCCCATCCCCGCGACCGCCGGGGCAGAGATACTCGCGCCGGTGGGCACTATTCCCACCGCGACAGCGACTGCAGCGCCTGACGTCCCTGCTCCGACACGCTCCTCGACGACCGGTCCCACCGCCAGACCGTCGCCGGGACCGGAGTCTGTACTTCCAGCTACCGTTGTCCGCGAGACCCCGGCCGTGCCGGCAACGTCCTCGGTTACGCCAACGCCGTTTCCCGCCCTCGTAACTTTCGAGCCGGGTCCGACGGCTGTCGCCACACCGCTAGGACCCGAACAGACGGCAGTAGCGGCCACTGCGACACCGGTTCGAACCTCCACGCCCGCGCCGACGCCAACACGGGCGCCGACGCCAGCACCCACACCAACGCCCGCACCCGCACCAACGCAGGTACCAACGCCGACGCAGGCGCCAACGCCGACGCCGCTACCGACACCCACTCAGGCGCCAACCCGGATGCCAACGATCCCACCGACGTCGACACCGTCACCGACTGCCACTCGAACGCCAGCGCCGTCGCCGACGCCTACGCGGGCTCCAAGCGTGATCACCGTGTTTGCCGGGGGCACACTGCACACCAGCGTGGGTCAGACAGTCTCACCGACGGACGCGCGAGCAGTATCCAGCCGACCGGAGGACAGCCTGGCGGCGGAAGTCGCCTGGGGCGAAGGAGGCGGCTACACGGCAACTCTGATTCTCCAGGAAACGGGAGAGGTACGTGCCTCTCATGTTTACCAGTCGGGTGGTGTGTACAACGTATCGATCCGGGTCAGCAATGAACGCCGTGACGCGGGCACGGCAGTTCAGAACATCCTCGTCAGCGGTCCTGCCCTTCCCACACCTACCCCGACGCAGCCCCCCCTGGGCCTGCTGTGGAGCTACGAGACGGGCGACTCGGTGCACTCGTCGCCTGCGGTGGCCGGCGGCACCGTGTATGTGGGATCGGACGATGGCCACGTCTATGCGCTGGACGCGACGACGGGAGAACTCGTCTGGGGCTACGAGACGGACGACTGGGTGTATTCGTCGCCCACGGTGGCCGACGGCACCGTGTATGTGGGATCGGATGACAGCTACGTCTATGCACTGAGCGCGTCCACGGGAGACCTAGTCTGGCGATACGAGACGGGGGATTGGGTGGACTCTTCACCCGCTGTGAGTGGCGGGGTCGTGTATGACGGGTCGTACGACGGCTATGTCTATGCTCTGTGCGCGTCCACGGGAGATTTGGCCTGGCGATACGAGACGGAGGACTGGGTGGATTCTTCAGCCGCCGTGATGGGCGGGGTCGTGTATGTGGGGTCGTACGACGGCTATGTCTATGCGCTGAATGCGTCGACGGGAGGCCTGGCCTGGAGTTATGAGACGGATGACTCGGTGCATTCGTCACCGGCGGTGTCCGGCGGGCTTGTGTACGTAGGGTCGGACGACTTCTTTGTCTACGCGCTGGATGCGACGACAGGGGACCTGGCCTGGAGCTATGAGACGGACGACTGGGTGCGCTCGTCACCTGTGGTGTCCGGCGGGCTTGTGTACGTAGGGTCGGACGACGGCTATGTCTATGCATTGGATGCGGCGACGGGGGACCTGGCCTGGAGCCATGAGACCGGCGGCTCGGTGAGTTCCTCGCCTGCCGTGGTCGGTGGGATCGTGTACGTGGGGTCGGATGACGGCCACGTCTACGGGCTGGATGCGTCCACCGGAAACCCGGTCTGGGACTATGGGACGGATGACTCTGTCTATTCCTCTCCGACGGTGGCCGGCGGCGTGCTCTACGTGGGATCCCTGGACGGGCATGTGTACGCGATCACCCTGCCTTGATCCTCTTGCCCAGAGTTGAGGGTCCGCAGTAGCCGGATCAGCTGCTTCATGAACGGGCCGGACCGCCCGGACGGCACGACATTCTCGCCATCGCACAGTCACTGCCTGTGCCGGAAATCGAGGCCTTCTACCTCTTGTTCGTCCGCGGATCCTTCCTGGCAGACGTGAGCCACAGAGGTCTGTAGCGCTAGAATGGCCGGATGATGGTCACAGACTCAACGGGAACTGAGAACGCGGTCCGGGTCCGTTTCGCACCCAGCCCCACCGGCGAACCGCACGTCGGTGCGATGCGCACGGCGCTCTTCGACTGGCTCCTGGCCCGGCGCACGGGCGGAGCCTTCATTCTGCGCATCGAAGACACGGACCAGAGCCGCGTCCAAGAGGGCTCTCTTGAAGCCATCCTGGACGGCCTGCGATGGCTGAACCTCCACTGGGACGAAGGCCCCGGCGCCGGCGGCCCATACGAACCGTACATCCAGTCGCAGCGCGCACACCTGTATCGCGCGGTCGCCGACCGGCTCATAGAATGCGGGGCCGCCTACGAGTGCGACTGCTCGCCGGAACGGCTGGAGGAGGTGCGCCAGCGTCAACGCGAACGCAGCGAGGCCCCTGGCTACGACGGCCACTGTCGCAGTAGATCCCCCGAAGAGCGGGCCGAGGCCCGCGCTTCCGGCAGGCCCATAGTCGTCCGCATGCACGTCCCCGATGAGGGCAGTGTCACGTTCCGGGACCGCATCCGTGGCGATATCACATTCGAATGGTCGCGGCTCTCGGACTTCGTCATCCTGAAATCCGACGGCCTGCCCACCTACCACCTGGCGCACGTTGTCGACGACCACGAAATGGCCATCACGCATGTGCTCCGCGGCGAGGAGTGGATCGCCAGCACACCGCGCCACTTGCTCATATACGACGCGCTCGGCTGGGACCGGCCCGAGCTCGTGCATTTGCCCCTGTTGCTCGGAAAGGACAAGAGCAAGCTCAGCAAGCGCCACGGGGCGGCATCGGTGCTCGAATACCGGGACGAAGGCTACCTGCCCGAGGCGCTCCTGAACTTCCTGTCTCTCCTGGGCTGGTCCGCCAGGGACGACACCGAGCTTATGTCCGTCGCCGACCTCGTTGACCGGTTCACGCTCGACGCCGTCAACGAATCGCCCGCCGTGTTCGACCCTGAGAAGCTCCAGTGGATGAATGGCGTCTACATCCGCAGCATGCCGGCCGACGACCTGGCGGCAAGGCTCCTTCCCGTCCTCGAGGCCGGCCTGCCCGAGTCCGTCGAGCGTCCCCTGGACCCGGTGTACGTGCAGCGTCTCACGCCTCTCATCCAGGAACGGCTGAAGTTGCTCACGGAAGCACCCGACCTGCTCGAGTTCTTTTACGTCGAGCCCGCGGTGCCCGGGCCGGACGAGCTCATTCAGAAGCGCATGGACGCCGATTCCACCGCGGCCGCGCTGGGTGCCGCCCTGGATCGGGTCGAGACGTTCGAGCCGTTCGAACCGGAGCCGCTCGAAACCGAATTCCGGGCGCTCGCCGAACGTCTCTCACTGAAACCCGGTCAGCTCTTCGGCACCCTGCGCGTCGCGCTAACCAATCGCCGCGTGGCGCCGCCCCTGTTCGACACCATGGCCGCGCTCGGTCGGGACCGCTGCGTGCAGCGCATCCGCAATGCCCTCACCGCGCTGCGGTAGCGCGGGCATCCGCACCGTGGCAGCCGGGCATCCTGTGCAACGGCCTCGCGAACTTCCAGGAGCCTTCGGCCGAAAGCGAACCTGCCCGTGGCAGGCCGCCTCTGGCTGTTGACCCTCCTGAACTGCGCTCGATATACTCAGTGAACTGGGTGCAGCCCCGTTCCGGGGGTTGCCCAACAGGTCATCCGGCCGGCGCCACAAGGCGCACCGGAGGAAGAAGGACCAGATTGGCAGATGTGAGGCTCCAGGAAGGTGAGAGCTTCGAGGCGATGCTGCGCCGGTTCACCAAGCGCGTGCAACAGGAAGGCATCATCTCGGAAAACCGCCGGCGTCAGCACTTCGAACCGCCGTGCGCCACCCGGAAGAAGCGCGCCGCGGCCAAGCGTCGCAAGAGCGTAAAAGCCACGCTGAAAAACGCCTGAGGGTGGCAAAACGCACCCCGGCCAGCGCACGGAGCGTCTCCGCGTGCTTCATCACATACGCGGCGTCTCCCGGACCTCGGGGGCGCCGTTCTCTTTTCTCCTGAGTGCCAGTGAGCCATGAGATGAGATTCGCCGTAGTCGTCTTCCCCGGTACGTGGAGCGACACAGACTGCCACCACGCCGTCGGTGCCGTGCTCGGCCATCCGGCCGAGTATATCTGGCACAACGACCGCGATCTCTCCGGCTTTGACGCCGTGATCCTGCCGGGCGGCTTCTCCTATGGCGACTACCTGCGCGCCGGGGCGATCGCCCGTTTCTCGCCCATCATGGAGACCGTCACACGCTTCGCCGATGCAGGCGGCCTGGTGATCGGCATATGCAACGGGTTCCAGATGCTGTGTGAGGCATCGCTGCTCCCGGGCGTGCTCATGCGAAACGAGCATCTGGAGTTCAGGTGCGCCTGGACAGATCTGCGGGTCGAAAACGCGTCCAGCCAGTTCAGCCACCTGGCGCGGCCGGGCCAGACCCTGCGCATCCCCATATCCCACGGCGAAGGCAACTACCAGGCCGACGCCGAAACCGTAGACGAGCTGGAACGGGCAGGCCGCGTCGTCTTCCGGTACGCGACTCCCGAAGGGGCCGTTACCGCGGAGGCGAACCCCAACGGGTCCACCAACAGCATCGCGGGCATCATCAACGAACGCGGCAACGTGCTCGGCATGATGCCGCACCCTGAGCGTGCCTGCGAAACCCTGCTCGGCAGCGTCGACGGCAACGTGATATTCGAATCCATGTGCACGCCCCTCGCTGAGGAAGCGATTGCGCCTCACTGAGCGCCGTTGCAGCACCCCCGGCCACCGCATACCCTAGCCACCGACCGACCGGCCCAGCCGCACCGATACCTGAGAAGGGAGCGCGCGTTGCCCGTATCGCAGGAAGCCCTTGACGAGGTTGCGCTCTCTCGCGCCGAGTACGAAGCGATCGTCGACCGCCTCGGACGCGAGCCCGATCCCCTTGAACTCGGGCTTTTCGGCTCGCTATGGAGCGAGCACTGCGGCTACAAGCACACCAGCGCGCTCCTGCGCCTGCTGCCGGGCACGGGACCCCGGCTTCTGGTAGCCCCCGGGGCGGAGAACGCGGGCGTCATAGACCTGGGCGACGGCCTGGCCATCGCCATGAAAATGGAATCCCACAACCACCCGTCCGCCGTTGAGCCGCACGAAGGGGCAGCCACCGGCATCGGCGGGATCGTACGCGACATATTCGCCATGGGCGCCCGCCCCATCGCCCTGCTCAATTCCCTGCGCTTCGGCCCGCTCGACATCCCCCGCAACCGCTTCCTGGTCGCAGGCGTGGTTGGAGGCATCGCCGACTACGGCAACTGCATCGGCGTTCCGGACGTAGGCGGCGAGATATCTTTCGATTCCTGTTACTCGGGCAACCCTCTCATCAACGTCATGTGCGTGGGTCTTCTGGACAACGCCCGACTCATGAGTGCGACCGCCCGGGCGCCCGGCGACTTCCTGATGCTGGTGGGAGCGGATACCGGCCGCGACGGCATGCATGGCGCGTCCGGGCTGGCCTCGCGCACCTTCGAAGACCAAGCGGAGATGCGATCGGCCATCCAGGTAGGCAATCCGTTCCTGGAGAAGGTTCTCATCGAGGCGTGCCTCGAGGCGGCCAGACTGGACGTTGTGGGTGGGATGCAGGACTGTGGCGCGGCGGGCATCACCAGCGCCGCCATCGAGATGGCCGAACGCAGTGGTCTCGGCCTGCGCGTGTACATCGACAGGGTGCCCAGGCGCGAAGAAGGCATGACCCCCTACGAGGTCATGCTGTCCGAATCTCAGGAACGCATGCTCCTGTCCGTCGATCCCGGCGGGGCTCAGGAGGTACGGGATCTGTTCGGCAAGTGGGACCTGGATGCCACGGTCATCGGCGAATTCGAAGAGAGTGACAACGTGACGTGCTTCGACAACGGTGTCGAGCTCACGTCCACCCCCATCGCATTGCTCGAAGACCCCCCGGAATACGTCTTCGATCCGCCCCGGCCGCGGTGGCTCACCGACCTGCAGAACACCGACATGTCGTCGGTTCCACTGCCCGCCTGCTCGCCCTCCGACGCTCTCCTGCAGCTCCTGGCGTCGCCCAACATCGCCTCCAAGCGCTCCGTTTACCGGCAGTACGACCACCAGGTCCAGACGAACACCGTGACGACCCCGGGCACCGATTCGGCTGTGCTGCGCCTCAAGGGCACAAAACGCGGCATCGCCGTCACCGTGGACGGCAACGGCAGGCTCTGCTACCTGGAGCCGTTCGCCGGGACCGCTATCGCAGTCGCAGAATCGTTCCGCAACCTGGCGTGCTCCGGAGCGGAGCCGGTCGCAGTCACCGACTGCCTCAACTTCGGCGACCCTGAGACCCCGGACATCCAGTACCAGCTCCGCCAGTCCATCCTGGGCATGAAGGAAGCCTGCGAGAAGTTCGGCGTCCCCGTGGTGAGCGGCAACGCCAGTCTGTACAACGAAGCTCGCGGGCAGGCCGTCTATCCCACCCCCACCATCGGCGCCCTCGGCCTTCTCGACGACGTGGACCAGCACGCGACCTCCGCGTTCCAGCAAGAAGGCGACCGGGTCGTACTGCTCGGAGCAGCCCGCGTCGAGGCCGATCCATCCGACCTGGCGGGAAGCGAGCTCATGTGGCTACTTCACGACCGGGTCGAGGGTCGGCCCGGCATTGACCTGGACCTGGAGTCGCGCGTCCAGGAGGTATGTCGCGACGCCATCCGGCAGGGCCTGCTATCGTCCGCGCACGACTGCTCTGACGGTGGCCTGGCCGTCGCGATCGCCGAATCAGCCGTCCAGGGCGGCATCGGCGCAGACGTGACCGCCGAGGTCGCGGGCCGCTGGGACGCTGCCCTTTTCGGCGAGCGGCAGTCGCGCATCGTCGTCAGCCTGCCGCCGGAAAACCTGGAGCGCCTGACGAAGCTGGCAGATGGCGCCGGTGTGCCACACACGGACCTTGGAACCACCGGCAGCGATCGGCTTCGCTTCTCCGACGTCATGGACGTCGCCCTCGATCAGGCGACTGAAGCCTGGGCCGGGGGCTTCGACCGCGCCGCCTCCGATTGACCGCCACACCGCGGAGCGTCTGTTCATTGACACTGCGGACGCCCGCTTGCTAGATTCGAGTGGAGATTCCCAAGCGGGTGCCGGCCTGCCGTAGCGCCCGCTTATCGCGCGGAGGACCGTTTGCCAAGGTACGACTATCGCTGCCCGGCGTGTGACGAGGTGTTCGAGCTCACCCAGAGCTTCGACTCCGAGCCCGTCGCCGAATGCCCGAAGTGCAGCAGCAGGGCGAGGCGGCTCATCTCTCACCCGGCCATCCACTTCAAAGGCTCCGGGTTCTACACGACGGACAACCGGTCGAGCAACGCCGCAGCCGGCCCTTCAAGTACGCCCTCTGAGAAAGCCAGCGCCTCCTCCGACTCGGACAGCAAGGCGTCCAGTGCGTCCGACAGCTCCTCTTCACCGTCCTCGTCGAACGGCGACTAGCCGCCGGCGCCGCGCGCGTCGCGACGAAAGACGTATCCTTCCCCCGGACCCGCCCTCAGGCACAGGAGACGACACATGCGCGCCGTGATCCAGCGCGTGACGCGGGCGGCCGTCTCCGTTGACGGTCGCGCCATTGCCGGAATCGGCCCCGGCCTGGTACTGCTCGTGGGCGTCGCTCGGGGCGATGAACAGGCCGACATCGACTACCTGGCGGACAAGACGCTCAACATGCGCATCTTCCCGCCTGAAGGCCCGGAAGGCGAGGACGGTGGTTTCGAACGGTCTGCGCTGGACGTCGGCGCCGATATCTTGCTCGTCAGCCAGTTCACGCTGTACGCCACCACCCGCAAGGGACGCCGGCCCTCGTTCTCCGACGCGGCACCAGCCGATGTCTCGGGCCCGGTCTTCGAGCGGCTCGTCGAGGCGTTCCGCGGTTCCGGGCTGAAAGTGGAAACCGGCGCCTTCGGCGCGTACATGAACATTGCGCTTGAGAACACGGGCCCGGCAACGATCATCCTGGATACGGACGACCGAAAGACCCCTCGCCGCCAGGCCTAGGAGTGATCCCGGATGCCGTCCCCGTCGCAGGGACGAAGTACGGAGGCTCGCCGTCTATCGTAACGGTGCCGCTCGGGTAGATGACACGAGCCGTCACTGCGCGGACACGCAAGGCTTGAGCAGCGGCATCCAGGCCGGGCTACCTCCGTTCAGCTCGCGGTCAATCGATACAAACCTCGCAGGATGCGGAATGCGCCATACGCTATGGCGCCCCAGAAGAAGATGCCGCCCTCACCCGCTCCAGCCGCATACGAGAGCCCGGTCACCAACCCTCCGCCGCCAGCCCACAGCGCGCCCCACAGAAGATCGTTCCGACCGGCTGTACGGCGAGCGGTGCGCTCCGCCTCCGGCACCGGGGCGTCGTACTCCCGCACCTCGGACTCTGCAGGCTCGCGGTTCTCCCGCTCGCTTGCCGCCCCGCCGGGTGCGACAGAATCGACCTGAGGGTGACTGCCGGCGGCAACGCGGGCCTCCGCCTCTGAACGACTGACGGGCTGGTGTTCCTGTCCGCCCGGTGTCGCTCTTCGTTCGATGGAATCGGCTCGACTGGAATCGATGTCGGCCAGGCCTACCAGACCTTGACGACGATAGGCTTCTGACCGATTCCGGTATGCAGCCGCGAAATCCGGTTGGGCGTCTATCGCGGCCGTGAATGCTGACTGGGCTTCCTGGTTGCGTCCCGCATCAAGCAGCCTGAGGCCTTCCGCGTTCCTCTCTTCTGCTTGCTCGCTGACCATTTCATCGGGTCCTTGTGGCCGGCTTTCGCCCGCGCAACCCCTACGGCTCGAAGTCGAGCCCGATGTCCAGCGCCCGCACCGAGTGGGTCAGCGCACCCACCGAGATCAGATCAACCCCGGTCGCGGCTATTTCGGCCACGTTGTCAAGCGTCACGTTGCCCGAAGCCTCCGTCAGCGCCCTGCCCTGCGCGATTTCCACCGCCTCGCGCATCTGATCGACGCTCATGTTGTCCAGCAGCACAATGTCGGCGCCGGCCTCCACGGCAGCGCGGACCTCGTCGACCGATTCAGCCTCGACTTCGATCTGCAGCGTGTGAGGCGCACGCACTCGGACCTGCCTGATGATCTGCGGGAGGCTCACGCCCTCCGCTTCCAGCGCTGCGCAGTGGTTGTCCTTGATGAGAATCCCGCTTCCCAGGTTCTGGCGATGGTTCCTGCCTCCGCCCACGGCGACCGCCATCTTGTCCAGGTTCCTGAGTCCCGGCGCCGTCTTGCGGGTATCGACGATCGAGGCGTTCGTCTCGCGAACCGTCTGGACGAACCGGTCCGTCATGGTTGCGATGCCGCTCATCCGCTGAAGGAAATTCAGAGCGGTGCGTTCCGCGGCCAGGATCCCGGCCAGCGGGCCCTGCACCGTGCCCACCACCGCACCCTGCTCGAGCCGGTCACCATCTAACAGGAGCGTCGCGGTCACAACGGCCGGGTCCACGCGCTCGAACACAGCCAGCGCCACCTGGATTCCGGCCAGCACGCCGGGCTCTCGCGCTGCCAGGCGGGCGGCGCCCTGCAGGTGTGGAGGGATCAACGCTGCCGTCGTCGGGTCGCCTGAGGCAACGTCCTCCGCCAGGGCGCGATCTATGATTTCGTTCAGTTCGCTGGCAAACGGCGGCAACTGCGACCTCCCGCACCCCCGGGCAGCCTCGTTGTCGAGTTCGGCGGCCGCCGAACGAGAAGAGGAACGGCGGGCTAGTCCGCCAGTTCGAGCATGCGCACCAGGGCCGTGCGCGCGTCGGCTGCCGTCTCTTCCGGCACCTTCACCTGGTTGATGACCAGGTCTGCGAGCAGCCCTTCCAGCACCCACAGAAGGTAGCCGGGGTGCACACGGTACATCGTCGAGCACGGGCACACGACCGGGTCCAGGCAGAACACGGTTTTGTCCGGGTTCTCCAACGCCAGGCGGTGCACCAGGTTGACTTCGGTGGCAACTCCCCACGAAGAGCCAGCGGGCGCCCCACGAACCTTCCTGGCGATGAACTCAGTCGACCCGGCGAAGTCCGCCTCGTCCACCAGTTCCATCCTGCACTCCGGGTGCACGACGATCCTGACATCAGGGTCTTCGGCGCGGGCCTGCTGGATCTGCTCGATCGTGAACCTGGTGTGTACCGAGCAGTGTCCCTGCCACAGGATCAGCTTCGCGCTGCGAAGGCGGTCGGGAGTATGGCCGCCAAACGGCTCGAACGGATTCCATAGCACCATTTCGTCGAGCCCTATGCCCAGCTTGAGGGCAGTGTTTCGGCCCAGATGTTGGTCCGGCAGGAACAGAACACGCCCGGCCTGGCTGAACGCCCACTCCAGCGCCTCGATGGAGTTGCTGGACGTGCAGACTATGCCGCCGTTGCGCCCGCACAGCGCCTTGATAGCGGCGGCCGAATTCATGTACGTCACAGGGACGATCTCGCCCCCGTTCCCGACGACTGACCGAAGGGCTTCCCAGCAATCCTCCACGTCCTCCACGGGCGCCATGTCCGCCATCGAGCATCCGGCGGCCATGTTCGGCAGGATCACCGTCTGCTCCGGCGGCGTGAGGATGTCTGCCGTTTCTGCCATGAAATGCACGCCGCAGAACACCACGTAGTCGGCGTCGCGCTCCGCCGCCGCCAGCTGCGACAGCTTGTACGAATCCCCCTGAAAATCGGAATACTTGATCACGTCGGGTCGCTGGTAGTGATGCCCCAGCACCACCACCTTCTCGCCGAGCGCCTTGCGCGCCTCCGCGATTCCCCGGTCGATCTCTTCCGGCGAGAGTTTCAGGTACCTAGCGGGCACCCTCTGCCACCGGACTCCCGTGCGAAATTCCTCTTCCAGGGTGCGGGTGCGTAGGGCGCCCGCCGTCTGGCAGAAAGCCGATTGCTCAAGCTCGGTGACCGGAACCACC
>CAYYFS010000017.1:0-3220 GCA_964471055.1 uncultured Dehalococcoidales bacterium
CATTAGCAGCACGTTGTCGATCTCGCGCTGGATGTTCTGGCCCGCGAGCCCCCATCCGTGGATCTTGAAAGCCTTGTAGCCCATCTCGTAGCACTGTTCGGCGAAATCGGAGAACTGCTCCGGCGTCGAAAGGCCGCCGTTCTCATCGCCATGGAGCGTTGAGGCATACGCGCGGAGCGGTTTTCGCCAGCCACCCAGCAGCTTGTAGATCGGCTGGTCGTACAGCTTGCCCGCGATGTCCCACAGGCAGATGTCGATGACCCCGACGCCCGTCATGTCGTAGTGCCTGAGACCGCGTTTCGTGTCGTTGTAGATGCGCTCCCGCTCCAGGGCGTCTTTGCCGAGCAGATACGGGGCGCACATCTTCACCTGCTCCACGGTGGGGCCGCCCAGGCCCGGGTACTCGCCGGTGATGCCCTCG
The DNA here is from genome assembly GCA_964471055.1 of uncultured Dehalococcoidales bacterium. Taxonomy (GTDB): domain Bacteria; phylum Chloroflexota; class Dehalococcoidia; order Lucifugimonadales; family Lucifugimonadaceae; genus CAYYFS01. The sequence goes on from CAYYFS010000017.1 coordinate 422, forward strand.
TCTGTGTGTATCTGGAGGACGTTCGTGCGGCGCGTCAGTCGCCCACCCGGCTCAAAGACCGTGTTGAAGTGGTTGTAGTCCATCCCCATGTTCTCGAGCGTCGACTCGAAAGTCGTTATCTCGATGCGCGTGATCTTCGGACTGGCCGTCATAATTGGTGCCTCCCTGCCGGTGCCTGCGGGTGGGTGCTCGGCGTTAGCATTCTGCGGATACGCTACGCCTAGTCCTCTACCTCGCCAACCAGGTCTTGGAACTTGATGATCATGTTGCGGATCGCGCGTTCGTTGCGCTTGACCAGGCTCTTCAACTCGGCCTCATGTGTCGCGACGACAACTCTGCTCTGGCCGGTGGCGAACCATGCCAACTTGGGGTCTCTTCCTTTCGTCGAAGGAACTTGGCCGTCCTTGTGCTCCATGACCCGGGCTCTCAGGTCACGGGTATGGCCCACGTAGAAACCGCCCTCCCTCAGCCTAAGGATGTACACGTAGAACTCGTCGATTCCCTCATCATTTGCTGCCCATCTGTCGGAGGCTTCGGTCTTGTACGTGCGTTTCCGCTCCGCAACCGTCCCGGAGCGTTTGCTGGACGTGCGGCGTGCCCTAGACGTCGTGTCGCCGCTGCTGCTCCGCGCCCGTTGCCGAGTACGCTTGTGACACTCCAAACACAACTCATACTCCGCGTCCTTGTATCGATCGCACTCTGGACACTCGTCGACCAACCCCTCTTCGCGCCCTTTGTAGTGGGCGCTGCACAGGAAATAGCCGGTGCGTATGCGTTCGTCGCAGTCCCAGTACTGACAGATGCTCATTCGGTAGCTGCTCGTAGACTCCGGTCCTAGTTGCCCTGCTTTGGGTGCGGTAGCGCATCGTAGCACGGTGGTCACTGCTATCTGGGATGGTGCGAAGGGAGCGATGCTGCTTGCCGGGCCCGTTTCACCGTGACAGAATGCGGACCGCGCCAACGCTGACCCCCGCCCGCCTGCCGGGCACTACCGAGCACGGACAGTTGCAGGCACTCCTGTACTACGGAAACAAGGACATCCGGCTGGAGGACTGGCCGGAGCCCGAGCCGCGTCCGGGCGAACTCAAGCTCCGGGTGACCTACTGTGGCATCTGCGCCACGGACATAGAAGAGTGGCAGGACGGCCCTCTCTACGTTCAGCACGATACTCCGAACCCTCTATCGGGACGCATCGCGCCCATCATCATGGGCCACGAGATCACGGCCCGGGTCGCAGAGACCGGACCAGGAGTGGGCGGGTTTCAGCCAGGGGATCGCGTCGCCGTGCAGGATGTCATGCCGTGTGGCAGCTGCTACTACTGCCGCCGGGGCATGCCGTCAGCATGTCCGGTTCAGGCGATCACCGGCTTCTCCGCCGATGGGGGCCTCGCAGAGTACATGGCATGGCCGGCCGACCTGTGCGTGAAGTTGCCCGACCATGTGCCAAGCCAGGAAGCGGCGCTCGTCGAGCCGGCCGCTGTCGCAAGCCATGCTGTGCGGCGGTCCGCCGTCCGGCTCGGAGACCGGGTGGCGGTGATCGGAGTCGGGACCGTCGGGCTACTCACGCTTCAGACGCTGAAGGCGGCGGGCGCCGTGGTCTACGCGATCGACAAGAAAGCGAAGAACCTTGCCCTTGCGGCCCGCGTAGGTGCAGACGCGACCATCGACGTGTCTGCGGAAGACGGCGGGGAGAGGCTCCTCGATCTGACGGACGGCATCGGCCCGGACATGGTGTTCGAGGTGTCTGGCGCGCCCGAGACGCCGATACAGGCGATCCAGTGGGTGCGCCCCTGGGGCAAGGTTGTGCTCGTAGGCATCTACACCGCAAGGCCGCAGTTCTATTTCCACGAAATCGTGGGCGGCGAAAAGGAAGTGGTCGGCTCGGTCTCGCTCGAGGCCCGGGACGTGCGTGAGGCGGTGCGTCTCCTGTCCGACGGCAAGCTCCAGGTGCGAGAGCTGATCTCGGATGTCGTCCCGCTCAGTCGGGTTGTCGAGGACGGCTTTGAGCGGATGCTGACGCCGGAAGAGGACCTCTTCCGGATCCTCATCGAACCGGGTCGCTGACGGCGGGGCCAAGTACGGAACGACGCGGATTACGGACTAAACAAAACATCAAAGAGACCGACCAGGACCGGGGAAAGCGAAGAATGGCCTCGGCCGCCGCCGAGGCGTGTACGGCGAAACGGAGTGGGCCGGGGACGGAGCTTTGCGGGCGAGACGGTGCCCGTCCGGGGGGTGACGCTGATGCGCATCATTGACACGCACTGCCATGCAGGGCTGAACTGGTTTCAGCCTGTCGAGACGCTACTGGGAGAGATGGAGAGGAACCGCGTACGTGAGGCGGTCCTCATCCAGCATCGCGGTACCTTCGACAACGACTACCTGTTCAAGTGCGCCGGCAGGTTCCCGGGCCGGTTCAAGGTGGTTGTGCTCGTCGATCCGGAAGGCTCGGATCAGCCCGGCACACTGGAGGCGCTGGTCGGCCGGGGTGCGGCGGGCGTGCGTCTGTTCCCCGGTTCGCGCCTGAAGGAAGGCGATCCGCTTGGACTGTGGCGGAAGGCCGGTGAACTCGGGGTGCCCGTGAGTTGCCTGGGGGACGCAGAGCAGCTCGGGTCCCAGGCGTTCAAGGAACTCGTGGACGCGTGCCCGGACACGACTATCGTGGTCGAGCACCTGGCCGGCGCAGGCCATGCTGAGCCGCCATACGAGCTATTCACATCGGCGCTCGAACTTGCGGAGCGTCCGAACGCGTACATCAAGGTGCCCGGCCTGGGCGAGATCGCGCAGAGGCCGGACCGG
>CAYYFS010000017.1:3320-21451 GCA_964471055.1 uncultured Dehalococcoidales bacterium
CGATGTACTCTCGTATCTCTTCCGCCTCATCGGCCGCGTCGGCGTGCATCACGTTCGCGTGGCCGGTGCGGCCGGGCAGATCACGCCCGAGCTCACGCAGCAGATGGTCGCGCGCTCGGCGGCGGGAACGGGGCCGGGCGACCACGTTCACGCGCCCCCCCTTCAGCTCCATCACCGGCTTGATATCGAGAAGTGTCGAGGCCCAGACGGCGATCCGGGGTACGCGGCCGCCCTTCCAGATGTACTCCAACGTGTCGAGGTAGGCGACGAGGCGGACCTTCTCCGATACGTGCCGTGCCCGCGCCAGCACCTCGTCCATGGGGGCGCGGGTTGCCGCCAACCGTGCAGCTTCCAGCGCGATCAGCGCCTGGGAGCCCGCCGCCGCGGTGGAATCCACTACGCGGATGGGCGTGTCCGGCAACTCTTCGGCCGCGAGTTCCGCGGCGACGCGCGCTGAGTCATACGAGGCGCTCAGGTGTGCCGCCAGCGTGATGCACAGAATTGACTCGCCGTGCGCCACGGCCTCGCGAAAACTCGCGAGCCACCTGTCCGGCTTGGGAGCAGATGTGGTGGGCAGGCGCTCGGCAGTCCTCAGCAGATCATAGAAATCGTTGAGCGGGGGTCCCGTCTCGACCGGACCGTCGACGTACGTGCGATCGCCGACGGTCACTTCCATCGGGGCTATGAATAGCCCATTGTCTCTTGCCATCTCCGCCGGCAGGGCAGTGGCGGAATCCGTCACCACGACTACCGGGCGTTTGAGAGGAGTTGCGGTACCGTCTCCTGTCTGTGCTTGTTCCATGGTCCAGCGATTATCGGGCCGGGATTCTCCGGGGTCAAAGGTGGTGTCGTCTTCTGGACGCGGACGGTTCCGTGGGAGGGGAGTCCGATCGGGCCACGCGCGGGTTTGGGCCGGTCGGTCCCGTACAATGAATCGTCTGTTCGGAAACTGCCTGCCGGAGCACAGTTTCGTCGCTCGTCCTGCGACGATGCCGGCACGGTCATCGGGAAAGCGAGGGAAACGTGGCGGACGCACGTCCGGTCCGCAGGCTTCCAGGGTACCGGGACCTGGAAGAGCAGGAACTGGCCGCCCTGGAAACCGCCGTCAAGGTGTGCCGACGTCGGTTTGCTTTGCGCGGGTATGGTCGGCTGGAAACGCCCGGTCTGGAAGAGACGGAGCTGTTTCTGCGCAAATCGGGCGGCGAGCTGGCCAGCCGGTTGTGCAGGTTCACTGATCCCGCGGGATACGACGCGAGCCTGCGCCCCGAGTTCACCGCGCCCGTCCTCCGTCACGTGATCGAGAACGGGGATACGGACGTTCTACCGCTACGGATCCAGTATTCCGGGCCGGTGTTCCGCTACGCGGCGCAATCGGATACGGAGCAGGACAGACAGCGCCAGCGGCAATTCACGCAAGCCGGCGCCGAGCTGCTGGGCGGGACCGCTCCGCGCGCCGACGGCGAGGTCCTGGCCATGGCACTGGACGGCCTGCAGGCGCTCGGGATTGCCCGACCCACGGTCGTGCTCGGCCATGTCGGGCTCCTCTGGGACCTCCTGCATTCATTCGGCCTGTCGGAGCGCGCCCGGTTGTTCCTCGTGAACCGGGTCGGTGACCTGCGCCGGGGGGCGGACGCCGTCGACTCGACGCGTTCGGAGGCGGTGAGCCTGGGGATCCTGATCGGACGTGACCCGGCTGCGGTTGTTGGACTCTTGAGCGGTGCGGAAGAAGAGTCACTCGCGCTTATCGAATCCGTTCTCCACAGCACAGTGACGGACCCTGCGAGGCGCTCGATGGGTGTCCGGGCGCCGGAGGAGATCGTGTCTCGGCTCGCGAAGAAGCTGACCGCAGTGGATGACCCATCTGCGTTCGACGATGCTCTGGGACTACTCGCCGAACTCGCGACCGTCAGGGGGCCGCTCGAGGACGCGCTTGAGAAGGGCAGGGCGGTCGTACGTGGCAGGGGCCGGGACGATACCCCGTTTGAGCAGGTGGCTCAGGTGGCGCAGGCCGCTCTGGACGGCGGAGTGCCAGAAGAGGCGCTGCTTGTCGATTTCGGACTTGCACGGGGCATCGCCTACTACACCGGCATGGTCTTCGATCTGAGGAGCGGAGTTCGAACCGGCCAGGAACGGACAACGACTTCGCTTGGCGGTGGTGGGCGCTACGACGGCCTGCCGAGGGCGCTGGGCGCCGAGGCAGACATCCCGGCGCTGGGGTTCGCGTATGACCTGGAGGCCGTCGTGGACGCGGCGCCAGAAATAGAGGCGCCGCCTAAGGACCGGCCTGTGGTGGTCGCGGCGACCGACTCCGGCGCGGCAGGCGCCGCCGCCAGGCACGCGGCCGGACTGCGGAGGGACGAGGGCATCGTGCTCCTGGAGATCGAAGATCGCCCGCGGGAAGAGCTGAGTGCCTTCGCCAGGGCGCGGGGAGCGGCCGAGGTTACGTATGTCTCCGCCGACGGTACTGTGCGGGTGGAGGCGGTCTGATGCCAACGCTCCGTTTTGCGATTCCATCCGAGGGTGCCCTGTACGACGGTGGCCTGCCATTCATGCGGGAATGCGGGCTGCGGATTAGTCGCGTGAATCCGAGGCGGTACACCGCCGAGGTTCCGTCCCTGCCCGGCGTCGAGATCCTGTTCCAGAGGTCATGGGACATCACGGACGAAGTGGACGGTGGCAGCGCGGATATGGGCCTCGTGGGGGTCGATTGCTACGAGGAGTTCAGGCAGGAGGGCGGCGACTCGCTGCTGCTGCTGGACGATCTCGGCTTCGGTGGCGCTCAATTGCTGATCGCGGTGCCGGATGCCTGGATGGACGTTACTACGGTGTCCGACCTCGCCGACCTTTCTCTGGATTTCCGCGAACGCGGCAGGCGGCTCAGGATCGTCACCAAGTACCCGCGTCTGGTAAGCCGCTTCCTGAACGAACGCGGCGTGCATTACTTCACGCCCGTGTACGCGACCGGTGGCCTCGAAGCCGGCCCGATCATGGGGTACGCGGACCTGGTGGCCGATGTCTCCGCCAGCGGCACTACGCTGCGGGAGAATCGTTTGCGGCCGCTCCAGGACGGCTGCGTCCTCGTGACGCAGGCGGCGATCGTGGGCAACGCCCGCTCGCTGGCGGCGGATGAGGCGAAGCTCGCACTCGCCCGGGAGATGCTGGAGCGCATGGAGGCGTTCCTGAGGGCGCGGGCCTATCAACGCATCACCGCGAACGTCCAGGGCGAGTCCGCTGAGGGCGTGGCCGAGCGCGTGATGGCCGATGAGCGCTTCCGGGGCATCCAGGGGCCCACGGTGTCAGACGTGCACGGTGGAGGAGCGGAACGCTGGTTCGCGGTGCAGGTGGTCGTGCACAGGGAGGATCTGCTCGGCGCGGTGGACCACTTCCGCTCCCTTGGCTGCTCCGGGATCACCGTGAACGACGCGTCGTACGTGTTCCGCGAACGCTGCGAAGCGCACGAACTCCTGACGAAGTCGCTGGCTCGCTACCGAGACGACGGTCCGTGAAACGGCTGAACGGCCTGGCGCAGGCGAAGGCGTACTTCGCCGCTGTGCGGCAGGCGGGGACATCCGAACTGCCCGCGGGGATGCGGAACCGTGTGCGGGAGGCGTTCGGGGCCGATCTGACCGCGCAGGAAGTGGCCGCTCTCATCATCGAGGCGGTCCGCCGTGACGGGGACGAAGCCCTCTTCTTTCTGTCCGCGAAGCTGGACAGCGAGCCACTCGGTTTCCTCGAAATCCCGCGCCCTCGCATCGATGCGGCCGCGGAGTCGCTATCCTCCGAAACGAGGACTGCGCTGGAGACGGCCACCCGCCGCGTGACCGAGTTCCAGTCGGCGGCGATGCCGTCCAGCTGGTACGACGAAGAGCGGCGGTACGGGGAGATTGTCGCCCCGCTCGCGCGGATAGGCGCGTACGTACCCGCGGGCACGGCGCCTCTGGTTTCGACCGTGCTGATGACGGTTGTTCCCGCACGGGTGGCCGGTGTCGAGGAAGTGGTGCTGGCGACTCCCGCGCCCGGAGACTCGCTCCCGCATCCTGCCGTGCTGGCCGCGGCGGCGATCGCGGGTGTGGATCGCGTCTTCAAGATCGGTGGTGCACAGGCGGTTGCGGCTCTCGCGTACGGCACGCAGACAGTCCCCAGGGTGGACCTGGTATGTGGGCCGGGCAACGTGTTCGTGACGGCCGCGAAGAAACTGGTGTTCGGAGACGTCGGAGTGGATGGTCTCTACGGTCCGACGGAGACCGTGGTGATCGCCGACGAGAGCGCTGACCCCGAGTACGCGGCGGCGGACCTGCTGGCACAGGCAGAGCACGATCAGATGGCAAGACCCGTGCTGATCGCCACGTCGGCCCGGGTCGCGGATGCCATTGAGGCGGCAATGGCCGCGAGGCTCCGGGACCTGCCGCGGCGCGCCGTCGTGGAGACGGCCCTTGCGGACAACGGGATCGCGGTAGTCGTGTCGAACGTGGAACAGGCGGTGGAGGCGGCGAACGCGTTCGCTCCCGAGCACCTGTGCCTGGCGGTGAAGGACGCCGCTCGGTACGTGGACCTTGTACGGGCGGCGGGAGGGCTGTTCCTGGGTGAGTGCTCGGCAGAGGTAATAGGGGATTACGTTGCCGGACCGAGCCACGTGATGCCCACGGAGGGGACCGCACGGTTCGCCTCCGCGCTGAGCGTAAGGCACTTCCTGCGCGTGATGCCTCGCATGGACCTTGACGAAGAGGCCTTCCTGAACATCGCTCCAGCGGCGGCTGAACTGGCGCGCATTGAGGGGCTGGACGCCCATGCCGAGGCCGCCCAACTACGCCTGCGGCGGATGTTGGGCGAGTAGCTGCAGTCCACACCTGCACGCGCAGGCAGGCCCGTGGGACGGGTGCTCCTTTGATATTGTTGGGGACGCTGTTCCGCGCTGCAAGGGCGCGGCCCGCTTATGAACGAGGCAAGTATTTGATGGGTACGAGCGAAGGTCTGGATGTCGAGCGCCTGATGCGCCGTCACCTCGTGAAGGTGGCAACCTACTCGGGGGTCGACCCGTCGGAGGAACTCGCGCGGCAGGCGGGGATTCCTCCGGAAGAGGTGATCCGGCTGAACGCCAACGAGAATCCCTTCGGAACCTCTGCGGAGGTTGCCGGGTCTCTCAGGGACCTCGCGCTGCACGTCTACCCGGACCGCAACCAGCGACGTGTGAGGGAGGCCCTTTCGTCCTACACCGTGCAGCCGTTCGAGCGGGTCCTGGCAGGGGCGGGCGGCGACGAACTGATCGACCTGCTGATCCGCCTCTTCCTTGAGCCGGGTGAAAGGGCGCTCGATTGCGATCCGACGTTCGGGATGTACAGCTTCTGCGCGCGAATCTCGGACGCCCGAGTCGTCTCGATCCCGCGGGGAGAGCGGTGGGAGATCGACCTGGACGCGATCGACCAGGCCGCGGACGAACACACCAAGATCGTCTTCATCGCGTCACCGAACAACCCTACCGGCAATGGCCTGCCCGAGGCGGATGCACGACGACTGCTTCGCACCGGCATGATCGTGGTAGTGGATGAGACCTACCACGAATTCGCCGGGTACACTCTGGCGCCTTTGCTCAGGGAATACGAGAACCTGGTCATCGTGCGATCGCTGAGCAAGTGGGCCGGCATCGCCGGACTCCGGGTCGGTTATATGCTGGCGAGCCCGGTGATCGTGTCACATCTGATCGATATCAAGCAGCCGTACAACATCAGCGTCGCGGCGGAGGCGGCAGTTCTAGCCGCCCTGGGAAGCACTGCACCGCTGTTGACCAACGTGCGAGTGCTGGTCGAGCAGCGGAAGCGGATGGAGCACGCCATCGATGATATCGACGGCGTGTCGTACTACCCGTCCAGCGGCAACTTCCTGCTGTGCCGTTTCGACCGCAGGGACGCAAAGTCGGTGTACGAAGACCTAGCGCGTCGTGGCCTGTTTGTGCGGTACTTCTCGCACCCCCGGCTGCAGGATTCGCTCCGGATCAGCGCCGGAACGCCGGATGAGACCGGCAGGCTGATCGAGGGTCTCCGGCAGGTCGTGTAGGGGATTCTCGACGCCGGACAGCAGGCGAGGATGGCCCCGGAGACGGCGAAAGCGAGGCAAGAGCGTTGACGACGCCCGCTGCCGAGCAGCGCGTGGCGACCGTTGAACGTGAGACCGGCGAGACACAGGTGTCGGTCACGCTCAACCTGGACGGCACGGGTTCCTCGGACATACAGACCCAGATCGGAATGCTCTCACACATGCTGGACCAGATCGCGCGCCACGGGGCGTTCGATCTCGCGGTACGGGTGAGTGGCGACGTCGAGACCGGTCCGCACCACGTGATCGAGGACACGGCGATCGCGCTCGGCCGGTGCCTGGACAAGGCGCTGGGAGATCGCGCTGGCATCGTTCGCATGGCAAACGCCGTGGTGCCGCTGGACGAGGCGCTGTCCGAGGTGGCCCTGGACCTGAGCGGACGCGGCTACGCGGCGATAGATTTGGGGTCCGAGAATCAGGTGGGCGATTTCCCCACGAGCCTTGCCAGGCATTTCTTGGAATCTTTCGCCGTCGAAGGGCGGCTGGGCCTGCACGTCCGCGTGGTCGCCGGCAAGAACGAGCACCACGTGATCGAATCGGCTTTCAAGGCTCTTGCCCGTGCACTGCGGACCGCGGTTGCGCGCGATTCGCGCTCTCCGGGCGCCGTGCCCAGCACCAAAGGGACGCTTACCTGACGTCTCCCATCGGTCGTGCCGAATGGGAAGGCCCGCTGCCCGGTAGGGGCGGCGGGCCTTCTCGTTGTCGGTGGGCAGCGACGCGGGGGCGGTGAGGTGCGGCCCTACGCGTCTTCGAGATCGAACGCGAACCGCTCGATCACGGGATTGGCCAGCAGCTTCTCGCACATCTCGCGCACCCGCGTTTCCGCTGTGCTGCGGTCGTCTTCGTCGACCTTGACCTCGATGAACTTGCCCGCGCGGACAGTCTGTACCGAGTCGAACCCCAGGCGTCCCAGGGCGTGGGCGATGGTGAGGCCCTGCGGGTCGTTCACGGTCGGCTTCAGCGTGACGCGTATCTTGGCCAGGTACATGTCGTCTCCGAACTTGCTGTTTGTGCCGGGTGCGGGCGGCGCGGCGCTACCGGTCCGTGTAGATGGTCTCGGGCGCCCGGTCTTTGTACGCTTCCTCAAACTCGCGAATGCGTTCCTCGTCAACCTCGTCCAGGTACATGACGTGTCGCCACGAGGTGACGGCGATCTTCGATGGCAGGTCGGAGTACGGCGACATCACGAACAGAGGCTGGTTGAAGGGGACGATGTCCGTCAGCCCGGCAACCACGTCAGGACAGCCCTCCGGGCAGTCGTAGTGGAGGCCGATGCCCCCGTACTCCAGGTTTCCCACGAGCACTTCGTCCGGGACTTCGTAGTCGTAGATGCCCCAGGGGATCGGAGCTCCGTCCGGCGCCTGCTCGGCCGACAAACGGGAATCCCACCGATGCCCTGAGGTCGCTGGCACCGTGCTGTACGGTCCGCCGGCCTCACCGAGCCCTATGATCCCGCGACCGTCATCGGGTGCGAGCGCCACCGGGCCGCCCCTGTTGAGGCCCGGTCGGTTTGTGCCCGACCGTCGGAGCTGAGAGCCGAACAAGCTGACGACCAGCAGGGCGGCGACGATGAAGGCGCCGGCCATGATGATCAAACGCTTACGGCGTTTGCGGGCCTTGGAGCGCACCCGCCGCTCTTCGCGAATCTCGTTCCTGCTCATGCCCCGGCGGTGGTTGGGCCGGGTCGTCGCTGTTCGCTTGGATGCCATGTCGCCTCGTTGATACTACGTTGGGTCGATGCAGCCTGCGCCGGGCGTCTCGGCTAGAGCGTTGCCCCTGTGAGCCGCCGGAGCGCCTCCGCATAGCGGGCCCGGGTCTTCTCGATTATGTCGTCCGGCAGGGCAGGGGCCGGAGGCTCCCTGTTCCAGCCGCTGTCAATCAGCCAGTCTCTCACGAACTGCTTGTCGAATGCGGGAGGAGACGCGCCCGGTTTCCAGTCGTTCACATCCCAGAAGCGGCTTGAGTCCGGCGTGAGCACCTCGTCGATCACGGTGAGTTCTCCATCGACGAGGCCGAATTCGAACTTCGTGTCGGCCAGGATCATGCCTTTTTCTCTTGCGTAATCATGTGCCGTGGTGAACAGCTTCAGGCTGGCTTCCCTCACCCTGGCGGTCATGTCCTTGCCAAGCAGGTCCTCGGTCTCGGCGGCGGTCAGCGGTTCGTCGTGCCCGGATTCGGCCTTGGTCGACGGGGTGAACAGGAACTCCGGGAACCGGTCGGCTTCCAGCATGCCCTCCGGCATAGGCGCGCCGTTCACGGTACCGCTCCGCGAGTACTCGGCCCACGCTGATCCGGTGATGTACGCCCGCACGATGCACTCGACGTCAATCCGCTCGGCGCTCCTGATTACCATCGCCCGCTGGGCAAGGTCCGGCGAGAGATCGGCGAGGGCGCCCATTCTAGGTACGTCTGCCAGGGCATCCTCGTCGTATGCCATGCCAACCAGGTGGTTCGGCAGGACATCCCTGGTCAGATCGAACCAGAACGCTGACATGCGGGCGAGTATCTTGCCCTTGTCCGGGACGGCAGTCGGCAGCACAACGTCGAACGCCGAAATGCGGTCCGAGGCGATCATAAGCAGGCGGCCGCCGCCCAGGTCGTATGTGTCGCGTACCTTGCCGCGGTGCAGCAGGTCAGGCAGATTCGTCTCGAACACCGTGCTCACTGGGATGACCCCCCTCTTTTCACACGCGCGCCGCTCGCAGCTGAGGCGTCGAAGCCCAGCCGCGCGTACGTGTGTGCGACGTGGCGCAAGTAGAAACCGTAATCGAAGAGGCCTGCAAGCGATGCCTCGTCCAGCCGTGCGGTCACCTCGGAGTCGGCGCGGACCAGGTCCCGGAAATCGGCTCTCTCGTCCCAGGCACGCATGGCGTGGCGCTGCACGAGTCCGTACGCGTCCGTGCGGTCCATGCCCGCCTCCACAAGCGCCAGCAGCACCCGCTCCGAGAACACGACGCCTTTGCTCAGTTCCAGGTTGCGCACCATGTTCTCCGGCAGGACGCGCATGTCGGACACGACGCGGGTGAACACGTCGAGGATGTAGTCGACTGCGAGTGCCGAGTCCGGGAGGATCATCCGCTCCGCCGACGAATGGGAGATATCGCGCTCGTGCCACAGGGCGACGTTGTCGAGCGCCGTGACCGTGTGTCCCCGCACCAGCCTGGCCAGGCCGCAGATGCGCTCCGACAGTTCCGGATTGCGCTTGTGGGGCATGGCCGACGAGCCGGTGGAGACGTAGCCGGGTTTGCCGAAAGGCTCCTCTACCTCGTGCACCTCGGTGCGCTGTAGTGCCCGAATCTCCGTCGCGAATTTCTCGAGGGACGCGGCGATCAGGGCAAGAGTCTGCACGAATTGCGCGTGGCGGTCTCGCTGGACGATCTGGTTGGACACGGGGGCGACGGCTACTCCGAGCCGCTTGCACACGGACTCCTCTACCTGCGGTGGCACGTTGGCATGGGTGCCGACCGGGCCGGATATCTTGCCGGCCGCGACCATCTCCCGGGTGAGCGCCAGCCGCTGTTTGTGGCGGCGCATCTCATCCCACCAGAGGGCGAGTTTCAGGCCGAAGCTCATGGGTTCGGCGTGGACCCCGTGCGACCGGCCCATGCAGGGCGTACCCGCAAATTCCTCCGCGCGGCTCCGCAGCGCCTTCATCAGGGCGTCGACGTCCGCGTCGATCACGTCCACCGTCTGCACGAGTTGAAGGCTGAGCGCGGTGTCTTTCACGTCGTTGGAGGTGAGGCCGTGGTGTACCCACCTGCCTTCGGGCCCGAGACTCTCGGTCACGGCGCGCGTGAAAGACACGATGTCGTGCCGGGTCTCAGCGAACCACCGGTCGTACGCCTCCCTGCTGAACGTGGCCTTCCGGATCTTCGCCACGTCCTCCGCAGGAACCACCCCCAGTTCGCCGAAGGCTTCAGAGGCTGCTATTTCCACTTTGAGCCACAGGTCGTAGGAGTTGTCCTCCGACCATATCTTCTTCATCGCCGGTCGGGAGTATCTTTCGATCATCGGCTCACCCCGGTGCCGGGCCTGTCGTGGCTGCGTACGCGTCTTTCTGACTGGCCCCGGCCCGCAAGGTACGCCGCGACCGGCAGGAGGTCATCGAACGGCTCAGCCGGGATGCCGCGTTCACGGCAATGGTCCAGAAGCGCCGCCCTGGCAAATACCTTGGATGCCCTTTCGGCGGCGCAGGCGTCGGCGCCCAGACCATCACCCACGAACACGACTTCACCACCTTCACCTAGTGCCGCCTCGACGGCCACGCACTTGCAGACCGCCCAATCTCCGCGGCACGTCTTCTGTCCGCGCTGGTAATCGTACCGAATCGACGCCCCGTTTGGACCTTCCTCGGATGTCCGGACCGCCAGGACGGGGATGTCCGCGAAACCGCACCGTTCAAGCACTGCGGAGATGTAGAAATCGAGACCTGACGACACAATGCGGAAGTCGCCCCCTGCCTTCCGCGTTGCAGCCACGGTTTGTGCAAAGCCGGGACGCAGCCGGGCTTGTTCGGCGGCGTAGGCGGCCATTTCGTCGATAGTCGCGTCGGCGGATAGGAACGCCTGCTCCTGGTACTCCCGGAAAGTCATCTTCCCGTCGCGATAGTCTAGTCTCAGGCCGGCGGTATCCTCCCCGCCGAACCGAGCCAGGAGCAGGCGGGCCACGTTGCAGTCCGCGGCCGTACCGTCGAAATCGCAGATGACACTCAGACTCACTCGAGCGGCTACCCGGTCTGTCCCACGGCGCGGGCGGCGATGTCGGTGCGGTAGGCAACTCCCTCGAAAGCGACCTTTCCGACCGCGTCGTATGCCGCGCTGCGGGCGGCAGCCACGTCTGCGCCTGTGCCGACCACGGCCAACACGCGGCCTCCGGACGTGAGCACCCGGCCGTCTTCCGCCCGCGTCCCGGCGTGGAATACGAGAGCGTTCTCTTCCGCCTCGCGAAGGCCGGTGATGGGGCGGCCGGTCTCATACGCGCCGGGGTAGCCTTCGGAGGCCGCGACCACGGCGACCCTGGGTCCGCCACCCCAGGCTACGGTTGTGTCGGCCAGCCGCCCGTGTGCTGTCGCCAGGCACAGCTCCAGTAGGTCGGACTCGAGGCGGGGGAGCGTTACCTGCGCCTCGGGGTCTCCGAACCGGCAGTTGAACTCCACCACCTTCGGTCCGTCGACGGTCAGCATCAGGCCGGCGTACAGCACGCCCCGGAACGGGCACCCTTCAGCGACCATCGCCGCCGCCGTGGCTTCGACGATGTCACTGCGCACGCGGGTGGCGAGGTTCTCGTTCCACAGAGCAGGCTCAGGCGGGCTGTACGCACCCATGCCGCCGGTGTTCAGGCCCCTGTCACCGTCCAGCGCTCGCTTGTAGTCGCAGGCCGCGATCTCGGGCGAGACCGTTTCGCCGTCCACGAGCGCGAAAACACTGACCTCCGGCCCTTCCATGCGCTCTTCCACCACGACCCGCGCTCCCGCGTCCCCGAATTCACGGTCTCGCAGCATGCCCGCCACCGCGGCTTTCGCCTCTTGCCGGGTGGAGGCGAGGATCACGCCTTTCCCCGCGGCGAGGCCATCGGCCTTTATGACGACGCCGCCCTCGGGCAGCAAGTCGATGTACGCGAGCGCATCATCGAGTGACTCGAACGACCTGGACTGGGACGTCGGGATCCCGTGGCGATGAAGCAGGTCCTTGGTCCAGACCTTGGATGATTCGATGCGTGCCGCCGCCTGCGACGGCCCGAAGATGGGCAGCCCCTCGGCGGCGAACGCGTCTACGACGCCGGACGCGAGGGGTGCTTCCGGCCCGATGACGGTCAGGTCCGCCCCGTGTTCCCTTGCCGCTACCACCAGGCCCGGCACGTCTTCAGCACCGACCTGCAGGTTGGTGCCCAGCGAAGCAGTACCGCCGTTGCCCGGCGCAATGAACAGCTTCCGCAGCAGGGGACTCTGGGCCAGCTTCCAGGCCATTGTGTGCTCGCGGCCGCCGCTTCCGACGAGAAGTACGTTCACGGCTACATCACCCGACCGGCCGGAGGTGTGATGTCCTCCGGTTTAAGAGCCCGGCGCTGCCTGCCCGCGAGGGCATGGAAGGCCGTTGCTCACTCCCATTCGATCGTGCCGGGCGGCTTGCTCGTGATATCGAGCACAACGCGGTTCACGGCCGGCACTTCATTCACGATGCGGTTTGAGATGTGGGCTAGAGTCTCGTACGGCAGCCGCGCCCAGTCGGCGGTCATCGCGTCGGCGCTTGTCACCGCTCGGATCGCGATGACGTGCTGGTAGGTCCGCTGGTCACCCATGACGCCGACGGTGCGGGTGTCTGTGAGCACGGCGAAGCTCTGCCACAGGTCGTTGTAGAGCTTGTCGCCCTTGATCTCGTCCATGACCACCCAGTCGGCCGCCCGCAGGACCTCGAGCTTTTCGTAGGTCACCTCGCCGATCACGCGGATCGCAAGGCCCGGCCCGGGGAACGGCTGACGATTCACGATCTCGGGCGCGATACCGAGCTCCCGGCCGGCCAGCCGTACTTCGTCCTTGAACAGGTACCTGAGCGGTTCCACCAGTTCCAGGTTCATCCGCTCCGGCAGGCCGCCCACGTTGTGATGGGTCTTGATCTTGTCCGCAGCCGTGGACTCTGCCGTCTTGCTTTCGATCACGTCTGGGTAGAGAGTGCCCTGGGCCAGATAGTCGACCTTGCCGAGAGCGGCCGCCTGTTCCTCAAATACCCGGATGAACTCCTCGCCGATGCGTTTGCGCTTCTCTTCCGGATCGACAATCCCTTTCAGGGTGCCCAGGAAGCGCTCGGCGGCCTCGACGTAGACGAAGTTCAGACCCAGGTTGCGAGCGAAAACCGCCCTGACGCGCTCCGGTTCCTCGCGCCGCATCAGGCCGTTGTCCACGAAGATGCACGTGAGGCGGTCGCCGATGGCGCGGTGGATGAGTACTGCCGCGACGGCCGAGTCGACTCCGCCGGACAGCGCGCATATGACCCGGCCGTCTCCGACCTGCTGCTGTATGCGCTCGATCGATTCGCGCACGAAGTTCGCAGGTGTCCAGGCCCCGGTGCAGCCCGCGATGCGCAGCACGAAGTTGGCCAGAATCTCTGCGCCCTGCGGAGTGTGGGCGACTTCCGGGTGGAACTGGATGCCGTAGAAACCGGAATCGTTACCCATCACCGCGATAGGGGAGTTCTCGCTGTATGCGAGAGGGCGGAAGCCTGGCGGCAGAGAATCGATCCGGTCGCCATGGCTCATCCAGACGGGAACCGTCTCATCCAGCCCGGCGAGCAGAGGATCGTCGTCCGTTTCCTGGTGTATGACGGCGTAGCCGTACTCCCTGGCCAGCCCGGGAGCGACTTTGCCGCCGAGCTGGTGCGCCAGGAGCTGCATCCCGTAGCAAATGCCGAGTACGGGCACTCCTGCTTTGAACACCCAGCCGGGTGCCAGGGGCGCGCCTTCTTCGTAGACGCTGCTGGGACCACCGGAGAGGATGATGCCTTTGACGTTGAGGTGTTCCAGAACCTCCGCGCCGGCGGTGTGCGGCACGATCTCGCAGTAGACGTGGGCTTCGCGAACTCGCCGCGCGATGAGCCGACTGTACTGCGAGCCGAGGTCCAGGATGACGATCGCCTCGTCCGGCGCGGGATGGGCGGCCTTCGCTGCCTCCCCTACCTCGCCACGGGCGATTTCGAGATAGGTCGCGACCTCGATGTCTCCGGAGGTCGAGATGCGTCGGCTGGGCGACTCGTTGGGGGGGTCAGACATCGTTGCGTTGTAGCACCTGTGCTACTCTCCGTCAACCTGGTTGCGAAGGGGGCGGAAGCGTCTCCAACCCGCCCCTGGGCAGCGTTGCTGCGGTCTCCACCATTTTGCCTCAGAAAGGCGCCGGCGAGTGACACCTGCGATTCCCCCCGCAGAGCATCCCGGTTATGGGGCAGGGGAATACCCCGGTCCGGAGCCCGGCATGATCGATTCCGCCGCCCGGGTGCTGGCCGCAGGCGGTCTGGTCGCGTTTCCAACAGATACGTTCTTTGGCCTGGGTGCCGACGTGACGAACGAAGAGGCACTTGCCAGGTTGTTCGAAGCCAAGGGCCGAGCGCCGACGCAGCCGGTGCCGGTGTTGCTGGCGGACATGGGTGATGTCACCGCGGTAGCGGACGGGATACCGGCTGGCGCTGGCGTGCTCGCTGACCGTTTCTGGCCGGGCCCGCTCACGCTGGTGCTCTCGCGGCGGGCTGGCCTGCCTGCGCTGGTAAGCGGGGGCGGCGATACGGTTGGCGTGCGCGTGCCGGACCACGACACGCCCAGGGCGCTTATTCGGGCCCTCCGCCGCCCGATCACCGGCACGAGCGCGAACTCGTCCGGCAATCCGCCGCACAGAGACGCGGCCGGGGTGACAGCGGACCTCGGGGGCAGAATCGACCTGGTCGTACCCGGGGCGTGCGGCGGACACACTGCTCCTTCGACCGTCGTAGACTGCACCGGCGAGGCGCCGGTAGTCGTGCGGGAAGGGGTGGTCCCTCTGACGGCACTGAGGGCCGCGTGGCCGGACGTGCAGATGTCACCCGGCGTGAGAGGCACGGAACAGTGACACGGGCTCCAGCCTTCGTCCGGCACCGTCCGGCGGTGGAAGAGACGCTCAGGAGCGTGCTGAGCGGCAGGGGTCTTCCCCTGTACCGGATGATGGCGTACCAGCTCGGATGGCAGGACGAGCGGGGACAGGACATCCGGACGGGAGCGACCGATCGGACCCTCGGACCGTTCGCGGTAGAAACTGCGGTGGCCCTGGGCGCGGCCGAAGAGGCCGCGCTGGTGCACGCCGCCTCGGTCGAGCTACTGCTCAGTTCGCTGCAGATCCACGAGGACGTGGCCGACGAGAACGCCGAACGAGGAGGCCGTACTTCGGTCCCCGGTGTCTGGGGGATGGCCCAGGCTGTGAATGCGGGCGACGGCATGCACGCGGTCGCGCGCCTGGCCCTGTTCGACCTGGACGACCGGGGCGCGTCACCGGACGAGGTGACTGCATGCCTGCGGGTGATCGACGAGGCCACGGTGCAGCTCTCGGAGGGTGCATACCTCGAAGTCAACGGTCGGGACAAGTCCCCCCGGGACGTTGAGGCATATCTGGAGATGGTGTCGCTTCGCGAAGGCGCGCTAATGGGCTGCGCCGCGCGCCTCGGGGCCCTGGCGGCCGGACGAACCGCCAGGGAGGCTGAGGACGCGATGGGCGCGTTTGGCGTCGCTGTGGGCGTGGCGAGGTGGGCGGAAGGTGACCGCGCACTCTTCTGGCCCCGGAGTGCCGGTGAAGGTGGTGACCCGACTCGCTTCCTCGGGCGAGCGGGGATCAGCCTGCCCGTTGCGCACGCTCTCGCGGCCGGCACACCTGGTGTGAGACGGGCCATCGCTGAGCACCGCCGTGAAGTCAGACCGGACGTATCGGGTATCGCCTCACTGGCCCGGATTCTCGAAGAAAGCGGAAGCAGGGCGTTCGTGGAAGAGACTGTGCGCCGGTTCCTTGCGGAGGCCGACAAGGCCCTCTCCGCCGCAGAGCTTGACGAGAACGGCGCGACCCGGTTGAGGTCGGCTGCCCGCGCGATCGTCCGGCTCGCTGGCTCCTAGCGAGAACGCACAGGAGCGCTGGTTCAGGTGGTAGCCTGAGACCGGGATTGGACCGTTCCCGTCCCGGGTCGCGCGAACGCACCTGTAGGGCTGACGGTAGTGCCTTTCACGAAACAGACCATCGACGACATCGACGTTCGGGACAAGCGCGCTCTGGTCAGAGTGGACCTCAATGTCCCGGTAGCCGACGACACAGGCGAAATCCGGGACGATTCCCGGATCCGCGCGGTGCTGCCGACGGTTCGGCGATTGCTGGATCGGGGGGCCTCAGTCGTACTGTGCGCTCACTTCGGCCGGCCGAAGGGTCAGGTGGTGGAGTCGCTTCGTCTTGCGCCGGTGCGCGTGCGGCTGAACGAGCTGCTGGACATCGATGTCGTGGACGCAGGCGGCCCCACGGGGGACAGGCCGGCTGCAGTGTCGGCTGCGCTCGAGCCGGGCCAGGTCGCCCTGCTCGAGAACGTCCGGTTCGACCCCCGAGAAGAGAAGAACGACGCCGGTATGGCCCGGGAGCTTGCGTCGCTGGCCGACTTGTATGTGAATGATGCCTTCGGTACGGCCCACCGCGCGCATGCTTCGACTGCGGGAGTGGCAGACCACCTGCCGGCGGTTGCCGGCCTGCTGATGGCCCGCGAACTGGAGATGCTGGGCACGGTGCTGGGCTCGCCACACCGCCCGGTGGTGGCGATAATCGGCGGGGCGAAGGTCTCGGACAAGATAGCCGTGCTCACGCACCTGGCAAAGAACGTCGACGTGATCCTCGTGGGCGGGGGCATGAGCGCCGCCTTCCTGCGGGCTCAGGGGTTTGCCGGCGGTCTGGCCGAAGTCACGAGGGCGGAGATGGGCGCAGCACGTGAGCTACTGGATTCACCCAAGCCGTTGGTCATGGTTCCGGTCGACGTGATGGCCGCCGAATCGTTCGCCGCGGATGCCGAGGCCGGGGCTGTGCCGGCGCAGAACGTGCCGGACAACAGGCAGGTACTGGACATCGGCCCGAAGACCGCAGAACTGTACGCAACAGAGATCTCGAGGGCCGGAACCGTTATCTGGAACGGGCCGATGGGCGTGCACGAGTGGGACCAGTTCGCGGCGGGAACGCATGCGGTGGCCCGGGCAGTAGCGGGGAACACCGCCGCCGTCACAGTCGTGGGCGGAGGATCGACGGCCGAAGTGGTCGGCCTGCTCGGGCTGCGCGACAGGATCACACACGTTTCCACGGGCGGTGGTGCCTCCCTGGAGTTTCTGGAAGGAAAGACACTACCGGGAATCGCTGCACTCCGGGACAGATAGCGGTCGGCGCTTTCCGTCACGTAGCGCCGCGCCCGGCATGATTGGGAGGACACTCGATGCGCATACCGCTGGTGGTGGGCAACTGGAAGATGAACACCACCGTTGAGGAGGCGGTGGCGCTGGCCCGATCCACGCGCGAGAGAATCGACGGCATTCCCGGGGTCCGGAAGGCCGTCTGCCCGCCGTTCGTGTCCCTGGGTGCTGTCAGGGATGTGCTTGCCGGCTCAGAAGTCTTGTTGGGGGCGCAGAACGTTCACCCGGGACCGAACGGGGCGTTCACCGGCGAGGTGTCGGTCGAGATGCTGCGTGGGGTGGTGGACCACGTCATAGTCGGTCACTCTGAGCGCCGCGCGATGTTCGGCGAAACGGACGCTCACGTTGCCTCCAGAGCCGTCGCTGCGGCCGAGGCGGGTCTGCGTCCCATTGTGTGCGTGGGTGAGCCTCTGGACGTCAGGGAGCGGGGCGAGGCACTGGAGACGGTGTCCGCCCAGCTGGCGTCCAGCCTGGAAGGGTACGAGGGCTGGGACTTGCTGACCGTGGCTTATGAGCCGGTCTGGGCCATCGGCACGGGCAGAGCCGCTTCGCCGGAGATAGCACAGGAGATGATGTCCCACCTGCGCACCGCGCTCGCGAAACTCGGTGGACCGGCGGCCTCTGAGACGACGATTCTCTACGGCGGGAGCGTGGACGCCGGCAACGCCGCTCACTTCCTGGCCATGCCGGACGTGGACGGCGCTCTGGTTGGCGGCGCCAGCCTGAAGCCTGAAGGATTCGCGGACATCGTGAAGCAGGCAGCGAAAGTGGCCGCCCAGTAGGGCGAACCCGAACGTTCTCCTGATGCCGTCTGAAACGCCTAGGCCGCGCCTGATAGCCATCGTCGGTCCGACTGCCGCGGGCAAGACCGCGGCCGGAGTAGCGGTCTCGAAGGCGGTCGGCGGAGAAGTCGTAAACGCCGATTCGCGCCTGTTCTACCGGGGCTTCGATATCGGCACCGCGAAACCAATCGAAGCGGAGCGTGAGGGAGTACCGCACCACCTGATCGACTTCCTTGAGCCGGCGGATTCGTTCAGCCTGGCAGAGTACGTCGAGAGGGCAGGGGAGACCGTCCAAGAGATCGCCTGCCGTGGTGCGGTGCCGGT
>CAYYFS010000018.1:0-21291 GCA_964471055.1 uncultured Dehalococcoidales bacterium
CCCACAAGAAGGAAGGTGGGGTTCCGGAGAACTCGGAACATGTCTGACATGCCCCAATCGTCCCCGGACCGTGCACGAGAGTCGGCTTCGGGGCGAGCTGGCGCGTCTGCATGCTGCCCTTGTGACGCCGGGCGATTCGGCAACCGGAAGGCGGTCCAGAGTGCAGCGGCCCCGGCCAGGCCTCCCGCGAGGAAGAACGGGGCGCCGAGCCCCCAGTGGTCCGACACCGCGCCGCCTATGAGCGGGCCGATGTCCACCCCGAGGAGAAGCGACCCCTGCTGGATGCTCATCAGACGCCCGCGGTTCGAGGGTGTCGAGATGTCGGCCACGTAGCCCATGGCGCCGGTCATGAAAGCGGCGGACCCGGCACCGGCCACCACACGCCACGCTATCAGCGCAGGAACCGAATCGGACAGCCCTATGAGAACGTTCCCTAGCGCGACGAGGGCGAGCCCGCAGGACATGAGAGCGGTCCGGCCGAACCGCTCCGCGGCCATGCCGGCCGGGATGTTCACGAACAGTCGAGAGAAGCCGAAGGCCCCCACGACCATCCCGATCGTCGTAGCGCCGATGCCCATTTCCCGGGCAAACCGCGGGAGCACGGGCGAGATGACGCCCTGCCCCATCATTGAGATTGTGGTGGCGACGCCGATGGCGACAATCGCCGGATTGCCACGGATCAGTCCGGGCAGCCTGGCCAGCCTGCCCGGGACGCCGCCCGTGCCGGGCCCCGGGCGTGCCGGCGGAAGGGTCACAGAGGATTCTTCTCCGCGGGTTCTGTCCCGGCGTCGCCGATACCGGGAGCCGCCTCGGAAGCAGTACGCCGTCCCTTGAACCAGTGCCACGCGAAGAAGAGGGCGCCGCCGAAGACGACAATGCTCAGCCAGCTGATCGAGCGATCCACGATGGCAAGTGTGAAAGCGGCTGTGTCACCCTGCCCGAGCAGCTTCAGGACCCCGGTGAGCCCACCCTCAACAAAACCCAGACCGCCGGGCGTCGGGATCGTCGTCAGCATCGCGTTCGCCAGCGACGCGAACATGACGATGGCAAAGCTGATCTCGATTCCCAGGGCCTGCGCGACCAGGTAGAACCGAAGAATCTCAAACATCCAACCGACTATGCCGAGCACCATCTGTAACGGCAGGTCGCGCGGGTGGAAGCTGTCAAGTGTGCCGACGTGGAATCGCGAGTAGGCATCCCGGAACCTGCCTGGCAACCGGGAAGCAAGTCGCAGGCCGTAGAACCGCATAGCGACCATCAGGCCTATCAGGAACACGACCATGGCAACCGATGCGACGATCACCGGACCCGGAAGGTCGATCTCGCCCTCGGCGACGACCCACGTGGCCGCTGCGAGTACAAGCAGGAGCACGGCCGCCATATCCTGCACCCGTTCGGCCAGAACGGTACCCAGGCTGCCGGGGACCGTGGCCCCGCTCTCCCTCGCAAACGCCCAGCCGCGGTAGGCGTCCCCGAGACGAAGGAACGCCACGGAGTTCGCGAACCAGCCCATCACGATGATTCCAGAGCTGGTCATCACTCCCGGGATGCGCGCGCCCGGAGCAGCGTCAAGCTTCGCGGTGCGCGCTATCAGGTTCCAGCGGAGCCCGCGCACGATGAAGCTCAGGTAGTAGGCGACGATGGCGAGGATGTACCGGAACGGGTCTGCCGAGGCCACGTTGTGGCCCATCTCGCCCCAGTCAATATCGAAGACGCGCCAGACGGTGAGGCCCAGCACGGCAACCGCAACGGCTGTGGCGAGGAGCGTCGGGAGTGAGAGGACACGCTTTCGAAGGCTGATGTCGGGCGCGTCACCAGCAGTATCCCGTCCCGGACTTCCGTCGATCATCAGGCACCCGGCTCGTCATTGCGGCGCGGCGCCAGGAGCGGACGTTTGTGGGGCACGCCAGCGCGCCTGGGGTACCGCTCAGGCGTCGCGCGGACTTTGCGCCAGACAACGATGGCGTCGGGAGGAGACGGGCCAGGGGCCGCAACAACACGAACTTCAGCGGGAGCGCCGCCCAGCTGTTCGGCGGCCCATGCTGCCTCGCGTACCTCGTCGGCCACGTCCTGGTGCTTCGCCGCTATCACCGCGCCTCCGACACTACAAAAAGGAAGGGTCAGCTCGGCAAGCTCAGGCAGGCGAGCCACCGATCGCGCCACCACGACATCGTACCTTCCCCGGTGTTGTGCCTCTCGGGCAGCCGCTTCAGCCCGGGCGCGCACCACTTCGACGTCCGTCAGACGAAGATCGGAAACCAACCGCGTGAGGAAATCCGTCTTCTTGCGGGTGGAATCGAGGAGCGTTAGATGTGGTTCCGGCAAAGCCAGCTTCAGCACCAGGCCGGGAACGCCGGCACCAGCACCCACGTCGAGGATGCTTCCCCGGCCTGTGCCCGGCAGCCGCTCTCTCAGCATCGGGATCAGTCGCAGAGATCGCAGGAACAGCTCATCGCGCACCCGCGGCCATCCGCGTGCACCGGTCAGATTCGCGGTGCGTGCACCTTCTTCGAGCAGATCAAAGTAGCGCTGGAACAGGGCCTGTCGCTCCGAGCCGAACTCGATGCCCAGTTCGCCTGCCGCGCGAGTCAGGATCTCCATCGGAAGCGCTCCCACCGGAGCAACGCGGCGCGTCTCAGGGGCTCGAGTGCCGGGGAGCGGCGCCTTGTGCGGAACGGGGCGGAGTATAGCAGCGCGCAGGCTGGATTCGAGGTTCTACAGCCACCTCGCGCGGTTGCGCGGACGCTCCGTTGACGCTCCCACGGCGCGATGGTACGGTCCGAAGAGTCGCATCGATCCTCAATACTGGCGCGCCCATGGAGGGTGCGCCGGTACGCGCGGTGCCCCGACCGCTCCGGAGAAACAGCGTTGAGCCTGCGCATCGCGGTCTGCGCGAAACAGGTCCCCGACCCGGAGACGCCACCGTCCGCGTTCAGGGTGGACGAGGAGGCCATGCGCGTCATTCCCGCTGCGGGTTCGCCGCCCGTGGTCAACGGTTTCGACATGCAGGCCGTGGAAGCCGCTCTCCGAATCAGAGACTCCGATGGTGGTGCGGGCACAGACATCACCGTCCTGTCCGTCGGAACCGATTTCCTGATGGACGCGATGAGGAAGACGCTCGCCATCGGCGCCGACCGCCTGGTGCTGGTCGATGATCCTGCAGCAGAGGAACTGGACGGCACGGCGATCGCCCGGGTTCTTGTCGCCGCCATTGAGAAGACGGGGCCGTTCGATCTGATCCTGTGCGGGCGGCAGGCCTCGGACTGGGACCAGGCGTGCGTTCCGCTTGCGATTGCCGAGCTTCTGAATGTGCCGTGCGTTTCGTTCGCGCGGTCAGTGGAGCGCCCCGGCGGCGAGGCAGACGGCTGGATTCGTGTCGAGCGAGCCCTCGTGGACGGCTACCAGGTGGTCGAAGCGCCGCTGCCCGTAGTGGTATCGGTGAGCAACGAGCTCGGTGAGCCGCGGTTCCCGACGCTCCGGGGCATCATGGCCGCCGCGAAGCAGATCCCGCTGACTCTCTCGCTCGCAGATCTTGGCCTGGACGAAAACAGCCTTTCGCCCCGCCTGACCCTGCGCCGGCTGTACGTGCCGGAAAGCGAACGTCAGTGCGAGCTGATCGAGGGAGCCGACGAGGCGGACGCGGGCAGGAAACTGGCCCTGAGATTGCGCGAAGCAGAGCTTATCTGAGATGACATCTGTTCTCGTCATAGGGGAGTTGCAGGACGGTGGCCTGGCGCCGGTCACCGGAGAGCTGCTGGCAGCTGCGGGCAAGGCGGTCCCGTCGGAGCGCCCGGCACTCGCACTTCTCACGTCGCCGGCTCAGCGACTCGATGGGGACACGATCGCGTCCGGGGCAGAGCGTGTCTACCTGCTTGAGCACCTCTCGCTCGCGGGAGGGGGCACGGGCCTCTTCGACGCTCCCGTGGCCGCCCTGGTGAAACTGATCCGGGCTGTTGCTCCGGACATCGTCCTGTTCGCGAGAACGGATTTCGGCACGAACGTCGCACCCAGGATCGCGGTGCGGCTCGACGTCGCGGTGGCGTCCGATTGCGTCGACATTGCCATCGACGCGGCATCCGGCCGCCTGGTCGCCACGCGGCCGGTCCACGGCGGAAACGCGCTGGCGGAGTTCGAGTTCGGCGCAGCAAATCCGCAGATTGCCGTGATCAGGCCCCGAGTATTCGAGGCGGCCGAGCCAACGGGCGTCGCGGACGGCGAGGTCGAGCGGTTCGATGTGTCCGATGTCATCGGGGAACCGGTCGAACGCCTGGTTGAGACGATACCCGAGGAGCAGTCCGGAGTCCGGCTGGAGGCCGCCCCGGTCGTGGTAGCAGGTGGCCGGGGCCTCGGGGGGCCGGAACCGTTCGAACAGCTTCGACAACTAGCCTCGCATCTTCACGGCGCTGTGGGCGCCACCCGGGCGGCCTGCGACGCCGAGTGGATCGATCATAGCTATCAGATCGGCTTGACCGGGAAGAGCGTGGGTCCGCAGCTGTATGTCGCCATAGGTATCTCGGGCGCCAGCCAGCACATGGCGGGTTGTTCAGGCGCCCGGGTGATCGTGGCCATCAACAGGGACCCGGACGCCCACATCTTCAAGGATGCCCGGTACGGTGTCGTCGGCGACTGGAGAGAGGTACTACCCGCGTTGGTGTCCGCGGTCGAGGAACTGACCGAGGACTAGCGCGGCACCGGGAGCGGATGCCCCCGCAGAGAGGGAATGGTCGTGGACAGGAGTTTCGGACTCGACTTCGAAGCCGTCATGCACCATGTGGACACGGCGCAGACGATGTCGTTCTTCTTCCCGATGCTGCGGCGGTCACTTGTGGTCGACATGCGCCAGGGCCCCGAGGACGGCCCACTGGTGAAGGTGATGCCGGTGGCCCGATCGGCCGGTGACCGGCTGCGGAGCCTGAAGCGCCTGCGTCCGCATATGCCCCGCCCGAGGGAGATCACAAGCATCCCGTGGCCGGTGTACGCGCGCACGCTGGTAACCAGCGGAGTCTGGGAGCGGCTGCTGTCCAGACTTGCGGAATCCGGGTCGGAGGACGCCGTGCGGGCGGCGAAAGGCGCGCTGGTCGAGCTGATGCAGGCTGAGCGACAAGAGCTGGCGGCGCTGATCCGAGGGGATCAGTACGAGACCATCTGGGCGCGCCACCAGTAGAAAGGCACAGCCCGGAACCCGATAGACAAAGCCCTCTCCTAGCGGAGAGGGCTTCTCGTATCAGCCGGAGCCGCGCAGCAGGTCAGGCCCCGGCGGTCTTTTTCTCTGCGGCCTCCTTGACGACCCGCTCCTGCTCGACCGGCGGCAGCACGTCGTAGTAGGCGAATGTGGCGGCAAAGCTGCCGCGTGATTGCGTCAGCGCCCGCAGGTCGGTGGCGTACCGCTGCATGGCGGCCAAGGGCACATCAGCCTCAACCAGAGTCATGCCGTGGCCCTGGGGGTTCATGCCCTGGATGCGACCGCGGCGGGAGTTGAGGTCGCCCATCACGTCGCCGGTCATCTCATCGGGCACGAACACCGACACCTTCATGACCGGCTCCAGCAGCACAGGACGCGCGTCCTGCATGCCGTTTCTGAGCGCGTAGCCTCCGGCGATCTCGAACGCCATGCCGGACGAATCCACTGAGTGGGCGCTGCCGTCCACGAGGGTCACCTCGACGTCGACGACCGGGAACCCGGCGAGGCTCCCCGCCTCCATGGCCTTTCTAACGCCTTTCTGGACAGACGGGATGTACTCCTTCGGCACGTTGCCGCCGACGACCTTGCTGGAGAAGGAGAAGCCCCCTCCGCGCTCCTTCGGGGCGAGCTGCATGATGACGTGCCCGTACTGGCCGTGACCGCCCGTCTGCTTCTTGTGCCGGTACTCGGCACGCGTGCTGGTGGCAATCGTTTCCGTGTAGGGGATCTTTGGCAGTGACGTTGACAGGTTGATGCCGAACTTGCGCTGTACGCGTTCTACGACCATCGTCACGTGAACGTCGCCGAGGCCGCGGATCACCGTCTCGCCGGTCTCCGGCACGCGCTCGACTTTCAGGCTCGGGTCTTCATCTTCTACCCGGCTCAGCGCTCCGGCCATCTTGTCCAGGTCCGAAGCCGTCGCGGGTGTGACCGCCAGCGAATAGACGGGCTCGGGCATCTCCACGCCCGGGAGTGTGACCGGATTCGCGCGATCGGACAGGGTCTGGAACGAGCCGGTCGCGTTGAGTTTGGGAACGACACCGATATCTCCGGTGCCCACCTCATCCGCCGGAGTCTGCTCCTTGCCTGCCGGAGTGAATATCTGGCCCAGGCGCTCGGTTTCGTTCTCCGCGGCGTTCCAGAGCTGAGAGTCCTTCTTCATCGGCGCGCCATACACGCGGAAGTACGACAACTTCCCTACGAACGGGTCAGCGCTGGTTTTGAAGACGAACGCTGCCTGTGCGCCCGCCGGTATCTCTGCATCCTCGGCAGCCGTGTCCTTCGGCGACGGCACCAGCTCCCTGGCGGCGTCCAGCAATTCCGAGACCCCGACGTTGCTTTGCGCGGACGCGGCGAGCACCGGAACGAGTGCCCCGGACGAGACGGCTGCCTTGATGCCGGTGGCCAGCTCGTCCGCTGACAACGGCTCGCCCTCCAGGTACTTCATGGTGAGGTCGTCATCTGTCTCGGCGGCGGCCTCTACGAGCCGCTCGTGCCAGCCCTGCGGCGCGCCTTCCGGGTTGTCGGGTGACGCGAGGGAGATGACGCTCTTGAATGAGGCTTCGGTACCGTCCGCGACCTGGATGGGAACGCAGGCCCGGCCCCAGCGTTCTGTGAGCTCCTCGACGGTTTTCGGGAACGCTGTGTTCTCTCGATCGAGCTTGTTGACGACGATCAGCCGCGGCAGGCCCCGCTTCTCGCACAACTCCCAGGCCTGGTCCGCGCCGACTTCGATGCCCGATGCTGCGGAAACCACGATGATGGCGGCGTCTGCCACTCGCAGCCCGGAGAGCATCTCGCCCTGGAAATCCGCGTAGCCTGGAGTGTCAATCACATTGATCTTGACGCCCTTCGACTCGCACGGAAGGATCGCCGTCTGGATAGACGACCCGCGATTCTGCTCTTCCGGCTCGAAGTCAGAGAGGGACGTTTTGTCGTCGACTCGCCCCTGCCGGTTGGTGCCGCCGGACGCGAAGAACATGGCGTCGGCCAGTGACGTCTTGCCCGCTCCACTGTGCGCGACAAGAGCGACATTGCGGATCTGCTCGCTGGAGAAGGTTGCCAATCAAGGACTCCCCCCGGCCGATCGTGCCGGGAACGGTTCAAAAACAGGGATGAAAACTCCGGCTATGGTAGCAGGGAATCAGTTTGGCAAGCGCCCTCCGGGGTCGCTCGGGGCGGGAGTGATCCATAGTGGAGCGAGACCCCGAATCACGGTCCGCCTGATGGCCGAACCGTGCGATGCTTCTAGAGAGCAGGAAGCCGAGTCAGACCCGGCGGAATGACCGCGGCGAGCCGGGATTCCGATCAGGCGTTCAGAACATGACCCGAGCGAGATATTCCACGTTTGCTACCCACGCGGCTCACCGGTCAGTCCGGTTGGCCGTGCTGCTGGCCGCGTGGCCGTTCCGCGTCGCCGGCGGGGGGGTCTGGCGAAGGCGCGTGTGGAAGGCGCTCGTCCTGTTCGTTGCCGCGCTGGTGCTGCTTCTGCCGGACGGGGACGTCCTGAACCTGCCGCCGGCCGAACGGATCGCGGCGCGCTACCGCTACGACCTCGTCGGCTGGGAGGTGAGCAACCTGCCCGCGAAATGGATCGCGCGCGCTGGTAGCTACCTTCCCTGGCTTGGCGATTCGCCTACCGAACGGAGGGCGATGCTCGACAGCTACATGGAACGGCGGGCGGAGGTCCTTGAGGCCCGCTCGGCGCTGGATGCCGCGACCGCCGACCCCACGCAGTCAGACGCAGACGTGGTTGCGATTCAGGACAGGGTAGACCGGCTGGTGAGCCAGCAGCAGGCGCTGAGAAACGGCGTAGAGGAGCTGCTGGAGAGTGTGGTGAGCGGGATCGTGAAGGAGCAGGGCCTGAACGTGATCGGAGACTTCGTATTGCCGCCCGTGGACGCCCGCCTGGACCGCACACCTCACCTGCTGGTGACCTCGCCCAGAGATCGAATAGAGAGGCTCGAATCGGTTCTTCTGAGTGCTGACTCGAGTGAGGCGATGAAGGACACCCTGGAGAGGCAGCTCCTGGAGCAAGAGGACCTGTCTGCGGTGGTGGTCAAGACCGGAGGGGTGGCCACATATCCGACCGTTATCCCGGACGACGCGGGCCTCGAGCGCCTGCTTGAGCTAATGGCCCACGAATGGTTGCACACGTACCTCTTCTTCCACCCGCTGGGGCAGGGCCTGTTCAACGACGGGGACATGCTCACGCTGAACGAGACGCTGGCAAACATGTTCGGGGATGAGGTGGGCCGGCTCGCGTATGAACGACTCACCGGGGAGCGCCTTCCGGAGCCGCCGGATCCGAGCGAACAGGCCTCGGACGCGTCTGGCTTCGATTTCAACAGGTTCATGCACGGGACGCGCCTGCGTACAGATGAGTTGCTTGCCGCGGGCGACATCGAGGACGCGGAGCGATACATGGAGGAGCGGCGCGTCGAGCTAAACAGCCATGGCTACAACGTTCGTAAGATCAACCAGGCGTGGTTCGCATTCCACGGGACATATGCGGACAGCCCGGCTTCGGTCAGCCCGGTCGCGAGCCAACTGGAGCAGCTGCGCGAGCAGGTCCCCGGAGTCGGCGAGCTGGTCAAGCTGCTGCGAGGCGTGCCGGATTTCGACGGGTACCAGGAGTTGTTGTCGAAGCGCGGTGTGGAAGCGGCAGCGCGGGCCGGGCAGGCCCCTTGGCTCAACGTGGGAGCGCCGAGCCCTCAGGTATACTTCGCACCAGCATTCGACGAATAGCGGCGGCAGTTGCCCCACGGCCCAGAAGGTGGCCGGGGGGCACGCCGCGCGACGGCGCAGGAGGGGCGCACAATGCCCATGAACAACGATCAGGCCGGTGTGCGGGATGACCGGGTTTACCGGCCCCCGTCAGAGGAAGAGCCGCAGATCCGGCTGGAGGATGTGGTTGAGCGCCTACGCTCGGCATTCCCGCAATTGGGGCGGCTCGGAGGCGGGGGCGGTATGTCCCTCCTGGTCATTGCGGTCCTGGTCATAGCGGTGGTCCTCTGGCTGGCGAGCGGCATATACACCGTGGCGCCCGCGCAACAGGCAGCGAACCAGCTCTTCGGCAAGTACGTCCCGCCGGCAGCGGGCCCCGGCCTTCACTGGTGGTGGCCGGGTCCGATCGGCACTCGCAACGTCGTGGCGGTTGAAGAGATCCGCCGGTTGGAACTCGGGTTCCGCAGTACCGCCGCGGCCGGGGGAGCCATCCAGCCGTTCCCGCTCGAGGCGCAGATGATCACCGGCGACCTGAACATCATCGACGTACAGGTGGTCGTCCAGTACAGAATCAAGGACCTTGAGGCGTTCCTCTTCAAGGTAGACGACCCCGGTGATCCGGAGCGCGGAGTACTGGCGGGCTCGCCGGAGGGGCTCACTCTAAAAGATGCAATGGAAGCTTCAATGCGCCAGGTCGTCGGGCAGCGGAGCATCGATGACGTGCTCACGAAAGAAAAAGAAGCAGCGCAGGCCGCTACTGTGACCCTCGTCCAGTCGATCCTAGACGACTACAACACCGGGATCGAGGTTCTGGAGGTACGACTTCAGAACGTACGGCCGCCCGACGACGTCCGCGACGCGTTCGATGACGTGGTGCGGGCGCGGGTCGACAAGGAGGCCCGCATAAACGAGGCGCTTGCGAACCAGCAAGACCAGCTACCGAAGGCGCGAGGTGAGGCTACGAGAGTCGTTAACAACGCCGAGGCCTTCAAGCAGGAGCGCATTCTGAACGCGACCGGTGAAGCGGACCGGTTCATGGCAGTTTTGGCGGAATACAAAGAGTCGCAGGAGGTGACGCGCCGACGGCTCTATCTGGAGGCGATGGAGGAGATCCTTCCCGGTATCACCAAATTCATCATGACCGAGGAAGCGGCCGGCGGGGTTCTGCCTTTCCTGCCGTTAGCGCCGGGCGGTGTGACTACCGCGAGCGGCGCGGCGGGAGGGGGTCAGTAACATGCGATACCTAGTAGTGCTCGCAATATTGGCCATCGTGGCGGTGATCGTCCTTTCGCAGAGCCTGTTCACGGTCAGCGAAACACAATACGGTGTGGTCATCCGATTCGGAGAAATCCAGACAGTCTACTCCACGCCGGGCCTGAAGTTGAAGACTCCGTTCGTGGAACAAGTGACGAAGTTCGATAAGCGGATACTCAGGATCGACGTGCGGAGCGAGTCGATGCCGGACAAGGAACAGCAGTTCCTCGAGATCGACGCCTACCTCCGCTACAAGATAACCAACCCGAGGTTGTTCCTGCAGAAGCTCGTCAACGAGACGAGGGCCAGCAGCCGGATCGGCAATATCGCCGTATCTGAAATCCGCCGTGTCGTAGCTCAGCTCGATCGGACGGACGTGATCGGGGGGGTGACCGAAACGCAGGAGGACGGCACCATCCTGGTGTCACCCAAGAAGACGCCGGAGGGCATAGACACCCGGGAGGCGCTTACGAGACAGGTGCTCGCGGGCGTGGACGAAGTTGTCAAGGCACCTGAGAACGACTTCGGAGTCGAAATCGTCGACGTGCGGATCAAGCGTGCCGACTTCCCATCGGCCGCTGAGCAGAGTGTGTTCAACCGAATGCGCACTGAGCGCGACGTGCAGGCAAAGAAGCTGCGTGCCGAAGGAGAAGAAGAGAACCTGACTATCCGAGCGGTCGTGGAGAAAGAGGTCCGGGTCATCGCCGCGGATGCGGAGCGGGAAGCCAACCAGCTCCGTGGTGAGGGCGAAGCGGAGGCGATCAGGATTTTCGCCGACGCGCTGGAGCAGGATCCAGAATTCTACTCGTTCCAGCGGGCGCTCCAAACATACAAAACGATACTCGACTCCGATACCACAATCGTCCTGTCAGCCGACAGCGACTTGTTCCGGTACCTGGAGAACCCGCAGGGAGCAGCGGCACCCTAGACTGCCCGAGACCTGCGACGAGAATGTCAGCGCGCTGCCTGTCCGACGGGTGGCGCGCTGATCGCGTTGTGGGCCGGGGTACGCGCAGTTCACGCGATGCTAGACTGAAATCAGACACTTCGCCCCATTGAGAATGCCGGAGGCCCAGTGGATTTCCTCATCGTCGCGCTCACGACCCGCATCGTGGGCACCATGTTCTTGGCGAGCCTTCTGGGCGCGGGCCTGTGGCTCGCCGGAATCGTGCTTCTCGCTTCCTTCTGGGCCGGCAATCACGTTGCTGCCGAGCTGAACACCATCCTGGCGTTCGGCACCGGCGCGGGGATCATCGCCTGGGTCGTAGAACTGCGCGAAGAGGAGTTGACGCGGGCCGACTGGCTGCGCCCGATCCTGCTGCTGGCGCTGGCCCTGGGGATGACCGCGGCAGGGTTGCGCGTCCTGGGGGCCGGCTTCCTGACCGAGCAGGCCAGCGTGGGCTACGCCGCGCACGGTGAGCACGGCACACCTGAGATCGTGGGTGCGTGGATCGGCGCCATGTTCGGAGCCACCCTGCTGCCGGGCGTTCGCGGCGCCTGGCGTGTCGCGCACCGTCGCGAGCCTTAGCGCGCCTGCCGCCCCAACCCCGCTGGACCATGCGCTCCCTCATCTCGGGGAGCGCTTTTCGCGCGCTTGCAGGGTTTCCTTCGCGATGGTATTCTGCCTGGTAAGTGAGCGTTAACTTACTTAGGCTTCCAACGGGAAGACCGGCAACGGGGAAGCATGACGGTCCAGACACGGCTCGACCACCGCACCCGCCAACACCAGATCGTTGAGGCAGCGAGGGAGATTATCGCGGCCGGCGGCACGGAGGCGCTCACGGTGCGCGCGATCGCGGAGCGCGTCGGAGTGAGTGAGGCGGCGCTGTACCGGCACGTCAACAGCAAGGCCGAAGTGCTGCTGCTGCTGCTGGACGACATACGAGAGTCGCTGTTCGCAGCTATCTGCCGCGCCATCCGCCAGGACGGGAACGTCCACGAGAAGCTGGAGCACCTCCTGGAGATGCACCTGTCGTATTCGGAATCCCGCCGCGGCATCTCGTTCGTCGTGATCGCGGAAGCCCTGCAGTTCGGTGAACAGAGCGTCAGGGCAGCCGTGCAGCGGCTAGTCGAAGACTATCTGGCGCTTGTCGAGCGCATCGTGGCTGAAGGCCAGGAGCGTGGCGAGGTACATCCGAACGTGAAGCCCTCGGCCGCGGCCACGACGTTCTACGGCATGGTTCAGGCAACGGTGACCCGGTGGCTCCTGAATGCCCAGGAGCACCCGCTGACCGAGGATTCCTCGGCCCTGTGGCTGCTGTACCGCGCGGCCCTGACATCGAGCGGACCTGCCCCGGCCGCGGCCGTAGACGCCACCGCGCAACCCACCGAGGAAGGCCGGTAATGGCAATAATCACGCTTGACGGCCAGATCGGAGCGGGAGCGCCTGAAGTGGGACGGCAGGTCGCGAAGATGCTGTCCTATGACTACCACGACCGGCTTCTGCTGGCTGCCGCGGCGCGCCGGGTCGGGGCCACCGTCGAGGCGCTGGAGGCCAAGGAGCGGCGAATGCACCGGCGCTCCGACCGGTTCTGGAACTTCGTAGAGCGGATGCTATCCGGGCTGGCCATGGGCGGCGCGGCGACGGACCCGTACTTCTGCACGGCGCTACCGGATCTGATGCCCCTCACGTGGGACGAATCGCCTGCAGGACCCAAGACCAGCCCCTACGAGGTGCGCGGAAAGGACTTCGCATCGGCGCTCGGCGATCATATCCGCGAGGTGGCCACGGCCGGCGACGCGGTGATCGTGCACAGGGCAGGCTGCGTGGAGCTGCGCGACGAGTCCGACACGCTGTGCGTGGGTCTCTTCGCCCCGTGGAAGGAACGCGTCCGCCGTCTGATGATGCGCGAGGGGATGAGGCACATCGACGAGGCAGAAAGGGCGCTGGCCGAACGCGAGCAGTCGCAGATCTCTTATTTCACAAAGTTCCATTCGGCCGACCCACACGACCCGTCTCTCTACGACCTGCATATCGATACATCGGCGTTCAGCCTGGACATCGTCGCGCTCAAGGTCACACGGGCGCTGAAAGCGCTCGGCTTGACTTCTGACGCGGGCGCGGAGGTTGCGATGGCCGGGGCGTAGTCCCGCACCGCGAGGCGTTTCGCCCGGCACCACACACAGACATACATTCCCTTCCTCCCGCGAGGCGGCGCCCCCGGATCCCGGCGGCGCCGCTTCGCGTTCGCATATGGTGGCCATACCCGACCTCCATCCGGCGCGGATATGAGACCATGTGCGGACCTGCGGATCGTACGCGGGCGAACTGCATATGCGAGCACACAGGCGGCGAGGTCCAATGCCCGAGACGCACCACATCAGCGCCGGCGAGATCATGAGCTCGCCGGTCGTCACGGCGACCGGAAACACGATGGTCCGCGACGCGGCGAAATTGCTGCTGGAGAAACGGATCGGTTGCCTGGTCGTGGTCGACGCGGAGGGCCGTTTCCGGGGACTGATGTCGGAGCGGTGCTTCATGCCGGAAGAAGTGGCGATTCCGTATATGCGGGAGACTTCGCTGCAATTGCTCGGCGAGTGGGTCGACTCCGGGAGCCTGGAGGCGGCGATAGGCGATTTCCGCACCAGGTCCGTCGAAGACGTCATGGTCACGGATGTACCGACGGCGGCCGAGGACACGCTGCTGGGCGACCTCGCCGACATGATGGTGCGAAACCAGGTGCACCACGTGCCCATCCTTCGGGACGGCGTCGCCGTCGGGATCGTGTCGCGGCACGATCTCCTTCGGATGTTCGCGGAAGGGTAGGCCCGTTGGTGCTAGGTCCGTGAGGCGGCGATGAACGCCCGGATCTTCTCCGGGTCCTTTGTGCCGTCGGTCTCGACCCCGCTCGCAACGTCAACGCCCCAGGGCCGCAGCAGCCGCACCGCGTCGCCAACGTTGTCGGGGGTCAGCCCCCCCGCCAGCAGCACGCCGCGGGTACCGGCCACACCCTCCGCCACATGCCAGTCGAAGGTTCTACCGGTGCCTCCAGACGCGCCGGGCTCGTAGCGGTCCAGCAGGACCATCTCGTGCGCCGCCAGGGCTTCACTGACCTCCCGGCCGAGCTGTTCGCGCGTCGTCTCGTCGCGCACGCGCACCGGTCTGATCGCGGGAACCTTCAGGCGGGCCGCGTATTCCGGGGACTCATCACCGCATAGCTGGATCATGTCGAGGCCGGCGTCCCGGATCATCGCGCTGACCCACTCGACAGGCTGGTCGCGGAAGAGGCCAACAAGTCGCGGCCCACCCGGGCCGTGCGCGTCCCGGTACGCGGCGATCACGTCGCGGCCTTCATCGGGCTGCAGCTGCCGTCGCACACCCTCCACGAAGTTGAAGCCCAGGAGATCCGCTCCGGCGCGTGCGGCGGCCAGCGCGTGTCCGGCTGAGCGCAGCCCGCAGATCTTGACGAGGGGCGGCGTCACCGGGCCGCGACCATGGCTCGCACGAGCGCCCCGACTCCCCCACCAGCGCGCATGAGCGACTCTCCGACGAGCACCGCCCGGGCGCCTGCACTGCCCATGCGTCGGATGTCCTCGGGCGTCTTCATGCCGCTCTCGGCGACGAGTACCGCCCCATCCACCATCCCGGCGGTTGCGGCAGGGGCCAGCTGCTCGAACGTCTCAAGGGAGGTTTCCAGGGTGTCCAGATTCCGGTTGTTGATGCCGACGACCCGGGGTTTCTCCGCGAGAGCGGTTTCGACCTCGCTCTCTGCGAACGACTCGACCAGGGCTTCCATTTCCAACTCGTGCGTGAGTTGGAGGAGAGCGCGGTACCGGCCCGGCTCCAGGATGGCGATGATGAGCAGAACGGCGTCCGCCCCGTTCGCCCTCGCTTCGTACACCTGGTATTCGTCGAACACGAAGTCCTTGGCCAGCACAGGCACTCCGAAGGGAGCGGCAGGTTCCCGGGCTGTGCGCAGGTCTTCGACGGTCCCGCCGAAATGATCGCCTTCCGTGAGCACCGAAATCGCGGCCGCGCCCCCTTCGGAGTAGGCACGGGCCGCGGCGGTGGGGTCCAGGTCCGGGTCGAGGGGACCCGCGGAGGGAGACGCCCTCTTCATCTCGGCGATGAGGGCGATTCCCGCGGTTCCCGTAAGGGCGCTCGACAGGCCGAGAGCGCGCGGCGCCGCCTCGGCCCGACGACGAATCTCGGCGAGAGGTACGGCGTTCCGGGCGCGTTCAACTGCTGCACGCTTCGCTTCGACAATGCGTGCCAGCACGTGCGTTCCGCCCGGTTCAGATGTCACCCGTCCCTCTCCCGGGCCTCAACGTGTCCCCGGCTCGTCGTGCCCCGGCCACGGAGGCGCATCACGACAGTTTCTGACTCAGAGATACCAGGGAGTCCAGCTTGCCGCGCGCCGCTCCGGAATCGATCGACTCAGCGGCGAGGTTTGCTCCCTCCTGGAAACTATCGACCTTACCGGCCACCACGAGGGCGGCCGCAGCGTTGATGACCACGACGGTCCGGGCGGACCGATCGACATCCGGAGGACCGTCCGACCCGGCGCCGCGTCCATCCAGCACGCCCCGCATCAGCTCCAGACTGCGGTCGAGCGTGGGGGCTTCGAGATGCCTCCGGACACCCGCGGGCTGGCCGAACTCGGCCGGCTCCGTCAACAGCCGCTGCACATCCGCGCCGATGACCTGCCATATGCGCGTCGGGCCTTCCACGCTTATCTCGTCGGCACCGTCTTCACCCCGGACTATGAGCGTATGATCCGTGCCCAGGAGCGCCAGCGCCCGGGCGACCCTGGACGCGGCTTCGCCGTCGGCCATGCCGATTATCTGGCGGGCGACCCCGGCAGGGTTCGTCACGGGGCCGAGCAGGTTGAACACGGTGCGGATGCCGATCTCCCGCCGCGGCGGACCCGCGTACTTCATCGCGGGGTGAAACGCCTGGGCGAACATGAAACCGATGCCCACCTCTTCCAGGCATTGGCGCACCCCGTCCGGGCCCAGGTTGATATTGACTCCCAGCGCTTCGAGAGCGTCCGCGCTGCCGCTGGAGCTGGACATAGCGCGGTTGCCGTGCTTGGCTACGTGGGCGCCGGCGCCCGCGGCCACGAACGCCGCGGTGGTCGAGATGTTGAACGTCCGCTGGCCGTCGCCACCCGTGCCGCAGGTATCGACGACCGGACCGGGGAAGTCAACGTGGAGCGCCTTCTCGCGCATCACGCGGGCCATGCCGGCGATCTCCTCCGGAGTCTCACCTTTCATGCGGAGTGCTGTGACGAACGCCCCGAACTGCGCCGGCGTGGCGTCTCCCTCCATGATCTGCGTCATCACGGCCGCGGCCTGGTCCATGGAGAGGCTCTGCCCCTCGGTCACGGTCTGGATCGATTCTCGGATGTCCACGACGGTGCCTGTTCGCTTTCTCCGGTGCTACGCGGCTCCCGAATCCTGAGAGCCGCGTAGCAGTGGACTCGTTTCTCGGCCCCGATCACATGCGAAGGAAGTTGGTCAGCAACCTCTTTCCGGGCTCAGTGAGTATCGACTCGGGGTGGAATTGCAGACCTTCCACGGGCAGCGACCTGTGCCGGACACCCATGATGATGCCGTTCTCCGTCCGGGCGGTCACGTCCAGCTCTTCGGGGACCGTGTCCGGCTGCACGGATAGAGAGTGGTATCTGACAGCCTCAAAGGGCGTCTCAATGCCCGCGTAGATGCCCAGTTCGTCGTGGTGGATGAGAGAGGTCTTGCCATGGCGTATCTCGCCGGCACCTGCTACCACGCCTCCGAACGCCGCGGCGATGCACTGGTGACCGAGGCACACGCCCAGCAGCGGTACTTTCTCCGCGAAGTGGCGGACGGCCTCGACAGAGACACCGGCGTGCTCGGGCGTGGAGGGCCCCGGGGAGACCACCACGCGCTCCGGCTGCATCCGATCCATCTCCGTGACGGTGGCCTTGTCGTTGCGCACCACTTCCACTTCGGCACCGAGCTCCGAGAGGTACTGGTACAGGTTGTATGTGAAGCTGTCGTAGTTGTCGATCAGGAGTAGCATGTCGTCCGACTGCCTCCGGGGGGCCACAGGCCCGCTCCATCGGGTTTCCTGGCCAAGTATCGCGTGTCCGTGTCGCGGCGTTCAGGCGAGTACCGTGACCTCCGGTTCACTGGATATCCCGGCGGCAGCAGCCTCTGCGGCGTCGATTGCCTTCAGCGCCGCCTCTGCCTTGTGTAGCGATTCGTGATACTCGGCTTCCGGAATCGAGTCGAACACGATGCCACCTCCACCCTGCACGTGCCCCACTCCGTCCTTCAGAACGATGGACCGGATCACAGTGCCCGTGTCCAGGTTTCCGTCGGCGCCGAACCAGCCGACGCCGCCGCAGTACGGACCGCGCCCTTCCGGTTCCAGGTCGCGCACCAGTTCAACGGCTCGTATCTTCGGCGCGCCGGTGAGAGTCCCGGCCGGGAACCCGGCCACGAAGGCATCGAGCGCGTCTTTGCCCGGATTGAGCCGGCCGCACACCCGCGAGACCAGGTGCATGACGTGCGAGTACCGCTCGATGGCCAGGCGGCTGGTCACGCGCACCGTGCCGGGGCGGCAGATACGACCGAGGTCGTTCCGCGCAAGGTCCAGCAACATCACGTGCTCGGCCTGTTCCTTCTCATTCGTGACGAGTTCTGTTTCCAACGCCTCGTCTTCGTCGGGCGTGCCGCCGCGAGGACGGGTTCCGGCGATGGGGTGTATGGACGCCGCTCCGTCGCGGACGCGGATGAGGAGCTCCGGTGAGGCGCCCACTAGCTGGAAATCGCCGAAGTCGAGCACGTACATATAGGGCGATGGGTTGAGAACGCGCAGTCGCCGGTAGACGGAGAGAGGGTCCGCACGCGTCGGGCGCTCCAGGCGCTGCGAGATCACCGCCTGGATGAGCTCGCCGGCGATGATCGCCTCCCTGGCGTCCTGCACCATGCGTTCGTAGTCGGGTTGCGAGATCACACGACGGAGCGGCTGCGCAACCGCTGGCGCGCGCGGCGCCCCGCCGCCGGGCCCGGGGTCCGGCGACGCCGACACGAGTCCGACCATATGCTCGACACGCCGGCACGCCTCGTCGTATGCCGACCGGGCGTCGGAGGCCGCGCAGGTAGCCAGCGCTATGACGAATACGACACCCCGGGCATGGTCGAACGCGACGAGGCTACCCGGTATGAGGAACGCCGCTTCCGGACAACCTGTGGGGTCCACAGCCAGGGGCTCGACAGTCGGCTCGAAGTACCGGACCGCTTCGTAGGCCACGTAGCCCACAGCGCCGGCGAAGAACGGCGGCAGTCCGGCCGGCCTACCAACGTCAAGCCGTGCGAGGGTTCGCCTGAGGGAGGCTACCGGGTCGGTCGCTCCCCCGGGCTCGCCCGGCCCGGTGCGTATGACGGATTCGATCTCCCTGCTCACGTAGCTGTATCGCGAGGCACCCGGTTCCGGCGAGACCCCTTCCAGTACGAACGCGCGACCGGGCACGGCCAAACGTTCGTAGGCATCCGGCGGAGTGAGGTCCGGCAGGTCCAATTCCACCCAGACCGGCACGCGGGCATGGCGAC
Organism: uncultured Dehalococcoidales bacterium; assembly: GCA_964471055.1. Taxonomy (GTDB): domain Bacteria; phylum Chloroflexota; class Dehalococcoidia; order Lucifugimonadales; family Lucifugimonadaceae; genus CAYYFS01. Next base: position 18,701 of record CAYYFS010000018.1, read on the forward strand.
CGGCCAGGACCTCGAACTCGGCGAAGTCGGGCCGGGGTGTCAGTTCAGTCGCCACCGGATCTGGCCTCAGCCGCGGGCGGGGTGGCCGTGTCGCTCTCGGCGTGGTCGATCGCTCTCAGGAGTGCGCCCATCTTGTGCAGCGATTCCTGGTACTCGCCTTCCGGGGTGGAGTCGGCCACGATGCCTCCCCCGGCCTGCACGTGGGCGACGCCGTCCTTCAGGACGATCGTGCGGATGCCGATGCAGGTGTCCATGTTCCCACTGTAGCTAACGTAGCCGATGGCCCCGGCATACGGTCCCCGCTTGTCCGGCTCCTCCTGGGCGATGAACTCCATTGCCCGGACCTTGGGCGCGCCGGACACGGTGCCCGCGGGGAAGCCAGCGCGGAGCGCGTCGTACAGGTCGTACTCCGACCTCAACCGGCCGGTGACGTGCGAAACCAGATGCATCACATGAGAGTAGCGTTCGACATCCATGACCCGCGTGACCTGGACGCTACCTGTCTCGGCCACGCGCCCCACGTCGTTGCGTCCCAGATCCAGCAGCATCACGTGCTCGGCCCGCTCCTTCTCGTCGGAGAGCAGATCGGCCTCAAGCTGCACGTCTTCTTCCGGCGTCGCCCCGCGCGGTCTTGTGCCGGCGATCGGGTGCACCGCCACCTCGTCGTCGAGCACCTGCACGAGCAGCTCCGGCGACGCGCCGATGATCTGGAACCCATCCAGGTTCAGGAAGAACATGTACGGCGACGGGTTGATGCGTCGCAGCGAGCGGTAGATATCGAAGGGCTGGACGTTCGTGGGCCGCGAGAGGCGCTGCGAGAGGACGACCTGGATGAGCTCCCCGTCGTAGATCGCGCGCTTCCCCGCTTCGACCATCTCCTCGTACCTGTCGCGCGACATGTTGGGCCGGGCAACCTCGACCGGTGATCCGATTCCTTCCGGTTCGCTGCCATAGTCGAAACCCCCCGCGCGGGAGATGATCCCATTCGGCGCATGCGCAGAGGGACGACGCCGAGCGTGAGGGGGAAGCGGCCCTTCCAGGCGCGCGACCAGATCCTCGATGCGCCCCGTGGCTCGTCTGTACGCGGCCTCAGCGCTGCCAGGCTCCCCCGCGGCCGCCGAGTGATCGATCCGAGCGTGAGCGATCACCGCGATCTTGTGTTGCAGGTGGTCGAACGCGAGGAGCGCGTCGCTCATCATGAAGACCGATTCAGGCACGCCCACCCCCGGACTCGAGAGCGCGGGTACGCGGGGCTCGAAGTAACGAATGGCGTCGTACGAGATGTGACCCACGGCGCCGCCGTGGAACTTCGGAAGCCCCGCCACGTCGGCGCAACGGACGCCCGCCATCCGCTCCTTGAGCGCCGCCAGGGGATCGACCTCGCCGTCCGGTTCGCCGGGGCCACTGCGCATGACGGACGACGGCTCGGTGCCGATGAAGCTGTAGCGACCGATGTTCTCGCCGCCCTCGACCGACTCCAGCAAGAAGGAGTACGGCCCGCGTTCCGTCTTCAGGTACGCGGATACGGGGGTTTCAAGATCGGCGCTGATCTCCCGGTACACCGGGACGACATTGGCCGTGCGCGCGAGTTCTCTGAATTGTCCAGGAGTGGGCGTGTACACGTTGTGACCTCCAGTGGCAAAGCTGGCCGCGGCTAGCAGTTGCAGCTTCGCCAGCGGAAGGCCTGGAATTGCCGGAGGTTCCTGGACGGCGTGTGCCGGCCGCCGCGGCCGATTACTACGTCCACGATTTCGTATAGGTGCTCACGCGCATCGCCTCGCGCGTCATCGCCATAGTCTCCGCAGCAGTCTCGCGGGCCCGCCGGGTGCCCTGCATAAGGGCATCTTCCACGAGGTCCATGTGCTGTTCGAAATACAGCCGCCGTTCCCTGATGGGCTCCAAGAAGGCGTTGAGTGCCTCCACGAGCGCCTTCTTCACTTCGACGTCCCCAACGCGCCCGGCCCTGTATCGCTCCTTGAAATCCGCGACCTGCGCCGTGTCTGTGTTGAAGGCGTCGTGGTACTCGAAGACAGGGTTGCCTTCGACATGGCCGGGATCGGTTGCGTGTATGCGGGTGGGATCCGTGTACATGGACATGACCCTCTGCCGCACCGTCTCCGGGTCGGAACGCAACTCGATCACGTTGCCCTGGCTTTTGCTCATCTTGGCGGAGCCGTCGGTGCCGCGAAGGCGCGCGACGCGACCGATCAACGTGCCCGGTTCGGGGAACACCTCTCCGAACATGCGATTGAACCTGCGAGCCACCTCACGAGTCATCTCGATATGCGGCGCCTGGTCGTCGCCCACCGGCACCAGATGGGCCCGCGGCAGCAGGATGTCGGCTACCTGGCTCATCGGGTAGTTGTAGAAGCCAACCGTCCGCTGCTCGACCCTCAGGGCGTCTATCTCCGCCTTGAGCGTCGGGTTGCGCTGGAGCATTCCAAGTGGCGTGACGAAGCTGAGCAGCATGCACAATTCGGCATGCTCGGGCACGTAGCTCTGGATGACGAACGTGCATTTTTCGGGGTCCAGGCCAACGGCGAGCCAGTCGAGCGCGACCTGCAGGACGGAGTCCCGAATCAGGTCGATTT
>CAYYFS010000019.1:0-20846 GCA_964471055.1 uncultured Dehalococcoidales bacterium
CTGGGGCCTGTATTTCGGAGGGCTTCTACTGCTGGAGCGTGTTGTTCTGCGAGACCGGCTTGCGCGCGTGCCCAGGCCGCTCAGGCACATCTACACCCTGTTTCTTGTGCTGATCGGCTGGACGATATTCCAGCTCGGGACACCGGACCAGATCTTCGGATACCTGGCCGACATGTTCGCCGTGAGCGGCATCGACCTGGCCGACATGTTCGCCGTGAGCGGCATCGACCTGGCCAACACAGAAGCCCTGTACCTGCTCAAGTCCAATGCCGTTCTGCTATGTGTCGCGGTGATTGGATCGGTCCCATTGTTCAGATGGGTTTACGAACGTGTCGCGCCCCGCCGCGGCGTACGGGCGGTGGCTATGCCGGTTGTCTACGCGAGCCTGCTGCTGGTCAGCTTCGCCTACCTGATCGATTCGTCGTTCAACCCGTTTCTCTACTTCCGATTCTGATGTTCAAGCCGATCCTCAACAGACATCTACCCGCGGTGCTGGTCTTCTGCGGTTTCCTCTCCGCGCTCGCGCTGCCCGGGCTGCTGAGACCGCCAAACGAGCTCAGTCTTCTCGAACGGCGCGATCTGGCTCAGTTCCCCGATGTGACGGCAGACAGCATCTTCGACGGTCAATTCTCAGAGGACTACGGGGTGTTCCTGCAGGATCAGGCCGCATTCCGGGACGAACTCAGGTTCGCCAAGTCGCTCGTCGAGCGCAGGCTCCTGCTCAGGCCGGAGAACAACGGAGTGTACGTCGTCGAGGGCAACATCTACGACAAGTTCTACGGAATAAGGCATGAACTGATCGAACGCGCGGCCAGGGTAATCGGTGAGATCGCGGATTCCATCGACTCCGATGACGTGTACGCGGCGGTGATTCCATCGAAGGCACAGATGCTCGACAGGAGCCGGTACCTGCTTTCGGACCAGGAGATCATCGCGGAGACGCTGGCCGCGAGTGCCGGAACCACATACGTGGACCTGATGGGGCTGGCCGTGCCGGGCAACGAGCACCTGTACTACATCACCGACCCGCACTGGACGACGGGGGGCGCGATTCGGGCCTATGAGCTCCTGGCGCGGACGATGGGGCACGAACCCGTGGAGGACTACTCCTTCGAGCTGGCTACCGATTCGTACGTGGGCAGCAACTACGGGAAGGCCGCGTCCTGGTCGATAGCCAAGGATTCGATATACCTGGCACACAACGGGTCGCTAGACAGCATGTCGATGTGCCGCTACCAGACACTTGAAGAACGTGAGTGCTTCGATTCCGTGTATCTGAGAGGGAAGGAAGACGAACTGGACCCCTACGACGTGTTCCTCGGGGGATTGGGACCGATCATCGAGATCACCAACGAGGACGCCGGAACCGACGAAGAGCTGGTCGTCTTCAAGGATTCCTACGCCCACGTCCTGGCGCCGTTCCTGGCCCAGCACTTCAAGAAGGTGACGCTGTTCGACATGAGGTACGTGCGACGGGAGTTGATACTCGACCATTTCGACCTCGACGGGAAGACGATCCTATTCCTGTACAGCTCGTCGGTGCTGAACACGGACCCACAGATCCTGAACTAGTGGCTCCCTCATTGGGAGGCTGTACCTGAGGGCGAGTTGCCAGGGCCGTCCAACGCGTGCTGGGGGACGTTCCCGTCGCCCGCGTATCAGCCAGCCGGTGGCAGAGATCTGGGGTCCGCGGCCAGACCTTTAGATTTCCCATGGCCGCAAGCGAACGGTCGCGGTTGTTCCCTCGTCCGGGGCACTGGTCAGAATCAGGCTTCCACCGATGGATTCGACCGCCTGTTTCGCGATGGCTAGACCGAGGCCGACTCCTCCTGCGGCGCGGCTTCGGGACTTGTCCACACGATAGAACCGGTCGAACACTCGCGACAGATCATCTTTGGGGATTCCGATTCCTGTGTCCCGGATCTCCATGATGGTCGCACCGCGGCCCGAACGCGCTGTCAGCGTGACCGTACCGCCCTCGCGGTTGTACTTGACCGCGTTGTCCAGCAGAGAAAGTAGTACCAAGCGCAGTCGAATCGGATCGGCGTTCACGTTCAGAGGTTTCTCGCCAAATTCCGTCTGGACGGTCACTCCGGACGGGTTGGCGATCCGCCTGATGCCTCGCGCCAGCTCTTCTCCCAGTGCTGCGACGTCAACCGATTCAGTGGTGACAGCGCGTTGGGCAGAGTCGAGACGGGCCATCTCAAGCAGTCTCGAAATCACTTGATCGATGTACTCACTCTCATGTTGGAGATCGGCTAGCAGGTCAGAATCGTCTGGCGACAGGTCTGTGAGGGTGCGCGAGAGGGCGTCCGCGTCTGCCTGCACGACAGCCACAGGCGTCCGCAATTCGTGCGAGGCGTCGGCAATGAATGCGCGCTGGCGATCGAATGCTGCCCGCACCGGTCTGAGGGCGCGATTCGCCAGAAGGTAGCCCGCGATCGCCGCAATAGCGATGCCAGCCGCACCCACAATGATCAGGGTCCTGCCGAGAGTCGAGATGAGTCCCAGTTGCACCTCTCGGGATTCCGCCACCTGTATGGCACCTACCACGGTTCCCTCGGAGTAGACGGGTCGCGTCAGCACCCGGTAACGCTCTTCCCCGGAACTGACAGTGACGATGGCCTCCGTGCCGTTCAGCGCCCCCTCTAGAGCGGTGGGATCGAGTGCGGTTCCGGCCTCCCAGTCCTCCGGGTACGACACGTTGCCGTCGAGATCGGAAGCAAAGAACAGCATGCCGCGGCGGCCGGCCGGCGACGATTCCTTCGGAAAGGGCGGTCGCGGCTTCGTCAGGTCTGACGCGGGGTCCTCAATCGACGATCCTGCCGCAGTAGTTACTGCGAATCGCTCGGCCGCGATCCTGAGGTCTTTGTCTGCAGTGTTCTGGAGAGTGGCTCGGACACTCAGGAACGTCGCCGCCAGTAAAGCGACGACCACGGTGGCAACCACCACCACGTTGGTGGCCGTGAGCCGGATCGCTATTCTGCCGAACATCCCTGTTCTATCCGCCTAGCACATAGCCCGAGCCGCGTATCGTGCGGATCAAGGGAACGCCGTCGTCCGCGTCGACCTTCCTGCGCAGGTAGTGGATGTAGGTATCCACGACGTTCGATTCGCCGTCGTAGTCCAGTCCCCAGATTTCATCCAGGATTCGGCTGCGACTGAGAACGATGGTGCGGTTGCGCATGAGGAATTCAAGGAGTCTGAACTCCGTCGACGTCAGCGCTATCCGCCTGCCCGACCTTCGGGCCTCGTGGCGCAGTAGATCGAGTTCAAGGTCCTCATAGACCAGGGTCGTCTGGTCCTCTGTCGGCCGCCGCCTACGGGCCAAGGCCCTGAGACGGGCGAGCAGTTCTTTGAACGCGAACGGTTTCGTCAGATAGTCATCCGCCCCGGAATCCAGGCCGACTACTCGGTCGTTCACCTCTCCCCTCGCCGTCAGCATCAACACCGGCGTGTCAACACCCGCGGCGCGCAGTCCTCGAGAGACCTGGAAGCCGTCAAGTCCCGGCATCATCACGTCCAAGATGATCACGTCGAGCTTGGCCCCGGTGGCGAACGCAAGACCGGTGGGCCCGTCATTCGCCTCTTCCACTGTGTGGCCTTCTTGCTCAAGGACGCGGCGCACCGCCCTGCGCAGTCTGGCGTCGTCTTCCACGATCAGTATCCGCATCTCACCGACCCAATTCTCGCGCCCGCCCCCTTGGTGAACATTGGAGGATTCCAATCTTCGTTTGAAGCGGGTCTCACGTTCCTGGTCCAGAGTTGGACTGATAGGCCGATGGGCCGAAACGGATCAGGAACCACAGATCACATGGAGGCTAGGCATGAGGCTAGCAAAGGTTTGGAATCCGCGCCTGCGGGGGCCGAGGTGGATCTGGACCGCCATCGCTGCGGTAGTCCTAGCAGCGGTGGCTGGAACGACGTATGTGGCGACCGTCGGCTCGGCCTCGGACACCGACGCCGCGACGGCGAGTCAACTCGCATTCCCAGTCCGCCGAGGGGACCTGGTCAGCAGCGTCTCGTCGGATGGCTCGATCATCTTCCCGGAAAGGGAGCAACTGACTTTCTCAACCCAGGGCGTGCTGGGTGAGCTCCTGGTGTCAGAGGGCGACAGGGTCGCAGCGGGTGATGTGGTCGCCGTGTTCGACGAGGCTACGGTGGCTTCGCTGACTCGCGCTTTGGCAGAGGCGGAAGTCGCTCTCGGCGAAGCCGATGGCCGACTTGCCGAGGTCCGCCAGCCGGCCGGCGATCTGGAACTCAGTCAAGCGATATCCGTCGTGGCGGAAGCCCAACTGGCCGTGGAGGACGCACGCGAAGCACTTGATGATCTTCTCAAACCGCCCGAGAGTCTGCGGCTGGCTGCCGAGGCTGCGGTGAACGAGGCCGAGCGAGCCCTGGATGAGGCGAGTGAGGCGCTCGACGAGCTCCTTGATCCGCCTTCGGCCGACCTCCTGGCCGCCGAAGCAGTGGTCGGGAGTCTCGAGGTGGAACTGCAGGAGGCCCAGCAATCCCTGCAGGATCTGTTGAGCCTTCCGGAATCGGCAGCCGTGGATGACGCCGAGGTCGCGCTGCAGCTGGCGCGCGAGGAATACGACAACGCGCAGGCGGGCGTCAGGCTGGCTGAATCCACATGGCTCTCCACTCTGGGCGATGCTGACACCGACGTTGCCAATGCAGAAGAGGTGTACTCCGCAGCTTTCGAGGGGTGGCTCGGCAATTCCCTCTCCGAAGATGAGCTAGCCGTCCCGCCGGAGGTAGTGCTTTCAGGGTGGGACGCGGATCTGGAACCCATCTTCACTCCGCAGACCTACGGAGATGCCATACCTGAGGACGACCCGACCACGCCGTGGAACGAACACCTGACCTGGGTGTGGGTCAATTTGAGCTTGACCGAGGTGGTGGGTGCCTGCGACGCGGACGCTTCGTCGCGCGATACCAGATGTGTTGCGGGCGAACTCGACTCCGCTTGGGAAGCCCTCACTGAGTCCCGAGCGGATCTCGAAGCCAAACGAGCCGGCGCCGCCAGCGCGCTTACGACCGCCCGGACGGTCCTTGAGAAGGCCCACCACGAGTTGGTGGCTTCGGAGGAGGTGCTCGCTGACGTACAGCAACCCGCCGGTGAGCTGGACGTAGCCCGGGCGGAGACAGCCGTTTCTCTGGCGGAAGAGAGTCTGCTCGAAGCGCGAGAGACCTTGACGGAGCTCAAGGCTCCGGACTCTCTCGCCGTCGTTCAGGCGCGATCTGACCTGGCCATCGCTGAGGACCGCTTTGGCGAGACGCAGGAGGCGCTGGCTGAACTCGTGTCGCCAGACCCCCTAGCCGTAGCAGACAAGCGGGCCGCGCTGGACGTAGCAGAAGCCGATCTGGCGAAGGCAGAGGAAGCCGTCGAAGAGCTCAGCCTGGTGGGCCACGATGGACTTCTCATCGCCTTGCGCGAAGCGGAAGTCCAGGAGGCAGTCACAACGCTCGCCAACGCGAGAGAACAGCTCGACAAAGCTCTGTTGCGGGCGCCAGCGGATGCCGTCGTGACAGGGATCGAGGTAGAGGTAGACGATGTCGTCGGCCCCACAACCCCCATTGTGGAACTGGTCGACACCTCCGTCGTGGCGGTCTCGATGGAAGTCGACCAGGTCGACGTTTTGTCCCTGGACATCGGGGCCGCCACTTCCGTGAAGGTCGACGCGCTCCCCGGCGTGGACCTGACCGGAGTGGTTGTCGAGATCGGAAGCGGGTCCGATCCCAAACTCGGAGCCGTCACGTTTCCGGTCACTGTCGAGCTTGACCCGGTGGGGAGCACGGAATTGCGGGAAGGGCTGAGTGCGACGGTCGGTGTGATCACAGGCGCCGAGCGCGACGTACTTATGGTGCCGGCCCCTGCGGTGGGAGGCACGCTGACGTCGCCAACGGTGCAGGTGTCGCGGGGCGGAGAGGTTGAGATGGTCCACGTGACCATCGGGGGGGGCGACGAGACCTGGGCGGTCATCGAATCCGGCGTTGAGGAAGGGGAGATCGTACTCGTGACGCTCCCAGGCGTCGACGTTGATGAGTCCACTCTTGGTCCCGGCGGTCCGGGCGGGGGACTCAGCGGTGCTCTAGGAGCAGGAAGAGCCGGTTCGGCTGGAGGCAAGTTCGAAGGCGCGGGAGGTGGCAGATGACAGGGCCGGTCGTTGATCTCACAGGCGTTGAACGCCACTACGCGGTGGGTGGGGAGCTGGTCAGAGCTCTCGACGGCGTCTCACTCGAGATAGATACGGGAGAAATCGTGTCAATCATGGGATCGTCAGGCTCGGGCAAGTCGACTCTGATGAACGTCCTCGGATGCCTGGACCGCCCCACGGGCGGCGAGTACCGCCTGAACGGTCATGACGTCAGCACCTTCACGGATGACCGTCTCTCGCACGTTCGGGGCCGTGAGATCGGGTTCATCTTCCAGAGCTTCAACCTCCTGCCCCGCTTGACCGCGATACAGAACGTGGAACTACCCCTGCGGTTCTCGCCTAACCGGATTGATCGCAAGGTAGCGGCAATGGCCGCTCTCGAAAGGGTGGACCTGGCTGACAGGGCCATGCATCGCCCCACTGAGCTTTCGGGAGGGCAGCAGCAGCGTGTCGCCATCGCGAGAGCTTTGGTGAACAGGCCCAGCATGATCCTCGCTGACGAGCCGACCGGGAACCTTGACAGCCGGTCGACGGAGGCGATCGTTCAATTGCTCCAGGACTTGAACAGCAGCGACGGCATCACGATCCTCCTAGTCACTCATGAAACAGACGTGGCTGATGCCACGAGGCGAATCGTGACTCTCCGGGACGGACGCGTTGTCGACGACCGTCAGCTCAATCAGAGGTTGGCGGCGTCGGTGCGTGGAGACTCGGACGAAGAGGAGCCCTCCATATGAATCCCATGCTGATCATCAGTACCGCGCTTTCGGCAGTCGGCACGAACAGACTCCGCTCCAGTCTCACGTTGCTCGGCATCGTGATCGGGGTGTCCGCGGTGATCACCCTGATGGCCATTGGGAAAGGGTCACAGGCCACGATCACGGATCGCCTTGCATCCATGGGCGCCGACCTGCTGTACGTCAGCCCATCTCAGTCTGCGGATGGCACGACCAACGAGCTGACGTTCGGCGACGCAATCGCCCTGGAGGATGAGGAACTCGCGCCCGACATAGCGGAGGTTGCGGCCGAGACGAATGCCAGCGCTCAGCTGGTCGCAGGAAGCAACGAAACCCGCGCCAGTGTTCTTGGAATCACAGCCAGCTACCTAGACGTGCGCGACTACGAATTGGCGACCGGAAGGCCCATCAGTTCCGCCGACATCATCAACGCGACCGACGTGGCGGTGCTCGGCTCGGAGCTTGCAGAGACACTGTTCCCGGGGCAGAACCCGGTCAACCAGACCGTTCGTCTGGACGGTCGCGAGTTCAGCGTCGTTGGGGTTCTGGAGAGCATCGGAGGGAGAGGCCAAGAGGACAACCAGGCATTCGTGCCGATCACGACGGCCCAGATGCGACTCACTGACGAAGACAAGTCGGGACCGGATGCGTTCATCGATCAGATCGCAGTACAGACGATGAGCAGGGAATCCGTTGCGGCCGCGGAACAGCAGATTCGACTCGTTCTCAGTCTTCGGCAGGGTAGCGGGTTCGATCCGGAAGATGCCGCCTTCACGGTGACGAACCAGGTGGACCTGATCGAGACGATGGAGGAGACAACGCAGACGTTCGTGATCTTCCTCGGCACGATTGCCGGAATCTCGTTGCTGGTCGGCGGGATCGGGATCATGAACATAATGCTGGTTTCCGTAACCGAAAGGACCCGAGAGATAGGAATCCAGCGGGCGATCGGCGCCACGCGCAAGGTGATCTTGTCGCTGTTTGTGGCTGAGGCCACCGTGCTGAGCATCGGGGGTGGTGTCCTAGGTGTGCTGCTCGGCACCGGCCTGTCCGCGATGGTGAACGGGGCGTCTTTCGGGAGCATGTCGATGACCACGCAATTGTCCGGGGGCGTTGCTGCACTGGCCCTGGGTGTCGCAGCGGCAATCGGCCTGGTTGCGGGCATCTACCCGGCAGCGCGGGCAGCGGCGCTCGATCCCATCGAGGCACTCAGGCACGAGTAGGGGGAAGTCCGTTCCTCAACTCGAGTGTCTCCTCGCCGGAATTGGTGTCCAAGCCAGGAGGACACCCCATATGAAGCGGGTCTGGCTCCTGGGCCCGCCTCGTCTTGCTGGAAGTTCCGATAGAAACGGCCCAAGTGACTCGACGGTTGTCGAACGGCGACTCCAAAGGCCGATCGGCATTACGCAAGAGGCTTCTTTGACACCTCTGCGGGGCCGAACCTAGAATTGACGTAGTACATGAAGGAATCTGAACCGGGACAATCCAGACGTGACAGGAAGGGTGCGCGAGGGTTCTTGCGCACCCTTCTCTCGTTCGGCGGCGAATCCCGCACCGCCTCCAAAGAACCGCCCTCTCCCCCACGCGACGAGCGGACGGCCACCCCGCCGGCCGCGGTGAGCGAGGCACCACGCCGTCCCCGCGCGACTACGCGTCAGCGCCGCAGGGTGGCCACGGCCACAGCTATGGGCGAGCCGTCGCGCGAGCCGGCCCCGCGCAGTAGCGCGAAACGGCGCAGGCGCCGGGGTGGACGGCGTCGCTCCTCACAGGCGCCACAGGCGCAAGGGCCAGAGGCGCGAACCCAGCAGGCGCAGGCACCACAGGCGCAGACGCAGGCGGCACCGCAGCACGCTCCGGTCCAGATTGACGCAGACGACGGATACGTCCACCAGTTCGGCGAGATGGAGCTGACCGGCCCTGTCGCCCACTCGGTCTCCGAAATGGGCTACGAGGACCCGTCGGCAATCCAGTCGCAGGCGATCCCGGAGCTACGAGCGGGACGGGACCTGGTCGGGCAGGCGATTACCGGCTCGGGCAAGACGGCCGCTTTCGGCATCCCGATCTGCGAGAGGATCGAAGTCGGCGCGCGCCGCGTGCAGGCGATCGTGCTCGTGCCCACCCGCGAACTCGCGATGCAGGTCGCCCGGGAGATCGAACGAATCGGCGCCCGTCGAGGCGTACAGGTCTGCCCCGTGTTCGGCGGGCAACCCATCAAGCGCCAGCTCACCCGCCTGGCGCGGGGAGTCGACATCGTCGTCGGCACGCCCGGGCGCGTGATGGACCACATGAACCGCCGCACCCTGGACCTGAGCGCGGTGAAGTTCGCGGTCCTGGACGAAGCGGACGAGATGCTGGACATCGGCTTCGCCCGGGACGTCGAGTACATTCTCCGCCACACGCCTCGCAGCCGGCAGACGATGCTCTTCTCGGCCACCATCCCGGTTTTCGTCCGGCGTTTGATACACCGGTACCAGAACGACCCGGTCTGGGTGCGCATCGGCGCCGAGATACAGACCGTGGACGAAGTCGACCAGATCTACTACGAGGTCGCGGAGCGGGACAAGGAAACCGCCATGCGGGAGGTCCTCGACGCGCTCGATGACGGCGCTCGGCTTCTCGTGTTCCGCAGGATGCAGGTAGGCGTCGAGCGTCTTGTCCGCTCGCTCCGGCGGGACTACCCGGTGATGGGTCTCCACGGCGGCATGTCGCAGTCGGAGCGGGACGCTGCGATGGGCCGGTTCAGGGAGGGCAGCCTGCCGATCCTGGTTTCCACGAACGTCGCGGCCCGGGGCATAGACGTGCCGGAGATCACGCACGTCGTCAACTACGACATGCCCGACAACGTCGAAGAGTACGTCCATCGCATCGGCCGCACCGCGCGCATGGGCCGCAAGGGCACCGCTGTGAGTTTCCTCGCCGAATGGGACCTGGAGATATTCGACAAGATCGTCGAGCACGTGGGCGATAGCCGCCTGGCCCGACACCGCCTCTCGATCTACTCGTAGCGCCCGCCGCCCCCTGGCGGGCAGCGATCATCCCTTCCTTGATCGCCGTCAAACGATTGGCCTCAGGTACGGCAGCGGTTGACCGCATTTCTGGCGCTCCGTACCATGAATTGAAGTTCCGTAGCTGGCAGGGCCGCGTTGCGGCCACGGAGCCGGACGCCCAACCAGCCCCCCCGGCACCCGACTTTTCATCGGGCGTGCACCCGCACTTTCGGAGGCGAAAGGGCGGGCCACGGGGAGCACCCGGGACCGGAGAAAAACTGAATAGCGACGGCTTGGAGGATTGGTGATGGATATCATCCTCACGGCCGTCCTCACGGCAATCGGAGTGGCGGCGATCGCAGGAGCGCTCGTCTACCTCCGGGATGTGCTGGCGGGTCGAGCCAGAAAAGCGGCTGCGGACGCAGCCGATCAGGCGATCCGCCGGGCCGAAGAGCGCAGCAAGGAGATCCTTCTAGAGGTGAAAGAAGAAGCCCTCAAGGCCCGGACCTCCGCAGAGGCGGACCTGAGAGCAGAGCGTCAAGAGCTCCAGCGCCAGGAGAAACGCGCGGAGCAGCGCGACGAAGACCTGACCGGTCGCGCAACAGCCCTGGAGACACGAGAAGACGAACAGCAGAGAATGCAGAGCGGCCTCGATGAGCAGCAGGAGGAGCTGAACGCCCTCCGTTTGCAGGAACTCGAGCGGCTTGAGTCCATCTCCGGGCTGTCCTTGACAGAAGCCAAGCGATCGCTGCTTGAGCGCGCCGAAGAGGATATCCAGTTCGAAATCGCCCGCCGCTTCCGGGATCTGGAAACAGAAGCGCAGGAACAGGCGGACGAGCGCGCCAGGGGAGTCGTCTCCCAGGCCATCCAGCGGCTGGCGTCAGACGTGGTGTCTGAAGCCACCGTGAGCACCATCCCGCTGCCGAACGATGAGATGAAAGGTCGTCTCATCGGCCGTGAAGGACGGAACATCCGTGCGATCGAAACCGCGACCGGCGTCGATCTGATCATCGACGATGTGCCGGAAGCGGTGACGATTTCGTGCTTCGACCCGATTCGACGCGCGGTAGCGCGCGTTGCCCTCGAAAGGTTGATCAAGGACGGGAGGATACACCCCGCCCGAATCGAAGAAGTCGTTACGAAGGCCCGCGATGAGGTGGACGAGACCGTCCGCAAGGCGGGCGAGCAGGCGCTCTTCGATGCGAACGTGAGAGGAGTGCCCCCGGAACTGGTCAAGCTCATGGGGCGGTTGAAGTACCGCCAGAGCTACGGCCAGAACGTGCTGACCCACTCGGTGGAAGTGTCCCTGCTGGCCGGCATGATGGCGGCTGAACTGGGCGCCGAGGTAGGCGTTTGCAGGCTAGGCGGCTTCCTCCACGACGTTGGCAAAGCGCTGACGCACGAGGTGGAAGGCCCCCATGCCGAGGTGGGCGCCGACCTGGTGGCGAAGTACCCGGTGCCAGACGGCGTCGAGACAACGGTGCGAGAGCACCATGACCGTGAGATGTCGACCACGGAGTCGTTCATCGTCGCGGCGGCCGACGCCCTTTCGTCCGCCAGGCCGGGCGCCAGGCGGGACACGATAGAAGCCTACCTCCAGCGGCTGGAAGCGCTGGAAGAGCTTGCCCGCGGGTTCGACGGCGTTGAACGGTGTTTCGCCATCCAGGCGGGCCGTGAGGTTCGAGTGATGGTGACTCCCGACACTGTGGACGACGTGACGGCGGCGAGCCTGGCCAGGGACATCGCCAAGAGGGTGGAAGAGACCCTGGCGTACCCGGGACAGATCAAGGTGGTCGTCATCCGGGAATCGAGGTCGGTCGAGTACGCCCGGTAGGTTCGGGCGTCGGTGCTGCCGGCCGGGCGACTCTGGTATCTTGGTGCGTCTTTGCGGCGGGCCTAAACCTCGCCGTGACCGGCGGGACGCGGGACGTTCCGAAGGGCGCGACCGGCGGCCCGCCAGGAGCGACACGTGCGCGTACTCATGGTCGGCGACGTAATCAGCCGGGGCGGCCGACGAACGCTCGCGGCGCTGCTTCCTGAACTCAAGCGAGAGCTGTCGGTGGATCTTGCCGTGATCCAGGGAGAGAACATCGCGGGCGGGTACGGGCTAACTCTGGAGACGGCGCAGGAGCTTCTAGACGCCGGCGCGGACGTGATCACGACCGGAAACCACGTCTGGGCCCAGAAGGAGTTTCTGCCGCACCTGGATGACGAATCGCATCCGTTTGTGCGTCCCGCCAACTACTCCGAGTCCGCACCGGGGCGTGGCGTCATCGATCTCGGCTCTGCGGTGGTCATCAATCTGATCGGCCGGTTGTTCGTCGGTGACGCAGAATCGCCTTTCGTTGCCGTGGACCGGGTGCTGAAAGCGCTGCCGCCCGGCAGGACCGTATTCGTAGATTTCCACGCCGAGGCCACGTCCGAGAAGCAGGCGATGGGCTGGTACCTGAGGGGGCGTGTGGCCGCGGTGGCGGGGACCCACACCCACGTGCCCACCGCGGACGCCAGGATCCTGCCCGGCGGGACCGCGTACGTCAGTGACCTGGGGATGGTCGGCGCTGCCGATTCGGTCATCGGCATGCAGGCCGAGGAAGCACTCCACATGTTCCTTAGCCCGGTGCCGGTCCGCCTCCGGGTGGAGAACAAGGGCCCGATGGTGTTCAACTCCATCCTAGTCGATACGGACGACTCGACCGGACTGGCCGTCTCTGTCGCACGCGTCGACCGGGAGGTTTCCGGATGAACGGCCGGACGAGGCACGATTTCGGACTCAGGTGGCCCGTAGAGGTCGACCTGCACCTGCACACGACGGCCTCGGACGGTCTTCTGTCGCCAACCGAAGTCATAGAACGCGTTGCCGAGACCGGACTGAAGGTCGTCGCTATTGCCGATCACGACTCAACGGACGGCCTGGACGAGGCGCTGGAAGCCGCCCGGCGACACCCCCATCTCATGCTGATACCGGCCGTAGAACTGGGAACCGAGGAAGGCGACACGGAGATGCACCTTCTCGGCTATTTCATCGATCGGAAGAACGCGGCCCTGGGGGCAGGCCTCGCGCGTCTGCGGGGAACCCGCAAGACCGCGGTCCACGGCACGGTCAAGAAGCTCGCCGAACTGGGAATGCCGGTCTCGTGGGAACGGGTCCAGGAACTGGCTGGCGGCGCGGTCGGGCGGCCGCACGTGGCACGCGCCATGGTTGAGAGAGGGTATATCGACAACGTGCACGAGGCGTTCGACCGGTATCTGGGCGACGACGGCATCGCCCGCGTGCCGCGTGAAAAGCTGTCGCCCCTGGATGGATTGAAACTGGTGCACGCCGCGGGGGGCGTAGGCGTCATAGCGCATCCGCGGACTGTGAAGAACCTCCCCGGCGCGGTGGCAACTCTGGTTGACGCCGGACTGGCCGGGATAGAGGTGTACGCCGAGAGGTACCTGGCCGCCCAGCGCAGGGAGTACGAAGTCCTGGCGGACCGCTACGACCTGATCCACTCGGGCGGCACCGACTATCACGGTTTCGGCACCGAAGGCGAGGTAGGACTTGGAGAGCTGGGACCGGCCCGGGACGCCCCGTCGCTACTATTCAAGCGGGCCCGGAGCATGCACGGCGACCGGGTGGGCTGGGTGCCCGACGGCCCGCTGTGACCGAACCGGGTTCTGCCAACGGGAGACGTGACCGCTGAACGCAGTACTTTCGGCCGCTGTGATCCTTGGCGCCTACCTTCTGGGTGCCGTTCCCTCGTCTTACTTCCTGGGCCGGTTGAAGCTCGGGATCGATATTCGCGAGTACGGCAGCGGGAACATAGGCATTTCCAATGTCGCCACGTTCGTCGGGAAGAAGGCGGTGGTGCCGCTTGTTCTCTTCGACATATTCGTGAAGGGCCTGCTTCCTGTGTTGATCGCGTCCGGCAAGGTCCTGGACCTGGGTCTTGAGGTGGAGGTTGCGGCGGGTTTCGCCGCGATCGTCGGCCACAACTGGCCGGTCTGGCTGAAGTTCTCGGGCGGCCGGGGTATGGCGACCGTGCTCGGCGTAGTAGCCGCCCTCTGCTGGCCCCTGGTGGTGCTGTACGGCAGCGTTGCCGGCATCGGCTGGCTGCTCACGCGTAGCAGCGCCGTCTGGTGGGGAATCGCGGCGTTCATGATGCCGATCTGGAGCGTGATACTGCGCCAGCCCGTTGAGGTGACTCTGTTGGGCGTCGGCTTCTTCGCGGTGGTTGCTGCAAAACGTCTGACATCCAACAGGACCACGCAGGGCGCGGCCCCGGACACAAAGGTCTCTCTGCCCCGCCTTGTGTGGTATCGCCTCGTATTCGATCGAGACATTGCATCCAGGGAGGAATGGGTCTACCGCCAGCCGGAGGCATGAGCCCCCCCCCCGGGGGTCTTCGTCCTCTCGTAGCAGGCCCGGCTAGCCCGACAAAGAATGACAGAATCCTCATCCCGAACCTACTGCCCCCGCGATCCGCGCGTCGAGACGAACCTGAGATGCGGGAAATGCGGCGAACTGATCTGCCCACGCTGCCTGGTGCAGACACCGGTCGGTGCGCGCTGCCCGGATTGCGCGGCGGTTCGCGCGAACCCGGTATTCGACCCCTCCGGGGCAGACGTGGCCAAGGCAGGTGCGGCGGCGCTGATCGCCGCTGCAGCCGTCTCGGGACTCGCGTGGCTCGTCTATTTCATCGCGTACACGGCGGACGTGGACGGTAGCATGCTGATCAAGATCATCATCAACCTATCCCCGGCTCTTTGCGGGTGGGTGGTCGGAAAGACGGTGCACCGTTTCTCTGGATACAAGAGGGCGTTCAAGCTCCAGATAGTCGCCGGACTCATCGTCATGGCTCACTACATCGCCGTGCAGCCACTGATAGGCCTGTCCTATGGAGTGCTGTTCTCGCTGGGCGTGGGGTTCTACCTAGCCATCGGACGCGTGAAGCCGCCCAGGGAGAGCAGGTAGACCTTCGTGACGGCGCTTGTTTGGGCCGTCACGGGTATTGCCGGAGCGTGCCTCGCGTCCTGGCTCTGGCTTCTGGCGGCCCGCGGACGTTTCTGGCAGACCCGGCCTCGACTCAGCCAAACATCCGATACGGCCACGCTGCCTGAGGGCGAATGGCCGGCTGTGAGCATCGTGATCCCGGCCAGGAACGAGGCGGACATCATCGCCGTGACTCTTCCGTCGCGCCTCGCCCAGGACTACCCGGGAGCAGTCCGCGTTCTCCTTGTCGACGACGCGAGCGACGATGGGACAGCTGACGCGGCCCGGGCTGCCGCCGAGGGTCGATGGCAGGACAGGTTCACGGTTGTGCAGGCGCGTCCGCTGCCGCAGGGGTGGGCAGGCAAGGTCTGGGCCCTGTCCGAAGGGGTGCGTGCTACCGATCCGGCCGGTGCCGACTACTTCCTGTTCACCGACGCCGACATCTCCCTGGCGCCGGGCACAGTACGTGCGATGGTGCTGAAGGCCGAGGCCGAGGACCGAGACACGGTCTCAGTGATGGCTCGTCTACATGCGAAGTCGTTCTGGGAACGGCTCCTGATCCCCGCTTTCGTGTACTTCTTCGCCAAGCTGTACCCGTTCCGGTGGGTTGGCGACCCGGGCAGGCGCACGGCCGCGGCCGCGGGGGGCTGCACGCTGGTCCGGCGGACCGCTCTCGAACTCGCCGGTGGGATGGGCGGCGTGGCGGACAGGCTGATAGACGACTGCGCGCTGGCGGCTCTCATCCAGCAGCGGGGCCGCGGGAGCGGCCCGGGCAGACTGTGGCTTGGACTCGATCCCGGCGTGACGAGCGTACGCGCATACAAGGGTCCGGGAGCGATCTGGCGTATGGTGGCACGCTCAGCGTTCGAGCAGTTGCGCTACTCCCCGGTGGTTCTCACGGGCACCGTATTCGGCATGGTGTTGCTGTACGTGGCTCCCCCTGTCGCGGCGACGGCGGGCACGGCAGCCCTGGCGTCGGGTTTCGGTCATTCCGCGGGCGCGGCCGCGGTGCTGGTGTGCGGCCTGACGGCATGGGCGTTGATGGCTGCCAGCTACGTGCCGGTGCTGCTGTGGCACGGCGTCCCGTTGTTCTTCGCCCCGTTGCTGCCGGCCGCCGGAGTCCTGTACACGTTCATGACGGCGGATTCGGCGCGCCGCCACCGCGCAGGCGAAACCGGAGAGTGGAAAGGGCGGACGTACGCGACGCTCCGGGAGGATCGGAAGGGGTAGTCAACCGGTCGGCCCGAGGCAGGCTGATGCAAGAATCAGCGCCGCCGGGTCCTCTATGACGGATTGATGTCCCGATGATCAGACTTGGTCAGGACAGCGTCGTCGCCGGGGTCGATCGCGGAGGTGCGGGGCTGCCGAACAGCGGTGTGCGGGTCAGCAGGCCCGATGCCCTCGAGGGTCCGGCCCTTCCACGTTTGACGGTCGCGGATTGTCAGAACCATGGACCGGAAGCCGACATAGAGCGTCAGCATGATGATCAGCGGGTACAGAAACGCGTAGAACACGCTGAAGTCGAACCGAACGCTCGCGAGCACCCACGAGATGAGCAACATCACTGCGGTGAGAGCCGAGAGCTTGAGCATGACCGGGGCCACGGGGCCGGCGAGTGCAGCCTTCCCGAGTACCGCGATCGGCGCCAACCCCAGGGCCGCGAGCGCGAGCCAGGTCAGAAGGAACAGGGCGATGTTGTAGCCGAACGCCGGGAAGATGCTGCGGCATAGACCATCGATAGCCTCTCGCGCGCTGAGGTAGGTCTGGGTGACGACCCGGCCGCTTCCATCGAGAAGTCGCCACCTTAGCCCGGCGGCCTTCGTTCTCCTGCCCAGCTCGAAATCGTCCAGCGGATTGCCTCTGATCGCCTCGTATCCGCCGATTCCCTCGTAGGCCTCCCGGCGGAAAAGCATGAACTGTCCGTAGGTGGCCGAGAGGTACGAATTGCTGACCGAGTGCGCCACGCCCACGGGGAACCAGGCCAAATGGAACCAGGAGATGAGCGCGGCCATCCACCTGTCCGGCCAGGTTCGTGCGTCCCGCGTCGGCATGAGCGACAGGAGATCTGCCCGGTCCGTGCAGAAGGCCTCGACGCCGTCACCGATCACGCCCGGCGCCAGCACTGTGTCCGCGTCTACGAACAGCAGCAGCTCGCCTTCTGCCTCCATGCTCAACTGGTGGCACGCCCAGTGCTTGCCCACCCAATCGGCAGGCAAAGGCTGTCCGTGGAGCAAGCGAAGCCTTGGATCCCGTGCAGCCAGGCTCTTGACGATGCCCGCGGTGTCATCGTCTGAGTCATCGTCGAGCACGAGGATCTCCATGTTCGGATAATCCTGCCCAAGAAGAGCCTCGATGCTCGCGCGAATGTTCGGCTCTTCGTTCCTCGCGGGCACCAGAACGGACAGCCTGGGGAACGTCTTCAAGACCCCGGTACGCCCGAGACGCCGGAGGGTACGCAGATTGGTGACGGCGATGAGGACGGACAATCCCGAAAGGAAGACGAGCCCGTACGCTCCTATCAGCAGCAAGCCGCTCAAGCGGTCCTCCCCAGCATTCTGAGCAGCCAGGGCCTCGGAGCGACCCCGAGCCTCAGATCGTGCCGGTGTTTCAGGATGAGAAAAGCCATGTTCGCCGCCCACAGCAGCAGGATGTACGGCTCCGGGAACCGTATCAGCAACAGGCCGAAAACGCCTACTCCGCCGAAGATCACGGTCCAGGCATCGGTCCTCTGCAGCGCGTACGCGAACCCCAGGAACAGGAGCAAGACCGGGACGGCCATGCCGGACGTGAGCGCGGCCCAGACGCCCACCGACACCGCGTTTGCCTTGCCGCCGCGTAGCCTGAGGAACGGGCTGAATCCGTGCCCGAGCACCGGCCCCAAACCCACGGGGATGAGGCCCCAGGTTTCGATGCCGCCCACAGTCGCAGCAAGCGACACGGGCACTGCGCCCTTACACATATCAAGCAGGATGGCAGGAGCGCCGACGCGCCACCCACCGGCCTTCCACGCGTTCACGCCGCCAGGGTTCCCGTCTCCGAACTGGCGGACGTCACGCGCGCAGAGGAGACGCCCCAGCCATACGGAACACGGGATGCAGCCGCTGACGAATGCCAGCAGGGACCAGAGGACCGTCGACAACGGGGGCCCCGCTTCCTCTTGCGGCGCGGCTGCATTTCGAAGCCGACGCCGGGCGGCGAGGGGCGCACGCCCGGCTTCCGATCACCGAGGCGCGTGTCCCGAGACAGAGGGATTCTACGCCAAATACGCTGCCGGGACTTCTGCGCCCGCCTGAGCTGCCCGCAGGCCGGTTGCGTGGACGCCCCGCTGCCTGCACACGAGGCGCGACAGGATTGCCGCGAGTAAGCTGGGCGGGCCGACCCCGCATCCCTGCGACGGATCAGGCCCACGCGGCACCGGCTTCACCCGACGAACCTCTGCGCCCGAGAGAAAGGAGTATTTGTGTCTGACAAGAAGAGAGTCCTGGTCACCGGTTTGAGCGGCGTGGTGGGATCCGCGATGCGCGCGGCGCTCGAGGAACGGTACGAGCTGTCCTCAGTGTCCCGGTACGGGGTCGAAGGGCTCACGGACGGGCGCAACTATCGGGCGGACATCGGTGACCTGGAGGCGATCCGGCCCGCGTTCGAGGGGCAACACACCATCGTCCACCTGGCGGCCGATCGCAGCGTGATGGCAGGGTGGCAATCGGCGCTGCACAACAATCTGATCGGAACATACAACGTCTTCGAGGCCGCACGGCTCGCCGGCGCGGATCGCGTAGTTGTCGGAAGCTCTACCCTGGCCATCGCCGGTCATATCAGGAACGAGCCGTACACCCACATCATGGCCGGGGAATTCGACAAGGTGGAGCGCCCGTACCCGCTGATCGACGAGAGTGTGCGGCCGCGTCCGATGGGCTACTACGGCGTGTCGAAGGTGTACGGAGAGGCGCTCGGCAGCTTCTACTCGGACTTCCACGGGATGTCGGCCATCCACATCCGGATCGGCATGACCATATCGTCGAACGATCCGACGTTCGCCGCCGGGCCTCTCGCGGTCTGGCTGAGCCACCGGGACACGGCGCAGGTGTTCACAAAGGCCATCGATGCCCCGGACACGCTCCGCTACACGGTCCTCCATGCGACCTCGGACAACTACTGGAAGGTGCTGTCCCTGGAGCGGGCGAGGGAACTAATCGGGTACGAGCCTCAGGACGACGCCGGGAAGACGTACACTCCCGGCAAGATGCTCGAACGCGACAGAACCGACTTCAAGCTCCACACATCCGAGATGGTGGACGAGACGGCTGACCCGATACTCACCGAAGTCCTGAGCAAGAGGTTCGGTCGACGGTAGCGGTCTACGCTCGTGTGCGAGGTGCGCCCGCGCGAACTCGGGACGAAACCACGTCGATGCGGTCGCGCAGCCGGCGCGAGGTGACGGCAGGAGGCCGGTGATGCCGGACAAGAAACGAATACTGGTAACAGGGTTGAGCGGCGTGGTCGGCTCGGCCGCGCGGGCGGAACTCGAAGACCGCTACGAAGTGTCCTCTCTCTCCCGGCATGGAGTAGACGGCCTCCCGGCTGAACGCAACTTCAGGGCCGATATCGGTGACCTGGATGCGATCCTCCCGGCCTTCGAGGGCCGGCACACGGTGGTCCACCTGGCCGCCGACCGGAGCTTCGTGGCGCGCTGGGAGTCGATCCTCCACAACAACCTGGTCGGTATCAACAACGTGTTCGAGGCGGCCCGACGCGCCGGTGTGAAGCGCGTCGTTGTGGGCAGCTCTGTTGTTGCGCTGGCGGGCTACTTCTTTGACCCGCCGTACCGGCAGATCCTGGGCGGCGACTTCGACAGGGTCACGCCGCCGTGGCCGCTCATCGACGGCGACGCGCGTCCCCGGCCGCTCGCGTACTACGGCGTGTCCAAGGCGTACGGGGAGGCGCTCGGCAGCTTCTACAGCGATCTGTACGGGCTGTCGGCCGTCCATGTACGCATCGGATTCGCTATCTCGACCGACGACCCGACGTTCTCGGCGGCCGCCATGTCCACATGGTTGAGCCACCGCGACACAGCGCAGGCTCTCGTCAAGAGCATCGAAGCGCCCGCTTCGCTACGATACGCGGTCTTCACGGTCACGTCCGACAACCACTGGAAGGTCTTCTCTCTCGAGGCCGCCCGCGCAGCCATCGGCTACGAGCCCCAGGATGGAGCAGGCGAGACGTTCACGCCCGGGCCGGAACCGGAACGCGACAGAACAGACTACAAGCAGCACGTGTCCGAGACGGTCGATGAGACGCCGGACATGGAACTGGCGCAAACGATCGAGGAGCTGTTCCCCGGGCTCTAGGAGCATCCCCTCCCCGAGTGGCGCAGCAAGTGTGCAAGCGACCGCGAGCACGGTATCAGAAGTCGGGCAGAAGGCCGTGACGCGCACCCGTTCGAGAGCCTCAGGATGGCGTCGCGGCCTCCTGGTTCCTGTCACGGGCTGGCGGGAATCCCCTCTTCCTTGCGTCAGTCCGGACTAGAACTCCAGGTCCTCCTCGCTCTCGATCTTCGCCGGGTCCAGTTCCATCCCCAGCCCCGGCTTGTCGGACGGCCGCACCATGCCGTTTCTCTCGTGCGCCGGCTCCTTCGCGAAGAAGTAACCCAGCCGGGTGTGCTTGATCAGCATCTCCACGTACGGGGTGTGAATCGGCGACTGCGCCGCTGAGAACGCCATGCCCGCAGGGGTCGCGCCCTGGTGAGGAATCGTGATCAGGTCGTACGTGGACGCCAGCGCAGCGATCTTCAGCACCTCGGACAGACCCCCGGCCCAGCCAAGGTCCGGCTGGATGATGTCCAGGGCACCCGCATCAATGAACCGCTTGAAGCCCCAGCGCGTGTACTCGTGCTCAGCACCCGACAGCGGGATGCTCGTCTTGGCCTTGATCCGAACGTGCGTGTCGATGCGGTCAGGCATCCCGCACTCTTCCAGCCAGCGCGGGTGGT
>CAYYFS010000020.1:0-20682 GCA_964471055.1 uncultured Dehalococcoidales bacterium
CCGCGCGAACTGCGTGTTGCGAACTTGCTGGCTGCCCGAGACTTGTGGGTCGATGCCGGCGGCTCCCCAATCGAAAGAGCGGCGTTGCGAGGGGGCAGTGCGCGTGTGGCCGGCGAGACTCTTGGCCATTGGACTCCATTGGCTACCGGTTGTGCTGACCGGAGCGCCGGGCATGCAGGATGCCCGATTCTTCTGTGCGGAGAACGGGCGGAAGGGCCACTTGTTCTCCTGCCGGGGCCCGGTTCGGGACATTGCCCCGATCGGACCCATCGCGGCACCGGCACCTTCGCATACCGGTTGCTGCGTTGTTTCGCGCTGAGGTAGTCGAGCGGTCGCGAAGACATCACAACCTGGTGTCGGGGTCGCGCCTGCGTACTGCGAGGCCGGACGCAGGCCGCTCAGTAGCTCCCGACCGGTTGGAACTCGACCGATCCGGCGATTTCCGAAGGGGCTTTAAGGGTAGGGAAGCCCGACCCACGAACCGTTGGACTGGCGGTACCACCGAGTCCTAGCTCACCTCCGGAATCATGCCGCTCGGTACGCGCCGACTCCCCATCCCCGAGCTACGGGTACGGGCTGAGTTGCAGAAGACAGCTGTGGCCTATTCGCCCGGAGGTATGACTCTGGACGCCAAGCGCTCAGGCAGAGATGCTCAAGAGTCACGTGCCCTGCCAGTTGATCTGGAAGGCCTCAGGTGGGGCGAACGGCACGGCACGGCCCGGCTCGGCGAAGCCCGCAGGCAACCGCCGCCACGTATCGGGCGGTCGCGGCGGGCGCTCCGCCTCATCGCCGGAGCTGCGAGGCTACCGGTCCGAGGCCATGACGCCGCCGTGGGCCCAGTCGGACTTCTTCGTGTCGTGGAAGATGACGTGCGTCGCTTCCGGTGTAGTGTTGCCGATGCGCGCTACGGCGTCCGTGACCGCCTTCGCCAGCTCGTTCTTCTGCTCCTGCGTGCGTCCCTCGAACCAGTAGATCTGGACTGTAGGCATCTCCGCTCCACTCCTTTGCCTGATAGTGCAGTGCAGGCCTTCGCCCGCCGTGCGGGAGGCGCACCGGATTATAGGGACCGGCCCGCAGTCGCGCGATAAGCGGGCAGCCGCACTCCCGGAATCGAGCGGCCGCAGGCTACGTATAATCGCCTCGATGTCACACGAGAAGCCTGAGCACACAGAACAGGGCGTGGGCGAGTTCGAGCTCATAGCCCGCCTCGCTGAAGTCATCGACGCCGATCTGCCCGACGAGCCCGGCCTGCTGGTTGGGATCGGCGACGACACCGCAGTCGCGACGCGACCCGCGGAGACGAATCTCTACACCACCGACACGCTCGTGGACGGCGTCCACTTCCGGGCCGGGGAGATCCCGTGGTTCGACCTCGGCTGGAAGTCGATAGCCGTGAACCAGAGCGACATCGCTGCGATGGGCGGACGGCCGCTGCACGCCCTGGTCACGCTCGGTGTGCCGCCGGGCATGCCCGCAGGACCGTTCGTCGAGGCGTACCGCGGTATGCGGGCGGTTCTCGAGGAGCACGGCGGCCGGATCACGGGCGGCGACGTTGTACGCTCCCCCGTCCTGTTCATCACCGTCGCGCTGACAGGGATCGCCGTCGTGCCGGAAGCGACGGCCGCCGACGCCCGCCTTCGGTACCTGGGCGCAGTGCGCAGCGACGCCGGCCCCGACGCGGCGGTTCTCCGGCGTGACCGGGCCGTTCCCGGGGACCAGGTGGCCGTCACCGGTTCACTGGGTGCGTCCGCAGGCGGGATGCGATGCGTACTGGAGCGGCTCGAAGACGAGGACGCGGAGCGCCTCACGCGGGCGCATTTCCGGCCGGTGCCGCGCGTACGCCGGGGCCAGATCCTTGCTGTGAACGGCGTCCGTTCCGCGATGGACGTGAGCGATGGACTGGTGGACGACGCGGGCAAACTGGCGAAGGCAAGCGGCGTCGATATCGCCGTGTTCTCCAGCCTGGTGCCCGTAGACCCGATCCTGCGCCGCGTGTTTCCGGCCGACGCCCTCACTATGGCGCTGGGAGGCGGTGAGGACTATGAGCTCCTGTTCACGGCGCCGTCGCCGGTTATGAGTGCCGTCCTGCCCCGACTGGAGACGCCCGCAACGGTGATCGGCGCGGTGATCGCTACAGACGGGGAGGGCGGTCGAGTCTTTGTGCTGGACGAGCGGGGCCGCGAAGTCGAACTGGCACGGGGCGGCTGGGACCACCTTCGTGACTGACCCGGAGCGCGCGGTTGCGGCAGGCCTCACGGTGCGCTCGGCGGCGGAGAGCGACACCGTCGGCCTTGGACGCGCTATAGGCGCCTCGCTGGACGTAGGCGACGCCGTGCTCCTCACCGGGGAACTCGGCGCAGGCAAAACCGTCCTCGTGCGCGGGATGGCTGAGGGAGTGGGGAGCCCGGAGCCGGCACGCAGTCCCACCTTCGTGCTGCTCCTCGAATACCCGGGACGGCTCACCCTGTACCACTGCGACCTGTACCGGATCGGCGCCGCGGCCGGGGCAGGAGACATCGGCCTGGACGACTGCCTGGAAACGGGCGCGCTGGCGGTCGAGTGGCCGGAGAACGCCCGGGACGCCCTGCCAGGCGACGCCCTGCAGATCACTTTCGAGGTCGATCCTGAAACCGAGACGCGCACGATATCGCTGGGGGCCGGAGGCACAGCCTCGTTTTCACTACTGGAGCGGGTCTCTGCGGTCCTGGAGGTGGGTGCGGATAGTCGGGAGGACTCGCTGTGATCGTGCTGGCCGCGGGAGACACAGCCTCGTCCTCTCTGCTGCAGCGAGTCTCGGCAAGCCTGGATATGGATGTGGCTGACCGGGAGAACTCGCTGTGATCGTGCTGGCCGTCGATACGTCGACCCGCTACGCCGCCGTAGCCGTGGCCGACGAAGAGAGCGTGCTCGGGGAGACGTCGTGGTACTCACGCCAGAACCATGGCGCGGAGTTACTGCCGGCCGCCATTGCAGCCCTCGAAGAGTGTGGTCTCACGATGCGCGACGTGACTCACCTGGGGATAGCGCTCGGGCCGGGCGGCTTCAGCGCGCTCCGTGTCGGCATGGGGACCGTCAAAGGGATCGCTCTGCCTCGTGGACTGCCGGTGGCCGGGATCTCCACCTTCGACGTCGAGGCCGCACCCCATTTCCAGACGCGAGCGCCGCTGTACGCCGTCGTGCCGGCCGGTAGGGGGGAGGTGGCCTGGGCGTACTACGGCGACGAACCGGACGACCAGAGAGAACGGAAAGCGAAGGGCCTCGACGCGCCCGAGGGCCTGGTGGCCCTGTCTTCCTCTGGCGCCCGGTTCTGTGGCGAAGGTGTTGAGTTGCTCGCGGAACGCGTCGACTCCGATGCCGTTTTGAGCGGTCCTCCTCCGACTCGCAGCGCCGGCACGCTGGCGCTGCTGGCGTGCGCTCGGTTCGCGCGGGGCGAGGCCGACGACGTCAACGCGCTTGAGCCCGCGTACGCGCGAGCGCCCAGCATCTCAACGCCGAAGTCGCCGAGAGCCTAGGGTTTCCTCTTTCTGAGACGCGGCGACGGAAGGAATGAGTCGCCACGTTCTCGCGAAATGACAGCCTGGGCTGTCCCGCCGGGTATAGAATGCGTCGGTTCTTCTCTGAGCCACCGGGCCGCCGGTGTCCCTCGTCGCCGACACACCCTGAGGAAATACAGGAACCCCTGTTGGCCGACTCCTCTTCGTCATCGGATGCCGCCGGAACCGCAGAAGCTGTAGACGCGCTCCAGGCCGACCCGGCTGCGGAGAACCTTCCGCGGAGAGAGGGTCTTGGCCTGATGCTCGGCCTGACCGGGGGGCACAGCGTCCAGCACTTCTACGACTCGGCACTGCTGCTGATCCTGCCACACATCAGGACGGCGATGGGCCTTTCCGACCCGGCAATGGGCGCCATAGTCAGCGTGCGCGCCGTGGCCAGTGGCATGACGACCGTACCCGCCGGGATCCTGACCGACATGTTCCGGCGTCGCGTCGCCCTCATGCTCGCCGCGAGCATGTTCTTCCTGACGCTCGGGTACCTGTTCGTCGGCATAGCCCCGCAGTACTGGGCCGTCCTGCTCGCCATCACGCTCACGGGAATCGGCACGTCTCTGTGGCACCCGGCTTCCTTCTCCACGATTTCCGCCCGATACCCGGAGCGCAGAGGCCTCGCCATGGCGGTCAACTTCTCCGGAGGCGCTGTGGGCGACGCGGTCGCTCCGCTCGTCATCGGAGTGTTGCTGGGGGGTATCAGCTTCTGGGGCCTCAACTGGGGCGGCTTCGACTGGCGCACCGTGGCCCTGATACACGTGGGACCGTCCGCTGTGCTCGGCGTAGCCCTGGTCGCCTTCCTGAAGAGCGGCGCGGTCGGGGTGCCGACGCAAACCGGCTTCGGCGAGTACGTGTCATCGGCGCTGTCGCTTCTATGGAATCCCCGAGTCACGGGCATGATGCTGCTGTTCATCCTGCGGGCGATGGTCCAGCAGTCGTTCAACGTGTACCTGGTCCTCTATCTCGAGGACCGCCTCGGGTACAACGATTTCGTCACCGGGCTGCACATTTCGCTGCTGACCGGTCTGGGCGTGCTCGCATCACCGATTCTGGGGCGCATCTCAGACCGCCATGGACGGCGCCCGGTGATATTCGCCGCCATGCTGATGGTCGGCATCTTGATCTACTGCTTCCCCCTTGCCGATTCCGGTATCCCGCTGGTCTTTCTCCTGGCGCTGCTCGGAACGGTGGCCTTCCCGGTCGGCTCCATCATCTCGGCGGCCGCGCTCGACGCGGCCCCCGTGGGCGTCCAGGGTTCAACCGTTGCCATCCTGTTCTCCGGCGGCATGGTGATAGGCGCGATCGCCCCGTACGTAGCGGGTTTCATTAACCAGTCCGCCGGATTCGAAGGAGTCGTGCTCTTCGCCGGCTCCGCCTCTACCCTCGCAGCACTGATAGCCCTGGTCCTCCCGTTCGGCAGACGGAACAACACGACCGGCGAGGGTGAGGAGCCGGCCTAACGCGCGCCGGGCGCGGAAGCTGCCGCCGGGATGTACCCTTGAGCCGCATCCGCCGCGCACGGGCGCGGGCGGTGGCCGACGACTCATGCGGAAAGGAACCGGCATGCCCTCAGAACGCACCCTGATTCTCATCAAACCGGACGCCGTGCAGCGCGCTCTGATGGGCCCGATCGTGACCCGCCTGGAGCGGACCGGCTACAAGATCATCGGCGTGAAGATGCTCCAGGTCGACGAGGAGCTTGCCTCGAAGCTGTACGCGGAGCACGTGGGCAAGCCGTTCTACGACGGCCTCATGAAGTACATCACCATGTGCCCGATCGTGGCGATGGTCCTCTCGGGGCCTGAGGTCGTCGCGAAGGTCCGCCAGCTCATGGGCGCCACCAACCCTCTCGAAGCGGCACCCGGTACGATTCGCGGCGATTTCGGCGAGGACATCGGCCGCAACCTGATCCACGGGTCCGCCAGCGTCGAAGATGCTCAGCGCGAGGTGCCGATCTTTTTCGCCGACGATGAGATCATGTCGTATCACCGCGGCCTGGGTCCCTGGATCCTGGACATCTAGAGTCCGGCGGCCAAGGCCGCGAGACGGGGTCGGGTGAACGGGCGCCGGGGCTACTGGACCCGGACGACCTCCGTCGCTCGAGCCCATAGCCGTTCAAGGCCGTAGCGTTCACGCACGGGACGCGTGAACAGGTGCACCATCAGGCCGGCGAAATCGAGCAGTATCCAGCCGCCTTCGCCAGTGCCCTCACGGTGGTGCGCATGCAATCCGTGGTCACGGATCCTGCGGCTGATTCTCTCCGCCAGCGATTCCAGGTGGCGGTTGGTCTCGCCGCTCGCGATCACGAAGTAGTCGGCGAACACGCCGAGGCCGCGCAGGTCGAGCAGCACTATGTCGGCGCCGAGGTGTTCCGACGCCTCATCCACTGCCAGACGGGCGTAGTCTTCAACGCTCAGCGCTTCCGATTCTGTCATCTGCCCGATTATAGCCGAGCGGTCGGTGTTCTCCTCGATGCTAGGCTGGAAGCATGACCGGCAGCCGCGTGGTAGTAGCCATGAGCGGCGGCGTCGATTCCTCAGTCGCCGCGCTACTGCTGTCGCGCGCCGGGTACGAAGTCATCGGCGTGACGATGCGCCTGTTCGACGAAACACCCCCCGGTACAGGCCGCGGCTGTTGCTCCAGCGACGACGTGAGTGACGCTCGGGCTGTGTGTCGCCGGCTGGGTGTTCGCCACCACTTCCTGAACTTCGAGAAGGCGTTTCGCCACCACGTGATGGAGCCGTTCGTGAGCGAGTACGCCCGCGGCCGCACGCCGTATCCGTGCGCCGAGTGCAACACCTGGCTGAAATTCAACGTGCTGGCCGACCGCGCGGCGCTCTTCGACGCCGCGTACATCGCCACCGGACACTACGCGCGGGTCGTCCGTAGCGATGAAGGCCGGCGGCGGCTTCTGCGCGGCCTCGACCGAGACAAAGACCAGTCCTATGCGCTGTATTCACTCACCCAGGAGCGCATGGCCCACCTGCTGTTGCCCCTGGGCGAGAGCAAGAAGGACGAAGCTCGCGGGCTGGCATCCGAAGCCGGCCTGCCGGTGGCGGACAAGCCGGATAGCCAGGACATCTGCTTCGTGCCGGGCGGCGACTACCGGGCGTTTGTGGAGCCCTTGCTACCCCGGCGAATCCCCGGCGTCATGGTGGACGCAGACGGTCGCGTCCTGGCGCAGCATGACGGCGTCCACCGCTTCACCATCGGGCAGCGCCGCGGCCTTCCTCTGCCCGGCGGAACGGCGGAGCCGCTCTACGTGACTCGCATCGATGCCGATACGGGGACGGTCAGCGTCGGCCCGGCCGAGCAGCTTGCGTCCAGAATGCTCCGCGCATCGGCGGTCAACTGGGTTGCCGGCGTGCAGCCGGGGGAGCCCGTCAGGGCAGACGTGCGGATTCGCTACGCGGCCGGCCGGGCCGACGCTACGGTGACGCCGGTCGGCGACGACGCGCTGGTCGAGTTCGACGAGCCCCAGCGCGCGGCTACCCCGGGCCAGGCCGTCGTGTTCTACTCAGGCGACGAAGTCCTGGGCGGCGGGACCATCGAACAGACGGGCATTGCTGCAGAGATAGCACCAGCGGCGTCATCTGGACGCCGGGCCGACGAGTCCAGCGCGTAGAATCCGGTTGCCGCGGCACAGCACGACACAGCAAGGAGCCCGCCATGGATTTCCGCGATGTGGTCCGAAGCGGCCTGCGGGAGTACACGGATCACCTCAAGAGGGCGGTCGACGGCCTCTCGCCGGTCGAACTCAAGTGGCAGCCGTCCCTGAGCGCGAACCACATTGGCTGGCTCGTGTGGCACATCGGCCGCGTCGAAGACGGCTGGGTCAACGAATACCTGGGCGAGGCCGAGCCGCTCTGGCGCTCGGACGGTTGGGCGGGCCGGTTCGGCCTGGCTTCGGACCGAGGCGGATACGGCGACACCGCCGAGGACATCGCCGGGTTCCCCGAAATCCCGATGCCGGACCTCCTGGCCTATCTCGCCACGGTGCGGCAAAGCACCCTCGTCCTCCTCGATTCCCTCACTGAAGCGGACTTGCCGCAGACGCGGACGACCACCCGGAGACAACCCCCTCCCACCGTCGCGTGGACGCTAGCGCACCTCCTTGTGAAGAACGCCCAGCACGTCGGGCAAATCGCGTACATACGGGGTCTTCTGCGGGGGCTGAACTGCTAGCAGCGCCCCCTTTCCGGTTTCCCCGCTGTTGCCCGGCAGTTCGTTCCTACTCCCGGCAATGAGACCCGCGGCGCCGTCCGATATCCTGCCTGGACCGCCCTACGAGCCCGACCGCGGCGGCGCGCGGCCGGTTTGCGATTCCGAATCCGACCGACGAGTTCCCATTGGCGCAGAAACCCACAGTCTCGACCCCGCCTACGAACCACCTTGAGGAGGCCCTGCGAGCCCAGGGCTTCTTCAATATCGCGGGAATAGACGAGGCCGGGCGCGGCCCTCTCGCTGGCCCGGTCGTCGCTGCTGCCGTCATCCTTCCGAGGTGCCTGGAGGGGTCGTGGGTGGGGCTGGTGCGTGACAGCAAGCAACTCACACCCGGGCAGCGGACGGAGGCGTACGAACACCTCGTGTCGGCGGCGCGTAGCTACGCGCTGGGCGCGTGTGGCCCCCGCGAAATAGACCGCATCGGGATCGCGAGCGCCACGCGGCTTGCTATGGCCCGAGCGGTGGAATTGCTCGATCCTCAGCCGGACCACCTGCTCATCGACGCGTTGCCGCTTCCTGCGCTGCCGTTCAGTCAGAGTCCGGTCATCAAGGGCGACTCGTTGTCGTTGAGCATCGCCGCTGCTTCCATCATGGCCAAGGTCACGCGGGACCGGCTCATGACCACCGTCTTCGAGACCACCTTCCCCGGGTACGGCTTCGCGGCCCACAAGGGGTACGCCACCCCCGAGCATCTGGACGCGCTCCACCGCATCGGTCCCGCCGCGATACACCGCAGGACCTTCAGGCCGGTGAGCGAGATCCTGGGCCGTCACCGGCCGGAGGAGTAGGCCCATCCCCGGCCGCGGCAATCCCGGCACGGCCCGTGCGGGGGAGACCGCGGCGCGCCTCCACCTTCAGAAGCGCGGATACCGGATCCTGGAAACGAACTTCCGGACGCGCGAAGGCGAGGTCGACATAGTCGCCAGGGACGGTCCGGTATTCGTGTTCGTGGAGGTCAAGGCCCGGCGCGGCCGCGCCTACGGCCTGCCGGAAGAGGCGATAACGCCGGCCAAGAGTGCGCACCTGATCGCAGCAGCGCAGGCGTACCTTGAAAGAGAGAACGCCTCAGGGGCGGACTGGCGCATCGACGTGGTGGCAGTGGAGTTCGGACCGGGGGGCAGACCTACCCGCGTCGAACTGCAGAAGGGTGCCGTGTCCGAGAGCTAGGGACGCCCCGGCCGCCAACTGGCTCCGTGCTAGAATCCGCCTCGTCCAGAGCCTCTCGAGGCGTTCTCAGATCTCCGTGTCCGCCGTCTCGATATGCGCGGCCTGTCCAGGGTGGTGACGAACAGTGCCCGAGTCTCCCCAGCGCGCCGGCTACATTGCCGCGCAGATCGAGTCAATCCATCAGAACCTTCGGTTCTTGGAGCACGTTGTCGCGCAGCCTGCGGGCCTCGTATCCGACC
Source organism: uncultured Dehalococcoidales bacterium (assembly GCA_964471055.1). Taxonomy (GTDB): domain Bacteria; phylum Chloroflexota; class Dehalococcoidia; order Lucifugimonadales; family Lucifugimonadaceae; genus CAYYFS01. The sequence continues at coordinate 9,176 of CAYYFS010000020.1, forward strand.
TCCGGTCCCTGCGCGCCGCCATCGGGCTCGCCGGGTCGGCCACCGACCGCGACCGCCTCGCGTTTCTGGACGTGACGGACCCGGACGACCAGGGCCCGACCCAGCGGTCCAGGCGCATCGCGGTTGTCGCACGCGATATGGCTGAGCGCACTGTGGAGCTCGTTTCCGCGCTCGCGCCTGGCGGGGCCGACGCGTTGCCAGAAGGTTGGGCGGAGTGGCGCCCTCGCGCCGCCAAGGTGCTTGAGCGGGCGCGGGCTCAGCTGGGTGCCTCCGTCCGTGCCGAGAACGGCTCTCGTGTTCGCGGGCTGTACGTCATAGTCGATCCCGAGCACACGAGAGGCAGGCCGCCGCTCGACATCGCCGCGGCCGCGCTCCAGGGCGGAGCCACCATCATCCAGTACCGCGACAAGCTGGCCGACGGTGGGGCATTCCTTGACCTCGCTCGTGCCATGAAGACGGTGTGCGACGAGCACAACGCGCTGTTCATAGTCAACGATGACGCTGCTGCGGCGCGGGTCACAGGAGCAGATGGCCTGCACGTGGGTCAGAGCGATTTGCCGGTTCCGGACGCCAGGAATGTCCTGGCAGACGACCAGATCGTCGGCCAGTCAACACATTCCGTACAGGAGGCTCTGGAATCCGAGGCGCAATCCGCTGACTACGTCGCCGTCGGAGCGTTGTTCCGGACAGGCACGAAGGCGGTTACTCATCCCGTGACACTGGACACCCTGGCGGAAATCAAACGCCGGGTCAGAGTTCCGGTTGTGGCAATCGGTGGCATCAGCATGGACAACGTCCGGCCCGTGGTGGAGGCGGGTGCCGACGCCGCGTGTGTCATAACGGCGGTCAGTCTCGCGGACGACCCGGAGAAAGCGGCCCGCGACCTGGCTGGAGTTTTCGGCGGGAGGTTGAATGACGGTACCTGAGAGCTTCAGAGAGCGGCTCGGAGATATCGGCGAGGCGGGCCGCGACGATTTCACGCGGGCACACGCTGCCCGTGAGACCGGCCTTCGGGCCGCGCGCGAGGCCGTGCAGCTTGCCTCCCGCTCCATCCGCGCCGCGCACCGCGGCGAGTTCGATCAGGCGGAGAAACTGTGGCGGGAGGCCGGAGCCGGCCTGCACGCCGCCGCCGAGCAGCTGGGCCCGCATCCCGCTGTCTACAACGCCGGGTTCATGCGCGACGCGGAGAAGGAGTACGCGGAAGCCGCCATCACGCTGGCCTTGATATCGGGAACGGACATCCCGACCGCAGGGGACCTGAAGGTGGGCCACCCCGCGTTCCTGAACGGCCTCGCTGAGGCGGCGAGCGAACTCCGCCGCTCAGCTCTCGACGCCATCCGCCGCGGCGACGTTGCCCGGGCAGGTCACCTGCTCGACCTGATGGACGAGGTGTTCGCCATCCTCGAAACCATCGATTTCCCGGAGGGGGTGACGGGTGGGCTCAGGCGGCGAATGGACCAGTTGAGGGGTGTCCTGGAGCGCACGAGGGGCGATGTGACGCAGGCACTGCGCCAGTCCTCGCTTGAGAGGCGAATGGCCGGTTTGGAGCGCCGCCTGACAGGTGGCGAGGACCGGCTACCACAGGCCTGAGGCGCGTTCGCCCGCCGGCTGTATCGCAATCGCATTGACGCCCGTCGCGGGCCGATGCTACCTTCGAGAAGACTCGCGCTGTGCCGTTCCTCACGGACGGGTGACGCCGGGGACATACGCCGGAACTCGCTCCGGAGCAGACAGGCGAGCCTTCCCGGAGCGGGAAGGTTCGTTCGCGAAAGGGGAAAACCATGACGTCGATCTACCTGGCGCTCGGGGCCGGGGGGCTGGGTTTGCTTGCGGCTCTCGCACTCGCTTTGCAGGTGTTGCGCACCGATGCAGGCGCGGAGCGGGTTCGCCAGATCGGCACCCTCATCCAACAGGGCGCCATGGCCTTCCTGAAACGCGAATACACGATGCTCGCCGTCTTCGTCGTCGTCATCTTCGTCATCCTTGCGTTGTTCATCGACTACAACATCATCAACAACGACAAGATCGAGGGTCTGAACGACGCCGCCAGGGCTACCGGCATCTCCGCCACCGGGCCGTGGACGGCTCTCGCGTACCTGGCGGGGGCCATCGGCTCCGGCCTGGCCGGTTTCCTCGGCATGAGCATCGCCGTTCGCGCAAACGTGCGGACGACCACCGCCGCCCGTTCCGGCCTGAACCCTGCCCTGCGGGTGGCCTTCAGCAGCGGTGCGGTGATGGGATTCACCGTTGTCGGCATCGGCCTTGCCGGCCTGGCGATCCTGTGGTGGATCTTCCGAGACCCCAACATCGTCGCCGGTTTCGGCTTCGGTGCCTCATCCATCGCCCTGTTTGCCAGGGTGGGCGGCGGCATCTACACGAAAGCGGCGGATGTCGGCGCTGACCTGGTGGGCAAGGTCGAAGCAGGAATCCCTGAGGACGACCCCCGCAACCCGGGCACGATCGCCGACAACGTAGGCGACAACGTGGGCGACGTAGCGGGCATGGGTGCTGACCTGTTCGAGTCGTACGTCGGCTCGATGATCGCCAGCCTGGCGCTGGCAGTAGCGGGTACGGCGCTGGCCTTCGACGCGGGCAAAGTCGTACTGCCGCTCATCGTTGCCGGCACGGGTATCTGTGCATCGATTCTCGGTACGTTCTTGGTGCGCACGCCGCCGGACGCCACTATGGGTCGCCTGCTGTGGACCCTCAGGTTCGGTGTCTACGGCGCAGGCGCTCTGGCTCTCGTGGGTACCGGCCTGGCCATCAACGCGCTCGACCTGAGCTTCGACCTGTTCTGGGTCGTGCTGGTCGGTCTTGTGGTCGGCCAGGTTATCGGCACCTCGACCGAGTACTTCACTTCCTATGAGTACGGCCCGGTGAAGTGGATGGCCGGACAGGCACGCACTGGCGATGGTCCGGTTCTCATCGCGGGCATCGCGGTGGGCATGGTCAGCACCGTCATTCCGGGCATCGCGGTGGTCGTCGGGATCTGGCTCGCGAACGAGCTTGCCGACCTGTACGGAGTTGGCCTGGCCGCGGTCGGCATGCTGTCCACGCTCGGTATCACGCTGGCCACGGACGCCTACGGCCCCGTCGCCGACAACGCCGGCGGGATCGCCGAGCAGGCGCACCTGGATCCGGAGGTCCGCGAACGCACGGACGCGCTCGACGCGCTGGGCAACACAACCGCGGCAACGGGCAAGGGGTTTGCCATAGGCTCCGCGGTCCTGACCGCGCTCGCGCTGATGGCCGCCTACTCGCAGGTCACGGGTGTCGCCATCTTCGACGTCATGGAAGCCGACGTCCTGGTCGGGATGATCGTGGGCGCGATGCTTCCATTCCTCTTCTCGGCCCTCACGATGCGGGCCGTCGGCTCGGCGGCCTCGGCGATGATCGAAGAGGTGCGCCGCCAGTTCCGGGAGATCCCGGGCCTGCGTGAAGGTCAAGAGGGCGTGGAACCGGACGCTGCCCGTGCTGTCGACATCAGCACGCAGGGAGCGCTCAGGCAGATGATCCTGCCCGGCCTCATCGCGGTGATATCACCGATCATCGTGGGCGCCGTGATGGGTGCGAGCGCCCTCGGAGGCCTCCTTGCGGGGTCCATCGTGACCGGCTTCCTGCTGGCCGTGTTCATGGCCAATGCCGGCGGCGCGTGGGACAACGCCAAGAAGTACATCGAGCTCGGCAACTTCGGAGGGAAAGGTTCTGACGCCCACAAGGCGGCCGTCACCGGCGACACGGTCGGCGACCCGTTCAAGGACACGTCCGGCCCGTCGCTCAACATCCTGCTGAAGCTCATGGCCGTCGTTTCGCTGATCTTCGGCCCGCTGTTCATCTAGACCGGGCCGGGGCGCAATCAACCGGGCACGATCGCGGCAGCGGACGCGCCCGGTTCGCGTAGCTGCTGCGTGGCCTGGACGCGATGGATCACAACCTGGGCGGGGGTCCCCACTTGTTGGGCTGTTCCTCGCCCGGGCGCAGGTGAGTGTCCAGCCATAACCAGGGAGCCGGCGGCGGCCGTAAGCGCCGCCCGCTGTACCCCAGGTCGTGCAGCCGGCGTACGACTCCGGAGCTCTGCACGGTAAAGAAGAACAGAAGGGACACCACGACCGGGCCCACATGCGATCCTGGCGTGATCACTGCACCGAGCGGAAGCATCACCGGCCAGCCGAACCAGCCGATGAAACTGCGGATGTACATCCCACGGAGCCCGATGCGTCCCCGGTAACTGAACAAGAAACTCAGAAAGCCCAGCGGGATTGCCAGGCACCGCCGCACGATCACCGATCCTCCCGGGTCACTCAATCCCCTCGTCGGCGTCCGGCCCACGCCATGATCCCGCACGGCGCGAAACGGCTCGTCCTTCTCTCCGGCCTCGATCGACGGTCTGCCGTGCGGCATCGAAATCGCCGTCCGGGCCGTTGTGCCTTCCCGATCTACGAGCCGCCCGCCTTCAATCGCGCCAGTTCTTCGTCCAGGCTGCGAACGCGCTCGGACATCTTCTGCAGAATCCGGAAAGCGAGCGACGGATCTTCGTGCACCCGCCGCAGGAATGCGCGCCTGTCGAGGGTCAGCACGCGCGCCTGTGTACGCGCGCGGACGGTCGCCGAACGGGGTTGCTGGTCGAAGATGGACATCTCTCCGAAGATGTCGCCGGCGACCAGTTCCCCCACCACGACCTCGTTGCTGCCCTCTTCGCGTATGACCACCGCGGCGCCGTCCTGGATGACGTACATCCGGTCGCCCTTTTCGCCCTGACGGCAAATCACTTCTCCGTCAGAGTAGGCAATCCCCAGCGCACCGGAATCCATGCTCACGTCATTCTCCTTTGCCGCCGTTCGCGCCTCTCAGGCTGAGGAAGGTCTCCCACCCCAGCCGCGCCCAGAACCTGGGATGCAGTGTCCGAAAGAAAATATCACGGTAGGCCGCGCTGCCGGTGAACATATCCCACAAGACGATGCTCATGTGCCTGGTCGCACCCGGCCGCGCCTGCTCCCGTGCCGTCATCCTCATTACGCCGCGGACCGCAGGACCGAGCGCCGTAATGACGTCGATCGCCTTGAATGTCAGCCGACCGAAGCCATTATCGCGGACGATGGCGCGGTAGGCAGGCTGGAAGTGTTGCTGGAAATCCCGCGCAGATACGCCGTGGAATACGGCGGCCAGGGCTGCCGCCTTTGCCGTGCGATACGCGGCCCCGATCCCGTCCTTGTACAGCCGTGTCGCTCCGGCGTCACCCACCAGCACCACGCGGTCAATGAACGGAGTCTTGACTTCCTTGATGTTGATCCTCGGAGCGCAGTGGCAGGCTCCCTCCGCCGGGGTCCAACCTTCCGGGAAACAGCGCTCCACCGCGGGATTCGAGAAGAACTCCTCGATCAGCTCCCGGTCGATGTCATCGCCCAGGAGACAGACCGTAGCGAACTCTCCCTTGGGCACGATCGCTGCGAACTCCAGCCGGGGAATGCGGATCAGGAACACGTGCATGGAACTGCCGAATTGCTCGCTGATCGCGTTCTGCCCGAGCTTCACCTCCGTGATGTACGTCTTCGACGTTCCGGGCGGGTTGCACTGAAAGCCGAGTGACTCGAACAGCCGCCAGCCCGCTGAGTTGACCCCGGTCGCACCCACCAGCAGATCGTAGGTCTTCGCCTCGTCCTTCACCCGGATCCGTGGCCTTTCGCCGTCCCAGTCGACGTCTCCGACCCGGGCCTGGATCACGTTCGCCCCCTGGTCTCTGGCCAACCCGAGCAAGAAGCCGTCCAGACCACCCCACGTCAACTCGCTCGTGTCCCTGGGTCCGCCACCCCTGTGCACCGCGGCGATGCGCTTCTCCTGTTCCGGGGTGTCCATCTTCACACTGGTTTCTTCCGTGTGCAGGATGTACGAATCGATACCCCTCTGCACAATCGTCGGAGGCAGGTTGATCCCCTCCGTCGCCAGCATCTGGATCAGCGATTCCGAGACGATGCCGCCGCACATGTTGCAGCCGGCCGGCCCTGCCCTGGTGAAGTCGCGGGGCTCGTAGATATCAACCTCAAGCTCCAACCCCATCCGCTGCGCGAACGTCAGGGCAAAGTAGGCGAACAGCGAACCGGCCGGAGCGCCGCCTATGACCGCTATGCGGGAACCGTCATCCAGAGTCGTGTCCACGTGCAACCTCTCGTGGGGCGGTTGACAACTCGCAGAATCATACAGGGGCGGCGCCAGACTGGCACCGCCCCTGCAGTTCTTTTTGCCCGAACTGCCTACCAGATGGAACAAAACGACACGCCCCGTCGTCATAGTCAACACAGACGAAGGAAGGCGTTGCGATGACGAGACAACGGTCGGGCAGGGCGCGCGTGCGCGTTGTCCTTGTGGTGGGACTGACCACAGCGTTCCTGGTGGGCGCGATGAGCGCGTGCACCGGCGAGGCGGAGACTGTGCCTGTCGCTACGAGCGCCCTCGTGGCGACTGCGTCGCCGGCGTCGGTCGGGGAACCGTCACCAACTCAGGCAGCACCGGCTGCCGAGCCAGAGGCGGCGGCGACGGCGACAGTGGGGCCGGTTTCCGCAGAGGAACCTTCTCCTACGCCGACAGTCGAAGCGGAATCGGCAATCGACGCGACCGCGACTCCGGAGCCGGTAACCCCTGTTCCCGAAGTTCCGGCCTTGTGCGAAGAAGGCCGGGACCTGCAGGTGTACGCAGAAGATGCCTCAGAGCAGGCCGTGGTCACCTGCTATGAGTGCGCCGGCATGCACGTGGACTCGACAGGCGGGCTTGCCTCAGCCATTCCTTCGCTGACCGCGCCTGAGGGAGCAGCAGTCCTCTTCGAGTTCGAGGGTTCTGGCGAGCCCACCGGAATCGAACTGCGGTTGTATCCGGAGCCGGGGCTTTCGGCGTCGTTCTTCAAGTGGCCGGAAGAGCTTCCGCCGGGGGTGGAACCCGTGGACGGCACCCGGCCAGAATCCGGACACGTGTTCAGCTATCAGCCCCACGTGTCACCCGGGGAGTACTCCGCTGTTGTCAGAGCCACCCGGGACGGCGTATTTGACTTCTTCTATGCAGTGAACCTGACGGTCGAATAGACCGGCAACCCCTGGAGACAAAGGAGCCCCCGATGCGTGCTCTAGTCAAGCTTCTCGTGTGTGGTGCGGCAGCCGGAGCGGTGCTGGCCACGGCGGCCTGCGGCAGCGAGCCGGTCGCGACGGGGCCGGAGGGTGGGAAGGACCTCATCAGCAGGGAGGCTGAGGCGACGCCTGACGATGGACTGACGGCGCTAACCCGGATCGCCTCCACCACGACCTCGCGAGGAGAGCAGGAGGCTCTCCCGCCGCTACCGGTGATGCAGATGACTTCGGGAGGGAGGATCGGCGATGGCGTGCAAGGCAGCTACTGCTGGCCCTCGCACTACGACGGCGAGGCGGTCGTCGGTCTGTGCGCCGACAAGCTTGCGTTCGGAGGTCCGTTCACCCGATTTGACGTCGCGCCCGGAGACGAACTAGCGGTCCAGGTCGAGGCGGACGAGGCTCCCACCGATCTGTCTTTCGCGACATTTGAGTCGGAGACCGGCCCGCGACTGGAGCACTTCGACCTGACGCCCGGCCTGAGCGCGGAGGTGCCGATCGATCTGACCGAAGGTGAGTACTACGTTCGCGTTATGGGTGTCTGGGAGGCCGGCGACATCAGCTACGAGTTCATGCTCGAAGTCGGCGAAAGCGTTGTGCCGGAGCACGGCATTTCCTTCCCCCGGCAGGCACCGCCCGTGGGTCCGAGGGTGTCTATGGCAGCCCTGACGTTCGGCGAACTGGTCGAGGAGGACGGCTGTCTCCGCGTGCGGGACGAATATGGGGATTACCTGGTCATATGGCCCCACGATCATGCGCTGGAAGTTGCCGGCGAGACGATCCGGGTCGTCAATGATGCGGGCGAGATAGCGGTGGAGGTCGGCGACCAGGTGCGGTTTGGCGGCGGCGAGGCCCACTCACTGGATCACTGGGGCAACGAATTGCAGGAGCAGGTGCCCGCGAAATGCGCCGGACCCTACTGGATCGCCGGGACCGAAATCGGACGAAACCTGACTTCAACAGACGCCGACGCCTCGGCCGATGTCGAGGGAGCACCGGCTCCCGAGCCGCACGTGCTGAGCCCGGAGGAGACGTTGGCCCGGGACGCCGCGTCCTACGCCTCGGATTTCGACGTCGACATCGACGAGGCGATCCGCAGGCTCAAGCTCCAGGACCCCATCGGGGAGCTGCAGGCGGCGCTCGCTGAGCAGGAGCGGGATACGTTTGCGGGCCTGTGGCTGGAGCACACGCCAGAGTACCGGGTAGTCGTCCGGTTTACCCGCCGCGGCGAAGAGACGATGCGGCCCTACCTGGAAGGCTCGCCCCTGGCAGCCATCGTCGAGGTCCGTCCGGCCGACGCGACCCTGGACGAGCTACTGGGTGCGATGGAGGCCGCGACGGCCGCGCTCAGGGATCTTGGCGTGCGCGGCTACACGGTTGTCGATATCCAGGGCAACCGGGTGCAGCTGCACGTGGCCGACGCCGCCCAATTCGCGGACGCCCTCCGGAACGCAGGATTGGCCCTGCCGTCGAGCGTCGAAGTCCTCCAGGCCGAAGCGGGCCGCTGACCCCGAGCGCGACCGAAGTCGAAGCCACCTGGAGCCGGAGGCCCAACCCTGTCCGGTTGAGGCCGCGATCGTGCCGCTCGCGATTCCCTAGCTGCCGTCCACGGCGATCCACTCATCGGCGAGGTCCGATGGCGGAGATGTCGCGAGGAGAGCTATCAGCACTTCGTCGCCGGTGTTCTCTATTCCATGTTCCGCGCCCGGCGGAAGGTGCACGTACATACCTTCTTGTATGTCGACGGGTTTGCCGAATCCGAAGTGCCCCTTCCCTGTTCCCTGCATGATCACATACACCTCTTCATGGTGGTGGTCGTGAGGTGTCATGATTCCACCGGGAGAGATGTAGACGAGCGTTACGCTCAGGTTCTTTGACGGGGCCTTGGGATTCTGTGGATGTACGACTCTCACTCCAAAGCCTCTTGAACATATGTCGTACAGAACCGGAACACCGTCTTTCGCTGTGACTATGTTGCCTGCGACCATGTCGCTCCTTCCCATGCCGGACGCCGCCGCCCGGGCGGTATTTCGCCGGAGGGGTAGTGTAGCGCAGGAGGCGAAGGGGCGACCGCGAGAGTCGGGCAACCAACGTGCGGCACTTGAAATCCCGATGGGCCGTGCGATACTGCGGGCGGTCGAACAGGACTGGAGGAAGCAGATGATGAAGGTGGACCTTGCGGGCAAGCGGGCCATCGTTACGGGCGCTGCCAGGGGCATCGGCAAAGCAACGGCCGCGGTTCTGGCGGCGAACGACGCCGACCTGGCTCTGAACGACGTGGACGCCGCCGAGCTGGAGAAGACTGTCGAGGAGATCGGCAGCACCGGCGCGCGTGCTCGGGCCTTCGTCGCGGATGTGGGCGACTCGCACCAGGTCCATCGGATGGTCGACGAGATCGCAGACTATTTCAACGGCATCGACATACTGGTCAACAACGCGGGCATCAATCTCCCGCGCTCCGGCCGCGCTCCAATACATGAATACAAGGACGACAACTGGCGGAAAGTGCTGAAGACGGACCTCGACGGGGTTTATTACTGCAGCCGAGCTGTCACGCCGCATATGGTCGCGGCCGGCAAAGGCAAAGTGGTCAATATCGCCTCGATTGCGGGCCTCGTTCCTCTGCGACTGCAATCCGCTTTCGTCGCGGCCAAGGCGGGAATGCTGAATCTCACTCGGTCCATGGCCATCGAGCTGGGTGAGCACAATATCAACGTCAACGCAATTGCACCCGGTTCGACACTGACCGAGGGAACCAGGAGCCTGTTCTACTCCGACGAAGCCGAGTATCAAGAGCAGGCGAACCGACTGCTGGCCCACATCCCGATGGGGAGGCCGGCGACCGTGGAGGACATCGCCTACGCGGTGTTGTTCCTGTGCTCCGAGGAGGCCGGATACATCACCGGAAACACGCTTGTCGTAGACGGAGGCTGGACCGCAGGCGGCTTCGTCCGCGACTTCTGATGTGGGCGGGCCGCCCGTTGCGGCCGGAGCAGCGACAAACCGGGAAGTGAGATGGGGCAGAGGGGTGAATCGTGCGACTCGAAGGTAAGACGGCTATCGTGAGCGGCGCTGCCAGGGGCATAGGGATGGCGATTGCGCGCCGCTTTGCGGAAGAGGGTGCAAAGGTCGTCATAGGCGACGTCCTGGAGAAGGAAGGCGAGGCGACGGTAGAGGGGTTGCGGGGAGAGGGCTACACCGTTGACTTCGTTCGTCTCGACGTCACGGATGAGGAGAGCTGGCAGGGGATCGTGGGGACCGCTGAGGCGCGGCACGGAAGCCTGAACGTCCTGGTCAACAACGCGGGGCTGGTCGACCGCAAACCGATCCTCGAGGCGGGTCTTGACCAGTGGGGGCGAGTGATGGGCGTGAACATCACCGGTGTGTTTCTGGGTACGAAACACGCTGTTCCAGCGTTGAGGCGGGCCGGGGGCGGCTCGATCATCAACATTTGCTCCGCGTACGGCCTGGTGGGAACGACCAACAGCCCCGCGTACTCGGCGTCCAAGGGGGGCGTCCGCCTGTTCACGAAATCCACGGCGCTTGAGTTCGCCGGCGAGAACATCCGGGCGAATTCGATACACCCCGGCTACGTGCAAACGCCGATGACGGCCGCGTACCACGCAACCCCGGCCGGGCAGGAGCGTCTGACCCGCACGCCTCTTGGCAGGTTCGCGACGCCGGAGGATGTCGCCAACGGGGCGCTGTTCCTCGCGTCGGACGACGCGACGTACATGACGGGCAGCGAGTTGGTGATCGACGGCGGCCTGACGGCGCGGTAGGCGGCTGCCCACTGCCGCTGAGGGGGGAGGCGCGTGGAGATTCGCTGCCGGCCTATGACCCCTGCCGATTTCGGGACCGTGGAATCGGTGCACTGGCTGTCGACCGAACATGTCCGCGAGTCCTCCGTGAGGCAGGGCATTGCTTCGATGCTCGCGTTCGACGGTCCGCGATACCTGGGCCAGCTGTACCTGCGCGAATACGATCCAGAGTTCGTTGAGGAAGGCGGGTGGACCGGCCACTGGCCCTGGGCGGACTTCAGGGTCGCCGAGCCATTGAGCCTCCACGGACGGTATCTGACTCTTGGCTGCTATCACGTCGGGTGGACGCCCGATGCCCGGAAGCAGCCGTCGCTCTGGGGACGCGGCATCGGCACGGCCTTGCTGACCGAAACGATCACCTGGTGGCAGCACCAAGACGCAATCGACGGATTGCTGACATGGGCGCTATCAGCCGCTTCGAAGCGGCTTCTCCAGGAGGCGGGACAGATGCCGCACACGGTGTACCGGCGGCTCGACTTCAGAGAGGTCAAGCAGGTGCACGACCCGCGATGGCTCGAAGGGATCGCGCAGTTCGCTCCGGACGCGACCGGGGATGACCTCGCGGTGCTGAGGGTGA
>CAYYFS010000021.1:0-12904 GCA_964471055.1 uncultured Dehalococcoidales bacterium
GGTATCGAGTACCTTCTGATCGAAGGCGGTACAGGGTTCGTGCTCATGTGCCAGGCGCCCCTCGGCGACATGGAGCTCTACGCGCCGGTCTTCAAGGAGATCGCCCAGAGCCTCAAGCTCTACCTCGAACCGGAAGCCACGCCGACCGCCACTCCGCCCACGGGGCCGGTGGTGACCGATCTCGGCATGATTGCGTACCACGAAACGCCCGCGACCTGGTCAGTTGAGATCCCCGGGGACGCCACCAGAGTCGAGATCGGCGTCTACAACGAAGGGAGCCTGACTATCAGCAAGTACGGCGGCTGGGAGGCCTGGCTGTCAGTGAACGACGAGCCGGTGTGGGAGTTCCTGGAGTACGACAAAGTACTGGGCGGCATCATCTACGACTACATGCTCGGAGAAGAGGTCCTGGAATCGGACGGGAAGGGTCAGTACCTGGACTCCACACAGCTTTTCCATGCGGGCACGAACACCCTGACCTATTACCACTACACCGGCGCAGAGATGGGACTCAGGATCCGGATATGGCGTGCCGGCGTCCCGACGCCCACCGCTCTACCCCTGCCCACGCCGCGACCCACCGCCACGCCCACGCCGACAGCGACGCCGACGCCGCGGCCCACGGCAACACCAACTCCGACCCGCACGCCTATGCCGCTGCCGGACCTTCAGCCATATCGTCCGGAGGGTTGGTCGGCGCCGATTGTGTTCCAGGGTGCTCCGATGGCCGGAGTGCCCGCCAAACTCGACATCGCGATCCGGAACGATGCCCTCGCGTACGCTCACGGCCCATTTCAGGTGACCGTACTGATCGACGGGGCTCAGGTCTGGCAGATACTGCTCCCTGAACTCCTTCCCAATGCTGACTACGAGAAGATTGGCGCTGAGGTCAGTATCGCCAACCCCGGCCTCCACGTGGTGGAACTGTTCATCGACGCCGGTGACGACGTGCCGGAGGCGAACGAAGCCAACAACAGCTACTTCGACACGTTCATGTGGCTGGAATCCTCGCTCGACGTCGATGCCATCGCGTGGCAGGACGTCCTCGGTAACGAACTAACCGAGGTTCAGCAGGGCACTGCCGTGAGGCTTCTGGCTTTCGTGCCCGGCCTGGACGATCAGGTGATGACGGTGGGGATCTACGAAGTGGACCCGTTTGACCCGGACGATCTGATCGAATGGGTCGAGATGGAGTTCCTCGGTGGGGTCGGGACAGCCGCCTGGACGACGGTTTGGATGGAGGACGGTTTCCCGGGTGCCGGGGATAATCCCGAGTACAAATTCGTCGTCCTGGGAGTCGATTCGCCGGAGCTGGAGGTCCGGTAGGTCCGCGACGCGGCCGCCCAGATGTTGCCCGGCCCCTGTGTCCTCACCGTTGACTCGCTCCCCCCGCCGTCTATACTCCCTCAGGCGGCCGAAACAACGTCAATGCGCGACTCGCGAGCCCGCGCCCGGTCAACGGCTAGCGCCATCAATGGAGGAGAAAGCACTTGCCAGTACAGGACTCGTCCGTGCTCCCTGAGATCATGACGCGTCGCAGCGGGGCCGCGTTTGACAGCAGGCCCATCGAACGCGAGAAGATCGATATCCTCATCGAGGCCACCAGATGGGCGCCGTCGGCCCGCAACCTGCAGCCGTGGTACGTCACCTTCGTGCAGGGCGAAGACAACCACCCGGCCGTCATCGATGCCCTCTCCGACTTCAACAAAGGCTGGGCGCCTCCGGCCCCTCTCCAGGTAGTGTTCGGCGGTCGACCGGAGGACGATTCCCGCAGGGACCCCGGGCTCGACTACTACCTGTTCGACCTTGGCCTGGCCAGCCAGAACTTCATGCTGCAGGCGGAGCGGCTCGGCCTCGTGACGCACCTGATGGCCGCATATGAACAGGACCCCATGCGCGAGGCCGTCGGCGCCCCCGAGGGCTACCGCATCGTTTGCGTGATCGCTGTCGGCTATCCCGGCGATCCGGAGAAGCTGCCTCGCGACGTCTACGATCACTGGGAGGCGAGGGATCGCGTCCGCAAGCCGGTCGGCGAGAATTTCTTCGAGGCCCGCTGGGGCAACGCCTGGGAGTAATGCCAGGACACAGAGGCCGGGCCAGTTGCGATCGGTCGCGCCGAAAGTGAGGACGATGAACGCGGAAGCCGCCACGCGGATCACTCTCCGGGCAGGGCGGGTACTGGAGGGTGCGCTGCTTGGCGTGCCGCTGGCGCAGGTACCCCGGTTGGTTCCGGGGGTCGTGCTCGCGGCGGTGACCGTCATTGTCGCCATCCAGGTCACCGATTTCCTGGCCCGCTTCTTCGAGTTCTCCGGGACGATCATGGTGGCGATCATCCTGGGTGCACTCGTCCGGAACACCATCGGCGTGCCTGCGTGGGCCCTCCCCGGCGTGGACTTCTGCGTCAAGAAGCTGCTCCGCCTGGGCATCATCCTGATGGGGCTCCGGTTGAGCATCTTCGACGCCCTGACGATTGGCGCGTGGGGGATTCCCATAGTCGTGCTGTGCGTCGTCGCGGGACTCGTCATCACCACATACGTGACCCGGTGGCTGAACCTCTCCCGGCGGCTTGGCACCCTGATAGCAGTCGGCACGAGCATCTGTGGGGCATCGGCCATTGTGGCGACCGCGCCGGGAATCCGGGCCAAACAGGAGGAAGTGGTCTACGCCGTAGCGAACATCACCGTCTTCGGCCTGGCGGCCATGTTCCTTTACCCGTACCTGGCCAACTGGCTGTTCGGAGGAGACCACACCATGGCCGGCCTCTTCCTGGGCACCTCCATCCACGAGACGGCCCAGGTGGCCGGCGCCTCACTGATGTATGATGAGACGTTCAACGTCTCTGCGTCTCCTTGTTGTGCCGATGTCGCTGTCGTCACCAAGCTGGTCCGCAATCTCCTGATGGTTGTGGTCATCCCCCTGATGGCGTATCTGTATGCCCGCGGCGGCGAGGAGGACGACGAGTCCTCTGCGGCCCGGGTTAGCTGGGTCCGGCTGGTACCACTGTTCATCCTCGGGTTCCTGTTCCTGGCCGTGATCCGGTCAATCGGCGACGGTCTGCTGGACAGCGGCCGTCTCGCCCTGTGGTTCATGCAGCCGGACACCTGGGATGAGGTCGTGCGCGTGACCAAGCAGCTCTCAGGCCACACACTGGCTACTGCCATGGCCGGCGTCGGGCTCGGCACCGCCTTCAGCTCCCTCAAAGGGTTGGGCATCCGGCCGTTCTACGTCGGGTTGTTCGCCGCGACGATGGTTGGCGTCATGGCGTTCGTGGCGGTGCTCACGCTTGGGAACCTGACCTCGATCGACGTCACCGGCCCGTAGCGTCGACCCTTGCGCGCCCGCCGCGCCTGTCGGCACACTTGACCGGCGCAACCCGCACGCTTTCGGAAGGGGGCGGCGATGACTCTGAGAACGCTGCTGCCGATTGTGACCTTGCTGCTGGCGGCGGCCTGCTCGGCCGACCCTGCCGCGCAAACCCCCGCGCCACCCGCGGCCGTGTCCACCACGGCTCCGTCCGAAGCCGAGGACGAGCGCTACGCGCTGCTCCGCGAAAGCATGGTCTCGCGACAGATCGAGAGCCGGGGAGTGGAGGACCCGCGAGTTCTCCAGGTCATGCGGACTGTCCCGCGGCACCGATTCGTGCTGGACTCGTATCTGGACGCTGCGTACAGCGATACCGCGCTGCCAATAGCAGAGGGTCAGACGATCTCACAGCCGTACATCGTCGCCCTCATGTCGCAGCTTCTACAGGTGGAGCCCGGGGACAGAATCCTCGAAATCGGTACCGGCTCTGGCTATCAGGCGGCGGTGCTGGCCGAGATGGGAGCAGAGGTGTTCTCGGCCGAGGTCATCCCCGCGCTGGCCGGGTCCGCGCGGGAGCTGCTGGATGAACTCGGATACTCCGCGGTCGTGACCGCACTTCGCGACGGCTACTTCGGATGGGAAGAGGAAGCCCCGTTCGACGCGATCATCGTCACCGCCGCGCCGGACCACGTTCCGCCATCTCTCCTGACCCAGGTCAAGCCGGGAGGAAGGGTGGTGATCCCGGTGGGACCTCCAGGCCAGACTCAGACGCTCTGGCTGATGGTTCAGCAAAACGGGAAGTGGGTTTCCTACAACCAGGGGGCAGTCATCTTCGTGCCGCTGGTCGGCGGGCCGTGAGGCCCCGGTGGAAGAGCGCCCACGCGGCCAGATAGGCCGCTCCGGCCGCCAGCATCACCCACAGGAACCCCCAGCTCAGAGCCATCAGCGCCGCCAGAACCGATCCCACCACCGAGGCGTAGCCGTTCACGCCCCAGGCCCACGGAATCAGCGCCGGCCGTCGTGTCCGCAGCGCCGCGATCCCGCCGGCGAACGGCATCCCCATCAGAAGGGCCAGGGGGGCGATGAACAGGATGGCCAGCGGCACGCGCGCCGCCAGCGGGAATTTCAGCACGGCATCCGCCAGCTGAGGCGCGGCAACCGCGTAGACGAAGGCCAGCGCCCCGAGAGCCAGGAGCGCGCGGCCCTGGTATCCGCCGAGGCGCTCCGTGAGGATGCTCCCGATGCCCGAGAAGACGAGGACTGCGAACAGCACGACGGCGAAAGAGTAGACGGGGTGGTCGAGCAACAGGATGAATCGCTGCATCAGCGGGAGCTCGATCCACAGAAAGCCGAGGCCGAGGGCGAAGAAGTACGCAAGCGGCGCCCGCGCGCGCAGACCACCTGTTTTCTCGACTGCGCCGCCCGGCGCGCGACCGCGCCCGGCCGCGAGGGGCAGAAGGATCAGGAAAGTCGATCCGACCACTGCCACGGCCAGGAAGGCCAGGACCACCAGGAATCCAGCGCCGCCGAAAGGTCGCCATTGTTTGCCGAGTGCGGCGAAGATGTCAGGCAACTGGCCCCAGCGGAAGAAATGGAAGAAGAAGGGCTGACCGTCCGTTGCAGGCGCCAGATCGAACGGCTGCTCACGGTAGAACGCGGGGCGCTGCTCGGGGTCGATCAACCTCCGCATTCCCTCGTAGTAGACCTCCTCCGGGAGAACGAAGAAGCGGTTCAGTTCAGTGGGCGCGATTCCCGGGAGCCAGGAGAGGTCCATCTGCCGCGAGTGGGCGAAGTCTCTGAGTGTCTCCAGCTCCAGGGGGGTGTACGGAGCCTCCCCGACCAGCAGCGTGAAGGTCTGGAGCGTTCGAATCGCCACCAGCCTGCTGCCCGGGTCGCGGACGCCCAACGACTCGAGCGCTTCAACCGCCGTGGCGGCCATGCGCAGGTCCTCGCTGGGCGGTACCTGGGCCCACCGGGTCATCATCATCACGCCGCCCGGTGCGAGCTGCCGGTAGTACGCCTCGAACGCCTCCTTTGTATACAGGTGGTTCTCGCCCAGACTGTAGGCCCCGGCCGTGATCGGACGGAAGGCATCGCGCAATGAGAGCACGATCAGGTCGAAACGGTCGTTCTCCCGCGCCAGGTAGCTGCGCGGGTTCGCTGTGACGATGCGCACCCGCGGCTCACGCGATACCTTCGCCTCATCGAGGAACGCCTGTCTCAGGAGGTCCGCCTCCAGCGGGTTGCCTGTCACCGCCACCGCGCTCGCTGCCCCGTGATGAAGGGCCGCCAGCACGTCCATCCCACCGCCCGGTTCCAGCACGAGCACGCGCGGACGGTCGACGAGCCCGTAGGCCGCCGCCTGGGGCAGGTATTCGGTGAACTCCGCGTCCTCCGGCGTGGAAAGCGTGACGGCGGTCAGGTTGCCGCCGTCCGCGGTCACTGCCGTCTGGCGCGGCATGGGCTCCATGTACGCGAGGCTCAGCCCGGGCGCCCGGTGCAACAGCTCCGACTCCACAACGTCGACCCGCGAGAACGCGTTCCATTCGGTCGCGGCCAATTCCGAGCCTTGCTGGCGGAGGATGGTCGGTAGCGCTTTGTACGGGGACATTCGCAGATCGATCGCACTCGGGAACATCCAGCCCCAGATCACGAGTGCGACGCCCGTCAGCGCAACTGCGACGATACTTGTGGTCGACCGTTTCAAGGTGAAAGCTACCCACGCTGCCGCGCCCAGGCACGTCGCCAGGGTGACGGCAACGGCCGGGCCGCCGGAAACCGGACCTCCTGCCGCCAGCAGCGCACCGATGCCGGAGCCGGCCAGGCCCGCGCCGTAGAGACGGGCCGCCTTCCCCGGTTCAAGGGAGAGCGCCCCGCCCTGGGCCACGCCGGCGAAGAAGAACGGCACCACCGGTGCGAGGTAGAAGAGGACCAGGTGCCCGAACATCGACGGTTCCAGCGTCAGCCGGTACGCGTCGAACGGAATGCTGTTTACCGCCCAGTAGACCGCCGGGACCGACCCGGCGAACAGCAGGGCAGAACCGCCGAGGAGCCTCCGCTTCCCGCCCCTCAACAACCGCGGCGAGACGAACAGCGCCGTGCCGCTTGCCCCGAACCCGAGCAACCCCAGGCTGACGGCCAGAAACGCGAAGTGATACCCCTGGGCGACCGAGTAGATACGGGTCAGCGTGAGCTCGAGGAGCACCACCGCTGCCGAAAGGGCCGCGAGGCCGACGTAGACCATGCCCGTGCCCACCTGTGTTCACTCAAGGGGAGCGCCGGGTCGCCGGCCCCCCGGACGTGGCAGGAGGAGGTATCGCTCAGTCGCGCTTCAGCCGTGGCCAGCGGGCCTCGGGACCGGGAAGCTCCGGGAACGCGCTGTGCGGCTCCGCCTGGTACCAGTACGCGACCGACGCGATATCGTCCGTGAGCGGCTGGAACGTCCTGTCCTGATACCAGCCCAGCGCCTGAACCGTCACCCTGAGGTCGCGTGCGAAGCGGATCGGGTCCAGCACGTGCCAGCGATACAGCCCGTGCTTCGGCACGTCGCCCGGATCGCGGGTCCAGAGCGGGTAGCCCAGGTAGGGCCCCGAGAACGTGTCAGTGAAGCCCCAGGCACCCCCGAAGTAGTCTTCCGTGCCCGTACCACAGATGGTGGGGTATTCTGAGTCCCCATCCATGTAGAACTTGACCTCTCCCTCTCCCCACCAACCGTCCGACATCTGCGTCCACCCCAGGACCGTGCCAACGTAGTGCCCCCGACCCTGCACCCCGTCAAGAATCGTGTGTTCCGGGAGTTCGCGCGTGGTCATCGACCGTCGCCACTGCGCGTGGAAGTACGCCGCGTCCTCGGGCACCTCGGTGAGCGAGTAGTCGACCTGGTAGAACCACGCCCGGATCTCGTCCCGGTGCTGGTTCTCCACGGTGATGCGCGCCCGCTTCTGGAAGGGCATCGGCCAGTAGCTGTTGAAACCGCCGCTCGGGTTCACGGATACGGGCAGCGAGTTCACGTTGTACCGGAGGCCGTGCGCGTTGGCGAAGAAGTCGCCAACCGGCACTTCGATGGACGGCATCTCCTCTCCGTCCCAGTAGAACCGCAGCACGCAGTCCCGATACGCGACGGTATCGACAGTCGTCCAGATGTGGTTGATGATCCCGGGTCCCTCGATGTCTGCGAGAGTCGTTATCGAACCGGAGGGAAGCGTCAGGTAGGGACGGACCTTCCAGCCCTTTCCGAGCCGATGCGCGGGGTGCGGCGGTGCCGGCGATTCCGCCCGCGCACCTCCTCCCGGCTCGCCGGTCGGATTCTCAGCGCAGATCGAACGGGATTTGGCATCGCTCAGTATCGGTAGCCCGCCAAGTCCCTGGCTCAGGCCGAGCAGGGGGTTCTGGTTTGCGTCCGCCACTTCACGTCTCCTCTGGCTCATCTGCTATCGGCCTACCGCCCGTAGAGCCCGGGGGCGATTCCACCGGTAAGCGTCTCACACCCGTCGCCGGTCACGAGGACAGTATCACTGCACCCGACCGCGCCCAGCCCCTGGAGGCGAATCGTCGTGATGACGTGGAAGGTCATACCCGCCTCGAATGGCCGGTGTTCATTGGCGTTGATGCTGACGATGTGGCCCTCGCCCCAGCCCGGTGGGAACGCGATTCCGATCGAGTAGGCGATCCGTCTGGTCTGGTCATACCCAATCCTTGCCGCGCCTATCCGGTCGCGCGCTGCTTCGAAGGCCGCCGAGATGCGTACGCCCGGTCTGATCGCTGCTTTCGCGGTCGCCAGCGCATCCGTGCTAGTTTCCGCTGCACGCGCCAGCAGGGCTGGGGGGTCTCCCGGGAAGATCGCCCGGCTCATGGCAGCGTGGTACCGGTTGACGCACCCCGGCACCTCCAGGAAGACCACCTCGCCGGCGACCAGCTTCTTCGGGGACCAAGTAGCATGAACCACCAGGGATCGCAGGCCCGAGGTCACGAACGTGGGCAATGCGGTGTACTCGCTTCCGGTCAGGGTCTGAGCGCGGCTGATCTCGGCCATCACCTCGGCTTCGGTCGCTCCGACCTGTGCCGCTTCGATGCCCGCGCGCATCCCAGCCTCAGAGGCTTTCGCCGCGTGGCTCATGTACTCGATTTCCGTGGCGGACTTGATCATCCGGCCCTGCTCGACGAGGCCGGAGCAGTCGACGAACCCCGCCTCTGGTAACCCCGAGACCAGATCCACGTAGTCCCGGCTCGTAAGGAACCACGAATCGTTCTCCAGGCCGATCTTCCCTCCCGCCAGGCCCAGTTCCCGCAGGACGTCCTGCGTCGCCTCGATGCCGCTGGCCGTGTCGTCGTACAGCCGGTACTCCTCAAGCCAGGAGTGCGCGGCGACCTGGGATTCCTCGTGCGGCGGGGGCACAAGGATCGGCTCTCGATCCAGCGGCACGACGAGCGCCAGATAGTAGTAGTAGCCCGGCGTCTGGTACCCGCTGATGTAGTAGATGTTCTCCGGGGTATGAATGAGCATGGCGTCAACCCCTTTGCACGCCATGCGCGAGCGGAGCGCGTCCAGTCGGTGCCGGTACTCGTCCAGCGAGAAGAACTGGTAGTCGGGCTTGCGCATGGGCGCGTCTCCGGGTTGACCGGCGCCGTTTGTCGCGGCTACGTCGGGTGCTCCCCGCCCGCGACCGTTTCCGCCCTGATCTTCGCGGCTTCCTCCGCGACAACCCCCGGAGGGACGAGCCGGGCGAAGGCCCAGAAGGCCAGGATGATCACCAAGACGTCATCCACATGGCCGAGCACGGGAATGAAGTCCGGGATCACGTCGATAGGGCACATCAGATACAGAACCAGCACGGGCAAAATCACCTTCGCCGGCAGCGGCACCCGGGGGCTTCGCATCAATCGCCACACAAGCTTCGCCCTGCCGCGCCACGGCAGCTGCATGACCGCCCGTGCAGATTCGGAGCTGCGCGCCTTCTCAAGCAGCCCACGGAACACGCCGAGCGCCTCCGGCGTCAGCCTCTGGCTTCGGTCTGGGCGAGCTTCTCAACTATCTGCACGAGGGCGTGGTGCCCCAGCTCCTCGCCCCCCGCCGCCTGAAGAGCGCGGTACAGCTGTTGGACGAGGCCCGCCATCGGCAGCGAGACGCCTGTTTCGCCGCCGACCTCGTGTATGAGGCGCAGATCCTTCTGATGGTGCCGCACCATGTAGCCGGGCGAGAAGTCGCCGTCGAAGATCAGGGGACCCATGTTCGCCAGGTGCCAGGAACCGCCAGCGCCATCCTTTGCCGCGTTCAGGAACTTGCGCAGGTCAAGTCCCGCTTTGCTGGCGAACACCAGGGATTCCGCTACTCCGATCATGCAGCCGGCTCCCAGTATCTGGTTGGCCAGCTTCGCCGTATGACCGGACCCGCTCGAGCCCATGTGTGTGACGGCCTTGCCGAGCACGCGAAAGACCGGCAGGCACCGCTCGAACGTGGCCGTGTCTCCACCGACGAAGATCGAGAGCGCCGCGTTCTCAGCGCCGGAGACGCCCCCGGTGACCGGGGCGTCCAGCATCTGCACGTCCTTTTCCGCCAGGCGTTCGGCCAGCGCGCGGCTCGTCGCCGGGGAGATCGTGCTCATGTCGATCACGACCGACCCCGGCGTCGCGCCTTCGATGATGCCGCTCCGCCCGGCGATCACCGCCTCGACATCCTGCGAGTCGCTGACCATCGTGATCGTGATGTCGGATCGGGCGGCCACGTCCGCGGGCGACTCGCCTGCCGCCGCCCCGGCAGCGACAAGCGGCTCCATGCGCGCTGTCGTGCGGTTCCACACCGCAAGGGGATGACCGGCGTCCAGCAGGTGCCGTGCCATCGGCACGCCCATGATTCCCAGGCCGACGAACCCCATGCGCTCCGTCATTGTTCCCTCCGGGCGCGACGTGCGGCAGTTAATCCCTGAGGCCCTTGATGCCCTCAAGGTAGGCGTTTGCGCCGGAGGCCATGAACCACAAGGCGTTCCCGCACAGGTACTTGACGCCCAGATCATTCCAGTGCTTGAACGCATCGGGCGAAGCCGCGATGGTACCCACCTGCTTGCCCGCCGCAATCGCTTTCTCCGTCAGCATCTCGATGGTCTCCACCACCTTCGGGTGGGTGCCCTGGCCGTGAAGACCGAACACCTGCGAGAGGTCGTTCGGTCCGAGGAAGATGATGTCCACGCCTTCAGTGGCGACTATCTCGTCGGCGTTCTCGATCGCCTCCTCGGTCTCTATCTGCACACATACCAGCGTCTCGCGGTTCGCGATCTCAACGTACTCACCCAGGCTGGGATGAGCCTGCCCATATCCGGAGGACCGCGTCCCGGCGAGACCGCGTTTGCCCTGGGGAGGGTACTTGACCGAGTCCACAACAGCCCGCGCCTCTGCTCCGGTGTTCACAAGCGGAATCTGCACACCCTGGGCGCCTGCATCCAGGTATCGCTGGATGTGCTGCTGCATGTTGAGTCCGATCCGCACCATCGGCGTGGCGTTTGCCAGCTCCGCCGCGCGGATCATGTGCTCCGCACTCTCGTAGTCGGAGATTCCGTGCTCGCAGTCGATGATCACGAAGTCGAAACCGAGCAATCCGATGAACTCCACCACGGTCGGCGACGGGACGTTAATGAAGTGCCCGCTGCACGGCTTGCCCGCGAGCATCTTTGCCTTGAGTGTGTTGGTGCGCATGGATGGAATCCTCCGGTGGAGACAATGTATGGACAGGTCCCGCGGGCGCGGGTCTTCAGAGCCGTCACAATGTATCGCCGCCGACGGCGGGCGTCAAAAGACGATCATCGTGCATCGGCCTCACAGGACGGGCGATAATGTGTGCATCACGAACGTCGCAGCCCGACTACCGGAGACGAAACAGGAGGACTGCCATGGAGAACACTCTCGTGGCGACTGAGCCGGCCGCCGCTGAACCGAGCGCTCGCGGTCGATGGTTCGTGATTGCCGGGCTCCTGTTCGTCATGCTTCTGGCGGTCGCATGTGCGTCGGATGGGTCTCCTGCCGAGACGGTCTTCAGCGACATGGTGAAAGCAGCTGAGGATGTGCAGTCGGCCCGTGCGGAAGTCACAGTCGAAATGATCGGACCAGAAGATGGGGGTGGAGAGGCAACGGTCAGCCTGAGCGGCACGGTCGACTACGAGCGGCCGGACCGGGCGCGGTTCACCGCCCGCGTCTCAGCCCTTTCGCCGGCGTCATCCGGAGGAGGGGAGATCGCGGTGATGGCCATAGGGTCCGACGTCTACCTGAAGCCGCCGATGTCCGACGAATGGGTCAAGTTCGCTATTCCTTTCGACATCGGAATGAACGCGGACGCGAACCCGCTGAAGGCGCTGACGGACCTGAGGCCGGGCGACCTGGGCGATCTCTCCCTGCTCGAGCGGGAGACCGTCGACGGCGTCCTCACCGACCATCTCAGGTTCACAACGGATGAGCAGGGGCTTCTGGGCCTTCTGGGCACCGTCGCGGCCGCGGGTGGGATGCCGTCGGTGGACGAACCGGATATGCCGGTGGGTGTCGACGCCGAGTTTCAGCTGGACGCCTGGATCGGGGTTGAGGACCATCTCCCCCGTCGAGAGGTTATCTCCGGCCGCTTCGCCGGCCCGGACGAGACAACCGGCGTCGAGTATGAAGCGAGACTGAACGCCACGATTACGTTCTCCCGCTACGGCGAAGACTTGGCCATCGAGGCCCCGGACAACGTCGCCACCCGCTAGCCTCCGGATCCCTCGCCGGACGTCGGGACTGTCGCATTCGCATCCGATGCGGCGCTCTCTCTGCCGGATGCGTTTTTCTTCTTGAGCGGGATCTCCCTGATGAAGAGGGTCGCTACAAGGGCGACGAGAATCGCCGTAAGAGAGACCAGGAACACGCTGCCGATGGCGCTGGACAGCGAGCTACGCAGCGTTTCGAACACCTGCTCCCCGGCCGCCGCGCCCTGGGGACCCAGCGCCGCAAAGGATTCCCGAAGCCCGGCCGTAGCCTCCGGGTTCACAAGGGCCTGCGGGTTTCCGATCAGCGCGGCGATCTGCTCCTGCGGCACCACCGCACGCGCTGCCTCCGGCAGGGTCGACCGGAAGCCGTCGCTGAAACGGTTCACCATCACCGCCCCGAGTACGGCAAGCCCGACCGTTCCTCCTATTGAACGGAAGAACTGCGCGGAGGAAGTCGCGACCCCCAGGAGGCTGAAGGGGACCGTGTTCTGAATGGCTATCGTGAATACCGGGAAGGTGATGCCGAGCCCGAATCCCATTACGACAATCCTGGCGACCGCCGCCCCGTTGCTTGTTTCGGGGGTGACGCGGGAAAACAGCGCCGTTCCGACGGCCATGATCGCGATGCCGACCGCTCCCTGCCATCGGTAGTGGCCGCCGAGACGCGAGAGCGCCTGACCCGATAGAGCCGCGCCTACAACTGTGCCGAGCATCATCGGAGTCAGGAAGGTGCCGCTGCTCGTGGCGGACGCGCCCAGCACGGCCTGGAAGTACAGCGGGATGTAGATCATCGCGCCGAACATGCCGAACCCGGTCAGGACTATGGCAACGATGGACAGCGTGACAACGTTGTTCCTGAATAGCCCCAGCGGAATGATCGG
>CAYYFS010000021.1:13004-20552 GCA_964471055.1 uncultured Dehalococcoidales bacterium
ATGTTGACGTAGAAGATCCAGTGCCACGCCCACGTATCGGTGATGAACCCACCCAGCGCAGGCCCGATGATCGAGGAGAGCCCGAAGACCCCGGCCAGTATTCCCTGGTACTTGCCGCGCTCCGCGGGCGGGAACAGGTCGCCGATCGCTACAAACGCGATCGCCATCATGGCGCCGCCACCAAGGCCCTGGAACGCCCGGAAGCCGATCAGCTGGACCATAGTCTGCGAAAGCCCCGCGAGGGCCGATCCGATCAGGAAGACGACCATCCCGGCGACGCAGAACCACTTGCGGCCGTACATGTCGGAAAGCCGTCCCACGATTGGAACGACCACCGTCGACGCCACCATGTACGCGGTTGCCACCCACGCGTACAACTCGAACCCACCCAGGTCCGCGACGATCCTCGGGAGCGCGGTGCCGACGATGGTCTGGTCCAGAGAGGCCAGGAACAGCGCCATCATCACGCCGCCCATGGTCAGGATGACCTGCCGCCGGGGCAACTGTTGGAATTCGTCTTCCTGGGTCTGAGGGGCCGGGCCGCCTTCCGCTACGGCCGGCTTCACTTCCGCGTTCGGCTGCAGGGCGCGTTCTGGCGGCGTGGCGTACCTCCCGGTGCGTGTGCTGAACCGGCCGAGTCCGCATATGGACTCCGGCAGACTCTTGAGGCGACGGTACTTCGTTGAACCCGAACTATTCTGTCAGAGCGCGATGCCCGGGTCAACTGTCGGCAGGGTCGGCCATCGAGGTGATGCGCGGGTCTCTCAACCGGATGATCACGAAGGGCGGATGGGCTCCCAGGCTGTCCAGGTACTCGCGGGCGCCCTGGACTCCGAGATACCGCTCTGATACGCGCCGCGCGTACTCGTCCGCACCCTCGGTCGTGACTTCGGTCACCCCGCGGTACAGCACCCACCGGTACGGCGGCTTCTCGCTGGCGATCAACACGGCAGCTTTCGGGTCGCGGCGGAGGTTCCTGACTTTGACAGTGTCGTCAAACGCGACAACGCCCATCGCGCCGTCCGGCTCGGCCATGTACCAGACAGGGGTCGAATGCGGGAAGCCGTCAGGCGCGTTCGTCGTGATGACGGCAAGGTGCTCTTCGGCCAGGAACTCGGTCAGCTCAGCGGCCGAGAGCGGGCGTATCTCGTTCGCCATGCAGCCGCCTACCCCGCGCTAGCGCCCGGAAGCCCGCGGACTCGCTCCCATATTGCGTCGGCGATCTGAGCTTCGGGCAGAGTCGCGTCCACCACGAGCCAACGGCCGGGCTCCCGAGCTGCAAGCTGACGGAACCCGTTCATTACGCGGTCATGGAAGGCCATCGGTTCTTCCTCGAAACGCCGTTCAGCAGCCGGATCCACTCGTCCGGTTCCGCCGCCGGTCTCCGCCAATCGGGCGAGCGCCGCGCCCGGGGGCATATCCAGCAGCACCGTGAGGTCGGGAACGAGGCCGCCCGTCGCGGTGCGGTTGAGCGCCTCGACCTGCACAAGGGGCAGACCTCTGCCATAGCCTTGGTAGGCGGTCGACGAGTCGGCGAAACGATCGATGACGACCGCCGTGCCCCGCTCCAGCGCGGGCCGGATCACCTCCTGGACCAGCTCGGCGCGTGCGGCCTCGAATAGAAACAGTTCCGCCCAGGGATTCGACGTGCCAGGGCCCTTCAACCAGCGGCGCAACTCATCACCAATTGGCGTGCCGCCGGGCTCGCGCAGTGCCAGAACGTCCCGCCCGGCCTGCTCCAGACGCAGCTTCAGCATCTGCGCCTGCGTGGACTTGCCGGTGCCGTCGCCGCCCTCGATGGATATGAACATGCCTGTCCGTTCCGTGTGCGAGTTCGAAGTGCGTCTCGTTCGGGTCCCGATCCGAGGATACGTCAACCCCTAAGCCCGGGGCGGCGCTTGCCTCGTCTAGCGGTTGCGGCGCCGCGCTCGTATGACGACGTATCGATTCGGTTCATGGCCGGTGCTGGAGGAACCCAGATTGTAGCGAGACGCGAGCCCGTGCTGGAGCCTGCGGACGTACGCCGACTGGGGCGACAACGCTATGCGCCGCTCGCCCGACAGCACCCGTCGCAGCCCTTCTTCCGCCTCGGCCAGCGCCTCGGTCATCGTGTCCTCGTCCGGGGTGCCCCTGGCGTCGTTGCGCCCGCCGTTCCGAAACCTGCGCAGGAACTGTCGGATCTGTTCTCCGGATCCCCGGCGCAGAACGTGGACGGGTGTGCCTTCCTTCTCTGCGTCGCGCACAGCTCGCGGACGCCGGCCGTAGTGTGCCTTCGTCGTCACCAGTACGTCGGCTTCCTCAACGGAGGCGACGACACGGACGGGCACCGCCATCTCGTCAATGGCCTCCTGGAGGGTCGGCCTCGGAATTCCGAACGGGTGCACGCGGGTCGGGGGCGCCGGACGGGATGCAGGCGCCTCGACCTTCGGCAAGAGCTCGACCTCCCGCGAAGACCGAGCGAACGGATGGTCCGGCCACGGGGCGGGCGCCAGGTCGGTCGGCCCGGGCGACTCGGACGGGTCTTCCAGTGCGCTCTTCACCTCACCGTCTTCGCCCAGCCACCTGACCTCCTGCGGCGTCGGATACCCGCGAAGCATGGAATCCACGACCTGGCCCGAATCCCGGTGCACGGCGACCCGGTTGCGGTCCCTGATCTCCACGACGATGTCGAACGTGGGCTCGTGCCTTCTCTCCAGGATCGTCTTCTGCGTCCTGCGCCGCCTCGCTTCAATATCGCCCAATGTCACCGACTGCGTCCCACCGACAAGGTCGGACAGCGTCGGATTGCTGACGACGTTGGCCAGCGTGTTCCCGTGGGCCGTGGCCACCAGCTGCACGCCGCGCTCCGCGATGGTGCGGGCTGCGAGTGCCTCCAGCTCGGTGCTCATCTCATCGATGATGATGACTTCCGGCATGTGGTTTTCCACAGCCTCGATCATGAGCCGGTGTTGAAGATCCGTTCTCGGCACCTGCATGCGCCGCGCCGGGCCGATAGCCGGATGGGGGACATCGCCGTCGCCCGCGATCTCGTTCGACGTGTCCACGATGACCACGCGCCTTCCGCCGTCGTCCGCGAGCACCCGGGCAACCTCTCGCAGCATGGTGGTCTTGCCCACTCCGGGCCGTCCCAGCAGTAGCAGGCTCTCTCCGGTCATGACTAGGTCCCGGATGACCCGGATTGTCCCGAAGACCGCCCGGCCTACGCGACATGTGAGCCCGACAGGGCGGCTGGCCCGGTTGCGGATCACCGATATGCGGTGCAACGTCCGCTCGATTCCGGCGCGGTTGTCGTCTCCGAACCGCCCGACACGGCTCACGACGAACTCCATGTCGGCGTCGGTGACCTCATCGTCCCCGATCGTCACCTTCGTGTGTGGGAAGCGCGCCTCTGGCACGCGTCCCAGGTCCAGCACGACTTCCACCAGATCGCCCACGTCGTCGCGGGCCCGCAGGGACCGCTGCACGCGGTCCGGTAGCACTTCGATCAGTGCATCAAGGTCGTCCACGATCTGTTTGGTAGCCAGGTTTGTTCTCTCCTTTCGGGTTCCCAGCAGTTCTGCCTGGATTGGGCCGCTACGCCACAGGCGCCACCGCGCGCCGGGCTTCGGCAACGGGCACCGCCACGGGTCGCACCAGAACGTCGAACTCACGCTCGGCCGTGAAACCGGTTTGTTCCAGAGCCGCAGCGGAGGTTGTATCTGCCGATGGAACCAGCGCTACAGACGACTTTCCTTCGGCGCCGTCCACCCCGGCCTGGACGAGTGCTTCGAGACTCACGTCCGCCTCTGGATGCACCCGTACGGCCACGTAACGCCCGCTTCCGGTCTCTGCCGTGCTCAGCCAGGCCGCGATCCCGCCCGCATCGTCATCTACCACCCACTCGGGTTGGTCTCGGGCGGCACGCTCATGAGCATCGCTCCACTCCCCCTCGGTCGCGGGGCCGTACGTCCGGTAGGAGGCCGGCACCGCCGCGCAGTAGAGGCGGAACAACGGCATGTCATCGGTGTCCAGCCGGGTACGGAGCTTCAGTGGTGCTCCTCCCGCCGACGCGTTTGCACCCGCGCGCAATCGGTACAGCGTCTCCGAGAACCACGGAACGAAGCCGGCCGCCCGGGCCTGCGGGAGGACGTCGCTTCCCGCGGCCAGGCGCATGAACACCCTTCGAGCTCCGTCCCTTCCAGCCTGCACGCAGATCTCTTCGAACAGGTCGCTGCAGCGGTCCAGTGCGTCCGGGACCAGGTAGAGGTCTCGTACCTCCCAGGCGGACGGCCCGGATCGCCGCCCGGCGCGGACCACTGCCCCGATGCGCCCGCGGTCCGTCATCACCCAGCAGGATTGCCAGGCGCGCAAGGACAGCGCGACGCACACGTAACGGACGACGGGGAAGGCCGGGTCGTGGGATTCCAGAGCGCGCGAGAGGGCGAAGGCCTGCGCCCGTCCGGTCGCCTGACGGAAAGGGATCAGGAGCACCGAGTCGGTCGGGTGCAGGTGACGGATCATTGTCCCCCTTTGCCGTCTCCCGCGGGTTGTCCGGTGCTAGCGTCGGAGTCATTCGGCGCGGCTTCTTTGGCCATGTCCAGGAAGTAGTGGTGAACGCGAGTGTCGGTCAGCTCTGGATGAAAGGCGGTCGCGAGCACCCGCCCGTTCCGGACGGCCACTGCCGGACCCTGCTCGACCGTAGCAAGGACCTTCACCTCCGGCCCACACGACGTGACCACCGGCGCCCGGATGAACACGCCCGGGAAGGGCTCCCCGCCTATCCCTTCGAAGTCCAGGGCAGATTCGAAGCTGTCTATCTGCCGACCGAACCAGTTGCGCGAAACCGCAATGTCGATCAAGCCGAGCGGCTCCGGGTACGGGTCCTCAAGGTCTCGGGCGATCATGATCATGCCCGCGCACGTGCCCCACAGCGCCATGCCTCGCGCCAGCGCCGAACGGAGAGCCTCACGGAACCCGTAGGCGTCCATGAGTTTCGCCATCGTGGTGCTTTCGCCGCCGGGGATGATCAGCCCGTGCAGCCCATCGAGCTGTGTTGGCACGCGTACCTCGCACGCGTCCACGCCCATCGATTCGAGCACGTGCATGTGCTCAATGAAATCGCCCTGAAGCGCCAGGACTCCGATTCTTGTCAATTCTCTGCTACCAGCCGCGGTCCGCGATCAGTTCCTTCTCGTCCATGGAGCGGATGCTGCGGCCGACCATCGCCTCGCCCAGCCCCTCGGAAACCTCCGCGAGGATATCGGGATCGTTGTAGTGGGTGGTGGCCCGGACGATCGCGACCGCCCGCGGGGCGGGATCGTCCGACTTGAAGATACCGGAGCCGACGAATACGCCGTCCACGCCGAGTTGCATCATGAGAGCCGCGTCCGCGGGAGTGGCGATTCCGCCGGCGGCGAAGTTCACGACCGGCAGTTTGCCGGTCTCGTGCACTTCAACGACCAGGTCGTACGGCGCGCCCAGGTTCTTGGCCACCGTCATGAGTTCCTCTTCGGGCGTGTTCTGCAGCTCCTTGATGGTGCCAAGCACCGAGCGAGCGTGCCTTACTGCCTCGACTACGTCGCCGGTCCCGGCCTCGCCCTTTGTGCGGATCATCGCCGCACCCTCGCCGATCCGCCGCAACGCCTCGCCGAGATTGGTGCATCCGCACACGAACGGCATTTTGAAGGCCCACTTGTTGATGTGGTAGGCCTCATCCGCCGGGGTCAGCACCTCGGACTCGTCGACATAGTCGACGCCGAGTGCCTGCAGTATCTGTGCCTCGGCGAAGTGCCCGATCCGCGCCTTGGCCATCACCGGGATGGTGACCGTGTTGATGATCTCCTTGATCTTCGACGGGTCAGCCATACGGGCGACTCCGCCCTCCGCTCTTATGTCGGCGGGCACCCGCTCCAGAGCCATTACGGCCACGGCGCCGGCATCCTCGGCGATCTTCGCCTGCTCGGCGTTCGTGACGTCCATGATCACCCCGCCCTTGAGCATCTGCGCGAGACCGCCTTTTACTCGCCAGGAACCGGTTTCGACAGCCATTTCAGATCTCCTCCATGCGAGGGTTGGGTCCTGCCACCCGGCACGAGCGCCGTCTCGCATCTTCGGCCCAACTGCGTTCGCATTATAAACCGGGCCGGCACGCGGTAGCTAACAAATGCGCCGCACGCGCGACCTCGCGCGAAAGCGAGGCACCGCCCGGACGCGGACACCTCCTGCGCCACGTTCCGGGGAACAAAAGAGGCTGGATTTTCGTCTGATAGGATGCGGCGCACTCCGCTTGTGCGGGTTGCCCGCGGTCACCAAGAACCGTTCGCGGCCCGGACGTCCCGGTTTCGGAGAGCGCACTCGCATCTGTGATAGGCGCCCGGGAGATGAGGAGTACAGCCATGCGTATCTTGCCAGTCATCGCAGCCGTCGTTCTGACGCTCGTCATGGCGGCATGCGGCGGAGATTCTGGCGCGGGCTCCCGCTCTCGGGTTGTCGAGACCGTCGTCGTCGAGAGGGAGGTCTACCGAGATGAGGACCAGTCTGGCTCCACCGCAGAGCAGGGGTGGAAAGGTGTGGCCGGACCGCCCGGTATGCCGGGATCGGCTCCCGCTCCGATGGAGATGGAGGGCGAAGAAGGCGGCTTTGCGGACCACAGCGATGAGATGAAGAGCGCCGCGGCCGATCCCGGCCAGGGGGTCAACGGCCTCGCGTCCAACCTGGATCGGGAAGTCGCCGCCGCGGCCGCACAGGAGCGCGTGATCGTCCGTACGGTCGATGCGGAGATCAGGGTTCTGGCCGTGCAGCAGGCGATTGAAGATATATCCACGATAGCCACCGGGTTCGGCGGCTGGGTCGTATCGACCGAGCAGAACGAGAAACACCGGGGCGCCATCTCGGTCCGGGTACCGGCGGACCGCCTCGACGAGGCGCGATCGGACATCCGGGCACTCGCTGCCGAAGTTGAATCGGAGAGGGTCACCAGCCAGGACTTCACCGAGGAGTACACGGACACGGGCGCCCGCGTCCGCAATCTCGAATCCACCGAGGCCGCCCTTCTGAAGCTGTTCGACAGGGCCTTCGCGGTCGAGGATGCCATCAAGGTCCAGACCGAACTGACCAAGGTCCAGGATGAGATGGAGCGGTTGACGGGCCGCCTGAAGCTTCTGGAGCAGACTTCCGCCTACTCACTCGTCAACGTCCGTCTCCAGGCCGTCCCGGCGGAGATGACCGTGGATGCCGGCGAGGACAAGACGATTGCCGTCGGCCGCTGGACCCAGTTCCGAGCGACGCTCGTGCCGCCCGAGGGCATCGAAGACTTCGTGGTGACCTGGGACTTCGGGGACGGCTCTCCCCTGACCACCGTCACGCGCACCGCTTCGACGCTTGAAGAGGGCACGCGCATCACAGCACCGGCAAGCCACGTCTACGAAGACGACACGGATTCTCCGTTCATCGTCAGCGTGGAGATCGAGGGATCAGGCGAAGCGGGGCTGTCAGAGGGTTCCGACACGCTGATCGCAACGGTCAGTGAGATTCCGGTGATCGAGGTGTTCGCGGGAGACTCGATAACAG
>CAYYFS010000022.1:0-6331 GCA_964471055.1 uncultured Dehalococcoidales bacterium
TTGGCTTGCGATCAGGGCCGCGCCAGCGTCGGGGCATGCAGATCGCTTGCTGCCTCCTCGGCCGCCCCGCTCACACCGTCCTGAAGGCTCTGGGCCGCCGGACATTCTCGTGCAAAGCACAACGCGGCGGCAAGAAGACCACCGATGAAGATCGCTCCCCCGCCGCCCCAACCTATGCCGAGCCACACCCACCAAGCCATCGCCGTCTCCTCTTGTCCCCACCACGGAACCGCACCGACAACCCGCCCGACTCAATCCTCGCGGGGTCCGCATCTGGGTGACAGCGGGTCGTCTCTCAGCAGGCCTGCGTGCGTGTACTCACAACGCCTCTTTGCATCCTGGCCGGTCGTCGACCGCGGCCCCCGGTAGTCTCTACAGATAGCGGCTTGCTGGATGCTGGGTACCGTGCCGTGCTTCGGCGGGTCGCGTGGAGGCGATCTACCGGTAGGTGACGTGGGGTTGAGGCCGGCGGTGGCGCGTGGGCTAGCATGGCGAGGCGCACAGCTACGCGGACGCAGGTCAACAGCAAGGAGCCAAGGAATGGCACTGGTTAGTCACGACGCTCTGGAGTCCACGAACCTCGGGCCCGGAGCCTCCGCCAAGAGGATCGCCTCGGAGGAGTACGGCGCTTCCAGCAGCACAGCAGCCGAAGTGACGCTGAGCCCGGGCGGGGTGATACCCCCGCACTATCACGATGTCGATTCGACGATCGTCATCATCTCCGGGACGTTCGAGTTGACACAGGGTGACGAAAAATGGACGGTCGGTCCGGGGCACACCCTGGTCTCCGGGCCAGGGGTTGTCCATTCCCTGAAGAACGTGGGTACATCTGACGCACGTCAGGTGAGTTTCCACCCCAGTCTCACCGTGAGCACGATTGAGGTGGAGTGAGGAGGATCGGCCGGACGACGGCGTCCCTCCGCACTCCGTGCAGCTTCCCGGCCGCTGAAGTAGCAGGAACCCCCGTGCGACTGCACTGCTTCGCGCGGGGCTCCCCAGCCTGCCACCTTCCCGACTACCTCGGTGGCATCGTTGGGCAATACCCGCGCACTCCGCCGGTGACTCACGATCATGCGACACCCCTGCGCATCGGAGGCGATCGTGACAACGCGGGCCAATGTGTGGGCTATCTGCGGCTGTCCCTGGCAATTCCTCCGCGCGAGGTGCGGGTGCGTGGGCCGGTCTGCCGCTCCTGCCCGTCTTTCGTCTTTCCGCGCGGCCTTCTCCCCGCTGCCTGTTCAGCCCTCGCCCGCGCGACCGATCCGTGTTCTTCAGGGTTTGGGGATGGATTCCCCTCCCCCGGCGGAGGGTTGCCCCGAGCGGCAGCGCCACTCACAGCGGCTGCACGTGCGCGATTGCCCGGACCCGATCCGCCTCCACCGCCGTCCGGTCGGGTGACCGAAGACAGGAGCAGGCCGATGGCCGCTTCCAGCCCGGGAATCCGCTTCCTCTGGAGGCGAAGCTCCATCTGTTTGTCATAGGCGTCGCGTTTTGCAGCCGCCAGCTCGTTGGGCCGCTCACCGAACATCTCGTCGTAGGCTCGGAGCTCCGCTTCCCACTCACTGGATGTCCGACGCAGTGAAGCACCCCGGCTCGATGATTTCTGAGTGGCAGCCTCATGTCTCGCGTGGAGCACCTGTTGTGCCAGTTGGTCCCGGTGCCGACGATGCTTCGCCACGCTACGTTCCAGGATCATGACCTGGTTCGCGGCAAGGCGCGCATCGCTCGATCCCTTCTTGACCGCGCGCTCAGCTTCTTTCAGCTTGTCCAGGTAGGGCCGTGCCGCCTCTATGGCACGCCGCCTCTCAAGAGACCCGCCCGGCGACCATCGACGACCCAGACGCTGTAGCAGGCGCCGAATGTCAGCGTCACCTGCTTCCCCTTTTCGGGGCGCGGGACGCTGCCCCGGGTGAGCAACATCACGGGGCTTGCTGTTTCTTGCCTGATTAACACGCGCGCGGGGCACGGAAGTCGCCTGGTGTTTGGGGGTGCTGATGCCCAATGTGTTCACCTTCGCGGGTGATCCATCACGCCCTCAGTCGACAACAGCGACCCGGCCAGCGTCACGTAGTTGAAGCTCATCTACATGGGTGATGGGGCCCAAATCGGGTGAGCCAAATAACTCAACGATCTACCGGCGGCTCGGGCGCTTCCGACTAGAGACACGCCTCACGTTCTGCTGTGCTGTCCTCACGCGCGGAAGGTGGGGGTTGCCCGTCACCTCCCTGCTTTCTACGGACTGACACTTGCGGGAGAGCCAGGCCCTATCGCGAGCGGCACGAGAAGCACTTCCGATCAGAAGGCATCGGGCAGAAGACGGCGATCGGACTCAAACCCGACGGGCCCTCTTTCTGCCCCGACCTTGCCGGTCACCCGTAGCGCGCCGTCATATGAGCACTGCAATCACAACGTTGATCTCGTTCGCCGTGATGTTGATGATCGCGTTCACGGCGCTTCACAGCACTGTCAACGCGCTCGGGACCCGGGGTGAAGGCCACGTCGCGGAGCTGGGCAGGCTGGAAACGTCCATCAGGTCGGACGTAGTCGCCACCGGAGCGGCAACCTCGACGACTGTGAGCGGCCACTCCGACGTGGACCTGATGCTTGCCAACCGCGGGGCAACGTCGTACGCGGTGTACGACGAGTGGGACGTCATAGTCCATTACGTGCCCGTGAACGGCATCCAGAACGCCGTGTCGTTGCCGTACGCGACTTCCCTTGAAGACAACTCGTGGACGATCGCGGCGATTTACCTCGACCCGGCCACGGCCGCGCCTGAGGTCCAGGAGCAGGGACTCTTCAATCCCGAAGAAGAGGCCGTTGTCCGGGCGAGAATAGCCCCATGGGCGAAGACGGGAACTCCGGCCTGGGCCGTGTTGACTCCACCCGAGGGCCCGTCCATCGGCATCCCGTTCACGAATCCGACGCTTCACGTGGTCGATCGGATTGATGGCGCGGCCTACCTCTACGATGCATACGGAAACCACATCGACACGATGGCGCTGGACGGATCGAACACCGACACCAGCGGCATCACCGCACAGGGTGCAACTGTTCACGTGCTCGACGAGAACAGCCTGGAGGTCTACGACTACGGCGCGACGTTGTCGCTTCTGGACACCTGGGCCCTGGACAGCGGCAACGACACCGGTTCTGGGATCACCACCGACGGCGTCAATATCTGGACCCTGGATGATGGCGACGACTCCGCGTACAAGTACGATCTGGATGGGAGCTTCATCTCTGCGGACCCTCTTGCAGGTGGGAACGGCGACGCCAGGGGGATCACGACTGATGGCAACAACATCTGGGTGGTGGACGACGAAGATGACTCCGCCTACAAATACGACATGGACCTCGATTTCATCGCCGAATCCCCGTTGCAAGCTCTGAACTTGGGGTCAGCCGGCATCACCACCGACGGCAACAACATCTGGGTGGTGGACCGTGACGCGGACGTCGTATTCACGTACGACATGGACATGACCTACGAATCCCAGTTCTCGCTGGCGACCGGCAACAACGACGCGGACGGACTCACGCTGGTCCCCCGCTACTAGGTCACGCGGCGCCGCCCGCACCACCGGACATCGTCCTGCCGGCCGTGCCTTTCGTCCGTCACCCGCGGGGCTCCCGGCGCTGCCTCAGATCCGGTATGCGAGTCCGGCCCCTTCCGCCGCGGAGTTGGCCAGTCGCGCCCAGAGAGTCAGATACCCACTCTTCACCCTGGGCTCCTTCGGCGTCCAACCCGATTGTCGTGCGCTCAATTCCTCGGCCGAGAGCCGGACATTCAGAACGCCCCCGGCGATATCGACCTCGACGATGTCGCCGTCCCGGACCACGGCCAACGGGCCTCCCACGGCTGCCTCCGGCGTCACCTGACACATGAACGGACCCTTCGCGAATCCCGATAGCTTGGCGTCGGTGATCACGGGGCATGAAGTGGACAGCCCGGCGGCACGCAGTTCATACATCAGCGTCAGTATGTCCGGCATCCCGGGGCCGCCCCGCGGACCTTCGTACCGAACGACGATGGCTTCGCCCTTTTTCACACTGCCCGCGTGAATCCCCTCGCTGGCCTCGAGGTACGAATCGAATACCTTGAGTGGTCCCTGGTAGGTAAGCAACTCGGCCGGGAAGACCGAGAACCTGGCGATGGCGGAGTCGGCGAGGTTACCTCTCAGGACGACCAGTCCTCTCTCGTGCACAGGCCGGTCCAGGGGCCTCACGATGTCCGCGTCCAGCACGCGCGCGGATTCGAGGTCTTCCGCCACGGTCTTCCCGCTCACCGTGACCGCGTTCGCATTCAGATGGGCCTCTACCGTCTTCATGACGGCAGGCATGCCGCCCGCCTCGTCGAACTCCTCCATGCTGTACTCGCCGCCCGGAAGGATGCTCGCGATGCACGGAATCTCTCCGCCCCACTTCTCGATGAGATCCACGTTCACCCTGTCCCCAATCGCCAGTTCATCCGCCAGGGCGAGCA
Organism: uncultured Dehalococcoidales bacterium; assembly: GCA_964471055.1. GTDB lineage: Bacteria > Chloroflexota > Dehalococcoidia > Lucifugimonadales > Lucifugimonadaceae > CAYYFS01. Next base: position 4,487 of record CAYYFS010000022.1, read on the forward strand.
GGTGCAGGATCGCGTTCGAAGACCCACCGATGGCATGTTCGAGGATGATCGCGTTCTCAACCGCGTCCGCAGTTAGTACCTTCGACGCCGTTAGCCCTTCATACACCATCTCAACTACGCGCCGGCCCGCCTGCCGGGAAAGCCAGCGGCGCTTCGATGACACGGCGACGGCGGAGCCGCCGAACGGAAGTGTGAGGCCGAGGGCCTCGGTGAGAAGCGCTGTGGTGTTGGCGGTCCCGCAGAGAGCGCAAGCGCCCGGTCCCGGGCACGCGCGGCGCACTATGTCCTCCAGCTCTTCTTCAGACAGCGCGGCGGGATCCAGATCGCGCGTGATGCCCGCCTCCTGGGCGGTGCTGGCTGTGATCTTCCTGCCCCCGCGGCGGCCCTCCTGGCTCGGCCCGCCGAGCGCGAGCATCACTGGAATATGACGGACTCTGGCGGCCGCGAGCCAGTGGCCGGGGTTTGGTTTGTCGCAGGAACCGATACACACGAGACCGTCGAGGAGGTGCAGCTCCACGAAGTTCTCGACGTTCGCGGCGATGATGTCCCTCTGCGGCAGATCGTGGACCGACGGAACCGCCGTCGGACAGTGACAGGGGCCTCCGAATTCGATAGGCACACCGCCAGCCTGGTAGATGCCTGCCCGGACTTCGTCCGCGATCATGCGGAGATGGATGTGGCCGGGGCCTCCCTCCCCGTACGTGTTGTGGATGCCGATCATCGGCCTGTCGAAATCACCCTCGCACAGGCCTCCGGCCATCATCAGAGATTTCGAGCCGGCGTGCCTAGGATCTGCATACGAGACCCTCGGTGTCCACTTCTTCTGCATGACTCACTTCCAGACTGCTGCGGTTCCGTCGCTCGCGTCGCGCGGCCCAAGAATCCACTGTGACGGCGCGATGTGCAAGCAGTCTGAAGAAAAGGAGGGGTGAAAGCGCTGCCGGTCGTGATGTTCGGAGCGCGCGAGGGGGCGCTGCTGCGCACACGGCGACTGGCGGAGGTGCGTCTTGGCCTTCGAACGTGTCTCTCAGCCGTTCGGAGTAGAACGCGGGACCGCTAGCGGAGAGACGGGCGCTCGAAGCGGCGTATGCGAACGTTCTCGGTTACGTGGGAATTGGTGTCGATCAGATACAGAGCCATGAACATGCCGCCAACAAAAGCCATTCCGGCGGTGCCCGCAGATATCGCGAGCCACACCCACCAGGACATTGCTCCCCCCCTGTAACCCCGGCCATGCGTGACGGATGGAACGGGTCCGGATGCGGCAAATGCGACTTCGTCAGCCGCGATCGTCGCCCGAATCGCCCTGTCCCGAGCGTCGCGGCTTTCAGGCAGCGCGGGGAGCGTGGAAGCCCACACCCGCGGTTGCGTGCCAGCACGCACGACATCTCCCGCGCCCCCTGGACAGCGTCGGCCGCGCCTCGCGGGCTGCGGCCGCACGGAGACGGCAGAGGCAACCGGTACCATGTCCGGGCTCGCGACCCACACGAAGCCGACCTGAGCCCGGCTCCGGAGGCAGCGGAGAAGCAGACGCGACAGGAGACCCCACGGTCATGACTGAGAACACGGCCCACCTGGTTGCCTACTGCGGGCTCTACTGCGGGAATTGCGGCTCGTACAAGCGCGGCAGGTGCAGAGGTTGTCTGGATGGCGGCGGCTACTCGTCATGCAAGGCGAGAGCGTGCTGCCTGGAGGAAGGCTACAGAACCTGTGCCGCGTGCGATGAATACCTGGAGTGCCGGAAGCTGCACAACTTCATCTCCAAGATCTTCGGACTCATCTTCAGGACTGACAGGAAGGCGAACCTCCGGGCGATACGAGAGAAGGGTATCGAGACGTGGGCAG
>CAYYFS010000022.1:6431-20120 GCA_964471055.1 uncultured Dehalococcoidales bacterium
GCAGCGCGCACGGCAAGGCGGCTACCGTCCCCGCGATCCGTCGGCGCGGATTGCTCCGGGACTCCCACCGTGCAGTGCGACCCCGTCGACTTCGATTCGCGTGCCGGGCCTCTCCGCCGGGCAGCCGGATTGTTCCTGCCGCTGTCGAGTGCGCTATTCCCACCAGCCCCGACATGCGGTATCTTGTCGGGCTGTTTGGGGGTCGCGGTGCCGGGGTGCCTGGCGCCGGGTCACTAGCAGAGCTAAGGCGGCAGCCTGTGGATTCGAAAAAGCCGGATGGAACGGCGATCAAGGACATCCTGGAACGGTCGGTGATCTTCGGTGATCTCAGTCACGAACACCTGGCGCAACTCGCAGGGATGTGCCGTCCGTTCTCCTTTGCAGCCGGGGCCGTAGTGTTCAGGGAGGGAGAGGAGGCGAACGAGCTGTACGTCCTGGACGACGGCAGGGTGGTGCTCGACATTGATGTGCCCTGCGTGGGCGGGGAGACCACGCCCAGCGCCGTTGAGACACTCGGCCCGGCCGACAGCCTCGGCTGGTCGTCGTTCGTCGACCCCAGGAAATACAGAGCGACTGCACGGTGCGTGAACCCGTCCACCGGCGTGGTCATCCCGGCCGACGCACTCCTGGAGGCGATGGAAGATGATACCGCCCTGGGCTACCAGGCCATGCGAAGACTGGCGCAGACCGTGACCGACTATCTCGGCCACACCCGGCTGCGGTTGACTACACAGGTCGTCCGCCTCCTGGACCGCAAGGACTGGTAAGTACCTGCGTACCATGCCGGATCGGGTGTTGACCCGGTCCCCGTTCGAGGAGTCGCGGGTGCTCCCGCGGTACAGGTCGGGCCGGTCACCTGGGGGCTGCACGCAGTTCGGTCCGGGGGGGCGCTCTGTAGCATGGCCATGTAGCTCCCTGCGGGCGGTATCCGCCGCTGTCCCTGTGCTACGATTCACGTTTCTCCAGCGCCATCGACACCGGAATTGGCAACTCCTCCCGGCCACCCTTCGGCCATAGCTGATGCGCACTACTGCACTACTTGCTTCACTTATCACGAACGCCCTGGCAGAGGCGCAGGCCAGAGGCACCCTGCCGCCATCGGGCAAGGCCGGCGTAGTGATCGAGAAGCCCCAGCATGCCGAGCACGGCGACTATTCCTGCAGCCTGCCCCTGAAACTGGCGCGAGCGATGCAGATGTCGCCGGCGGCCATCGGGCAGGGGATTCTGGACCACCTGGCGGATCACGAGGCCGTCGGCAGCTCGTGGGTGGCGCCTCCCGGTTTCATCAACTTCTCGCTCTCCGTGGAGTGGCTGCAGGCGCAGGTCGAGGCCATCCGCGCCGCGGGCGGGCGGTATGGAACGACGTCAGATGGATCGGGCGAGCGAGTGCAGGTCGAGTTCGTGAGCGTCAACCCCACGGGGCCGCTCCACGTCGGCCACGCGCGCGGTGCGGTGATAGGCAGCGGGCTGGCCAACGTGCTGGAGGCGGCCGGCTACGACGTGCAACGCGAGTATTACGTGAACGACGCCGGCAACCAGATGCGGGCGTTCTGCGAATCTCTGTACGCCCGGTACATGCAGGCCGCAGGTCACGATGTGCCGTTCCCGGAAGCCGGGTACCAGGGCGACTACCTGAAAGAGATGGCCGCCGAACTCCTTGAGGAGGAGGGCGACCGCTTCGCGTCTATGCCGAGGGTCGATGCCGTTCCCGAACTGGGGCGCATCGGCCTCGAACAAACGCTGGGCGGCATCAAGACCGATCTGGAAGCCCTGGGTGTCTGGTACGACGAATGGTTCAGCGAGCAGACGTTGCTGGACGAGGGTGATTTCGACGCGGCGATGAGTCTGCTGGAGAAGGAAGGCTTCCTCGTGGACCGCGGCGGGGCGCGATGGTTCGCCTCCACCCAGTTGGGAGAGGAGAAGGACAACGTCGTTATCCGAAGCGGAGAGGGTGGACCCACGTACTTCGGCACGGACATCGCGTACCACTACAACAAGCTCAAGCGCCGCGGGTTCGACCGCGTGATCAATGTATGGGGAGCCGATCACCACGGCCACGTGGCCCGCATGAAGGCGGTGGCAGCCGCTCTCGACGAGGATCCGGACCGGCTGACGGTGATCCTGAACCAGATCGTGTCGTTCAAGAGCGGCGAGGAGACGGCCCGCTTCAGCAAACGTGAAGGCGTCATGGTGACGCTGCGCGACCTGGTCGACGAGGTAGGAGCGGACGCCTGTCGCTTCACCTTCCTGAGCCGCTCGGCGGAGAGCCAGATGGAGTTCGACCTGGACCTGGCGAAGCGGCAATCGTCCGAGAACCCCGTCTACTACGTGCAGTACGCCCACGCGCGCTTGTGCTCGATCCTCCGAACCGCGAAGGAGCGAAATCTCGCGTTCGAGGACGGGGACGTGGGCCTGCTCGAGCATCCCCGGGAGTTCGAACTTATCCGGCAGCTGACCGCCCTCCCGGAGGTCGTGTGCACCGCGGCTGAACGGCTGGAGCCGCATCACCTCGCGCACTACGCGATGGAACTGGCGCGTGCGTTGCAGCGCTATTACGAGGAATGCCGCGTGGTGTCGGGCGTCGCGGAAGACGAGGCCGTATCGAAAGCGCGGCTCAAGCTGGCGGATGCCGCCCGCATCGTGCTGGAGCGCACGCTGTCGCTGATGGGGATGTCCGCGCCCGAGCGGATGTAGCGAACCGGCCGATCCGCCTCTTCCACGATCGATGGCCAGCTAGGGGCTCTCCGATTCGAGCCCGCCCGCCCGCTTGTAGCGCTCGGCGCGCTCCGCGTACTCGTCCGCTGCGCGCCTGATCCGTTCGATGAACCGGTCGCGCATCCGCCCTCTCACGCGCGCCGGAGACCCTCCGACGAGCGACTCAGGCGGCAGCGTCTTGTTGTCGGGAACCGTGCTGCCGGCCGAGATCAGCGTGCGTTCCCCGATCTCGACTCCGTCGTTGACCACCGCTCCGTTGCCGATCAGGCAGAGGTCACCGACCTCGCGGGCGTGGCAGACGACACGGTGGCCGATTGTGACGCTGTTGCCGATGCGCGCGGCGCCGTCCGAATGCACAACCGAGTTGTCCTGGATATTCGTCCGCTCGCCAATCGTGATCGTGCCTGAATCGCCCCGGACTACTGCACCGGGCCAGACACTCGACTCAGCGCCGATCTCAACGTCCCCGATCACGTACGCTGCCTCGCTCACGAAGGCCGTCGCGTGAATCCTGGGAACCTGCCCGTTGAGGCTGCGGATCATCGCGCGTCCCTGCTCCTGCGTGGTTGCCCCATGCGTGCCCAGACCGTCGGGCGGTCCTCTACGGAAGTCTGGGGAACGACAGATCGAGCTCGAAGCGGGCAATCTCGGCCAGCGATTCGAACTCGTAGGTCTCCTTCGCCTGGACGTCCGGGCCGTCCGGGTCGCCGAGGTGGAAAGTGATCTCGTGCTCCAGATCCTTGAGGACCGAGGGACCGACGATGATGTTCATGTAGCGGCCCTCAAGCGTCTCCGCCACCTGCGAACGAGCAGAGCCGAGTCGGGCGAAGACTGGAATGCCGGCTGGGATCGGATCACCATCGACGGTAGCGTTGCCCGCGAAGACGTGCGGCCACGCCGGCGGACCGCCGGGAGGCAGGCCGGGCGGCGGTGTGTGCCCCACAGTGGGCTCTTCGCCGCCTCCGCATCCCGTAGCGAGGACGAGGGCGAATCCCGTGAGAAGCGCCAGAGCTGCAGCGACGGCGCGCCTCATAGCTGCGGCCTCAGTGAGTGCCACTCTGTCGCCGCTTCGTAGGCGTGCGCGGCGCGCAGCACGGTCGCATCACCGAAATGGGGGCCGACGATCTGCAGGCCGACGGGCAGGCCTTCGGACAGCCCGGCCGGCACCGAGATTCCGGGCAGACCGCCGATGTTGACCGGAATCGTGCACACATCGGCCATGTACATGTTCAACGGATCGTCCGTCTTTGATCCGAGCGGGAACGCGACGGTTGGCGAAGTGGGCATCGCCAGGACATCGAATCGCGTGAATGCCTCCGTGAACTCCCTGCGGATCAGCGTGCGCACCTGCTGGGCCTTCTTGTAGTAGGCATCGTAGTAGCCCGCGGATAGCGCGTACCCGCCGAGGATGATGCGCCGTTTCACCTCCGGGCCGAAGCCTCCTCCGCGCGTATCGTCCATCACGTCCCAGGACGTGGGGCCGTCCCGGTCCGAAAAGCCGTACTTGAAGCCGTCGTACCGGGCGAGGTTCGCCGAGGCCTCAGACGGAGCGATGATGTAATAGACCGCGAGGGCATGCTCGGTCAGCGGCAGCGAAGTCTCTTCAACGTGCGCACCCTCTCCTTCGAGCACCTTCAGTGCCTCTTCGATGGCCGCCCGGACACCCGACTCGATGCCCGTTCCGAAATACTCCCTCGGCACGCCGACGCGGAGTCCTTCGATCCCGCGGTCGATCTCGTCCGCGTAGTTGCCGCCGGCCTTCGGCGAAGACGTGGAGTCGCGGTGGTCGTGCCCCGCGATGACGCTGAGCAGGTCGGCGCAATCCCGCACATCGCGAGCGAATGGCCCAATCTGGTCGAGCGAACTGGCGAACGCGATGAGACCGTACCTGCTGACGAGTCCGTAGGTCGGTTTCATGCCAACGATGCCGCATAGTGCGGCGGGTTGCCTGATGCTGCCGCCGGTGTCGGAGCCGAGGGACAGAAGGCACTCCCCGGCGGCGACGCCCGACGCGGGGCCGCCGCTACTGCCTCCGGGCACGCGGGACGTATCCCACGGGTTGCGCGCCGGCCCAAAAGCCGAATTCTCGTTGGAAGAGCCCATGGCGAACTCGTCCATGTTGCCCTTCCCGACGATGACCGCGTGCGCGTCGCGCAACCGCTCAACGACGAATGCGTCGTATGGCGGCACGTAGTCCTCAAGCATGCGCGAGCCGGCAGTGGTTCGGATGCCCCGGGTGGACATGTTGTCCTTCACCATCATCGGGATGCCGGTGAGGGGTCCGGCGCCCCCGTCCCTGAGGGCGGCGTCCGCGGCCTGTGCCTGCTCAAACGCCGCTTCCGGCGTGATCGTGACGTAGCTATGCAGACGCGGCTCTAGCTCCTCGGCCCGTTCCAGAACAGCGCGCGTCAGATCGACGGCGGAGATCTGGCCGGTGCCGAGCATGGCACGGGCCTCATGCGCGGTGATCTGTGTGAGTTCAGTCGTCAGAGTGACACCTCAGGCCGTCCGGCGTATTCCTGGCCGCCGCAGCGCACCGGGGCTAGTCGAGAATCCGGGGCACCAGGAAGAAGTTGCCGTCTGCGCCCGGTGCATTCGCCAGGATTTCTTCCCTCGGCAGCGACGGCTCCGCGCAGTCGCCCCGCATGACCGTGTGCGCATCGGTGGAGTGCCCGGTCGGCTCAACGCCTTCGGTATCGACCTCGGCAAGCGACTGGAAATAGGCGAGTATGTCGGTGAGCTGAACGCGCATCCGGTCCAGTTCTTCCCCGGTCAGGCCCAGGCGCGTGAGGCGCGCGATGTCCCTGACTTCGTCTCTGGAAAGCGGCTCCATTAGTTGCTCCGGATCGGGCCAAATACAGGAAAACCGAATGCCGGAGTTTAGCAGAGGGGAGTTTGTGGCAACAACGACGCGAGGGGCGCGAATCGAAGCCATATCCAGATTGACACCCGCTCCGGGACACCCCTAGAATCGGCGTGTCGTACTGGTCTCGGGTCGGCTCCCTTCCAGACAGCATCCCGCCCGACTGGCACGCCGCGGAGGTAGCTCCAGATCGACTGCGTCCCGTGCTCCGAATCGTTCCCAACCGCTGGGCCGCACGCTGGCCGACGGCACCTCGGCTACCCCTCTCTTCACTCGTTTCCCCTTGGTCACCCGTTTCCTGAGGTGTGCGCGCGCCTATGACGACCAGATACGTCTTTGTCACCGGCGGAGTCGTCAGTTCCCTGGGCAAGGGTATCGCCGTCGCGTCCATTGGCCGGATGCTCAGGGCACGTGGCTTGAGTGTCTCCCTGCTCAAGCTCGATCCCTACCTGAACGTCGACCCGGGCACAATGTCGCCCTATCAGCACGGCGAGGTGTTCGTCACAGTCGACGGTTCCGAGACCGATCTCGACCTCGGCCACTACGAACGGTTCATCGACGTTGAACTCACGTCCCTGTCGAACGTCACCGCAGGCCAGGTCTACTCGGAAGTGATCGCGAACGAAAGGCAGGGGCACTACCTGGGCGGGACCATCCAGACAGTGCCCCACGTCACGAATGTCATCAAGGAACGTATCCGCAAGCTGGCCGGGCAGTCCGGGGCGGACGTTGTCGTCGTCGAAGTAGGCGGCACGGTGGGTGACATCGAGGGCCAGCCGTTCATCGAAGCGATACGCCAGATGCGGAACGACGTAGGGCGATCAAACACGTTCTACGTGCACCTGACGTTGTTGCCGTACCTGGGAGCGACAGGGGAGCTGAAGACAAAACCCACGCAACACAGCGTGCACACGCTGCGAGGAATGGGAATCCAGCCGGACGCGATCGTCTGTCGGGGCGACCGCCCGGTCGACCTTTCCGTACGGGAGAAGATATCGCTTTACTGCGACGTGCCCACAGCGAACGTGGTCTCACTGCCCACCCTGGACACGGTCTACGCCGTGCCCCTCGAGCTTGAGATGGAAGGGTTGGGCGACACGCTCATGCGTGGACTGGGCATTCCGGTCCAGCCGGCCGACCTGGCCTCCTGGGGGGCGCTGGTGGACTTGGTGCGCGAGCCGAAACCCCCGGTGGAGATCGCGGTGGTCGGCAAGTATGTCGAGCTTCCGGATTCGTATATCTCGGTCAAGGAAGCTCTGTACCACGCCGCGCTTCACCATCACCGCGACGTCAATGTGACGTGGATACCTTCCGAACTGGTAGAGGAAGAGGGCCCGGAGCGCCTGCTTGCGGAAGCCTCCGGCATCGTCGTTCCGGGCGGGTTCGGCGAGCGGGGCATTGAAGGCATGGTCCGGACGGCCGAGCACGCACGTGCGCACGGGATTCCATATCTGGGTCTGTGCCTCGGGCTGCAGGTGATGGTGGTCGAGTTCGCCCGCTCGATACTCGGCCTGACGCAGGCGAACTCGACCGAGTTCGATCCGGACACGCCCGATCCGGTGATCGCCTACCTCCCGGGACAGGAAGAGTTGCTGGCCACGGGCGGCACGATGCGCCTGGGCGCGTACGCCTGTCGCCTCTCGCCGGGCAGCCAGGCCGGAGACGCCTACGGCATACCCATGATCCACGAACGCCACCGGCATCGCTACGAGGTCAACAACGACTACCGCGCACAACTGGAAGCAGCCGGCCTGCTGGCAAGCGGCGTGGCACCGGACGAATCGCTCGTAGAGATCATGGAGGTAACCGACCACCCGTTCATGATCGGGTCACAGTTCCACCCGGAGTTCGCGTCCAGGCCGGAGCGGCCGCATCCACTCTTCCGGGAGTTCATCGGCGTGGCCAAGAATGTGGTGCGTGAAGGCGGTCAACCCCCGTTGCGTTCGGCGGACGGCGAGGAACTGGTACCTGCGAGGTCCCGCCCATTTCTCGGGGTGGAAGCCACCTAGCCCGGCGCGGACGCCGTATGATATGCTGAATTCGCCGCAACCGGACAGATTGCACAGATTCGGCACCGCACTCGTCCATGTTGTGGGCACCACCTCCTCAGCAATCCTCACCTCGGCATGTGCGCGTGGCATGGCCCGCATACACCCGGATCGGTGAAACCCCCATAGGCGAGGACCGCACAGCCAATCCGGCTCCCGGTACGCCAACACCTCCCACCTTCCGCTCGAGCATCTGATCACTGCCAATCACGGAGAACGTGCTCTAGCCGACCCCAACCCCCCTTCATCCGCAAGCCCGCGCGGGCCGTGGCCATGGCCCAGCACAGTGGGCGCCTTCTATGACTATCATCGGCGCCCGCAGCGGCATCTCAGCTGTGTCCTCGCGCGGAGCCAGGTTGCACACCATCACCACTCAGGAGGCCACTCCCCTGACGCCAGCCACAAGACCTCACATCAGAAACTCGGCCCGCCGGCGAACCGGCCCGCGGCGCAGGACGCAGGACGACCGCTCCGACAGGGTCAACGGCGGCCCCACAGCCGCGGAACTCGCCATCGAGGAAACCCCCTCCGAGCTGAGCGCCCTGGGCGCCAAGTCCACGGAGGAACTGCGGGCGCTGGCGCTGGAAACAGGTATGAAGAACGGGATCCCGGTACGGCGGGAAACCCTGGTGCTGCAACTGCTTTCTGAGCACGCAGAGCAGACCGGGCAGCTTCTCGGAGCCGGGACGCTGGACGTTCTCAATGACGGCTACGGCTTTCTCCGTCACCCGGCCACTCCCGGCGGCGAAGACATATACGTGTCTCAATCGCAGGTGAGACGTTTCGCCCTGCGCCCCGGGGACGTGGTGGCCGGGCAGATACGGCCTCCCAAGGACGGCGAACGGTACTACGGGCTGGTACGCGTCGAGATCGTCAACGGCCACGACCCGGACACGTCCCGACGGCGTCCGAAATTCGAGAGCCTGACCTCCCTCTACCCGGACCGCCGGCTCACACTGGAGACGACTCCCAAGTCGTTGTCGACACGGATCATCGACATCGTCTCTCCCATCGGCCGCGGCCAGCGGGCGCTCATCGTTTCCCCGCCGAAGGCGGGCAAGACGGTGCTCCTCAAACAGATCGCCTCGGCCATATCGACGAACCACCCGGACGTGTACCTGATGGTCGCGCTCATCGGAGAGCGGCCTGAAGAGGTCACCGACATGCGCCGGACGGTGGACGGCGAGGTTTACAGCTCGACATTCGACGAGCCGGTGGAAAGCCACTGCAAGACAGCAGAGATGGCCCTCGACCGGGCGAGGAGGTTGGTGGAGAGCGGCGAGCACGTGGTGCTGTTGCTCGACAGTCTCACCAGGCTCGCCCGCGCCTACAACCTGGCCGTCCCCAGCAGCGGCAGGACGCTCTCGGGCGGCATGGATCCACAGGCCCTGTACCCGCCGAAGAAATTCTTCGGCGCGGCCCGCAACTGTGAGGAGGGCGGCAGTCTCACGATCGTCGCCACCTGCCTCATAGACACCGGCAGCCGGCTGGACGACCTCATCTACGAGGAGTTCAAGGGCACCGGAAACATGGAACTCCACCTGGACAGGCGTCTGGCAGACCGCCGGATCTACCCGTCCATCGACATCAAGCGATCCGGCACCCGCCAGGAAGAGCTGCTCCTCGGTGAAGAGGCGCTGCGCCAGGTGTGGCTGCTCCGGAGGATGGTGTCGATCATCGCCACCGACGCAAACAACCCGACGGAGGCCGAAGAACGCATCCTCGAGCGCATGGCGAAGACGCAGGACAACGATGAGTTCCTGGCGTCGATCACCAAGCCCGAGAAAGCGTAGGGGCGCCCGTGCCCGCTCGAACACGCCGCGACGGCGCGTAACACTCGGGTAATGAAGCCAGCGTTTGAATGGCTGGAGAACGTATTGAACGTGTTCGTGCATGCTGGTATGTTCCCTGCCGTCTCGGGAGCAGTGCGCGCAGTTGGCGCAGAAGCGGCTATCCGGTACCGGATGAGTGCTTTCCGCCAGGTTGTGTGTAAAGTGCTCTAAACGGGGGCCTGTACGGGTTGACACGGCTATTGAGCGAATGCAAAAATCGGGAAGGTTTGTCCCAAGCCCGGGAGGCCGCGCGCCGGTTCGCGTCTTCCTCACGGCGGATAGTGATTAATGGGACCGGCGCTGCGGGACCTCCGATGGCCCCGCATAGCGAGGGCACTCGGAGACTCCGGTAAGTTTGGGCCACCCGTTGAGAAGGCAGAGCGTTCTGCCGGGCGTGGTCATAAACCGCGGAAGCACACAAGGGGGACTGGCACCGTGAAGCTTTCAGCGAAACTGTTCACTGCTCTGGCGGCGCTTGCGCTGCTGGTGGTGGCGGTGGTTGGGACGTCGCAAACGACGTGGGCCGCCGCTACCGATGGTGAGATTCATCTCACCAACGGGTGGTCGAAGCTGACCACGAACCCCGACGGGTTCGAGGACGGCGGGACCATAGCCGCGGACGAGACGTACGTCGGGTCCGGCAAGACGCTCTACTCGACCTTCCAGGAGGCAACGTCGGCGGGCACGTCCACGCAGTCGATCGAGTCGAACTCGGACAGGCTATGGGTGACGGTTGTAGATGCCGACAAGGATGTCCCAGTCAGGGCATCAAGTACGACGGCCGTCGGTGGCAACGGTATGGACGCGGTCGGAGAGACGCAGATCATCCCGATCCCGCTGTTCGACTCGCCCATCGTCGACTACGACGACGATGGTGACGTTGATACCAACGACGTTATCGTGACGAACAACGGTACCAGCACGATCGCCGTCTCGAGCGTGGTGGCAGGAAGCGCGACCCAACAGGGCATCGTCTCCCTGGTCGTGACAAACTCAGGAGGCACTCCGACCACCATCCAGATGGACTGGAAGACGTCGGAGTTCGACACTGTCCAGGCGAATGTCGCGTCCACGCAGGACCCAACGGGCATCGACATCGAACTCGATGAGACAGCTGCAGGCAGCGGGATCTTCCGAGCCGAAGTGCAGTTGCTGGACAGAGAGTTCGACACCAACATATCGACCAGCACCCTCGCGGGTGCCGCGGCGAACACGTTGGTGATACTGACGAACAACACCGTCACGGCGACCTACACGGACGACACGCCTGAGGACGGTGGTGACGATGAGGACCGCACCGCGAGCGCGATAGCAGAGACCACGCCACCGCAGGTAACGGTGAGCGGTCCCGCGCATGAGAGTGCGACCCAGGACGAGACACCAGTATTCGAGGGCACGGTTACCGACTCCGGTTCCGGCCTGTTACTCGAGAGCAGTGTCGAGATCTTCATCGACCAGACTGACGACCCCGACAACGGCGTGGGTGTTGTCGTGACAGCTGGCGCCGCCGACCCGGACATCCCGGCCACAGCGGCCGATGGCGACGCTAGTGTTTCCTGGGACTACACGCCGGGACTGGCCATTCCGTCTGCGTATGAGGGTGGACAGGTTGACCACAGCGTGGACTGGCAGGTTCGCGCGAACGACCTGGCAGGCAACGTTGGGTTCTCGGACGCCGACGACGACAACACGGATAACCTGTGTATCACCGGCGGCGGCTGTGGCGCGGACTACGAAGGAGACGCACCCGGTGAGGGTGCGGTGCCCGGAAGGGGCGAGCCCCACGTCATCCAGATCGACCAGAAGATCCCGGGCATAGACGCCGCGTACACGGGTCACACCTGGGACGCGACCGACGAAGAACGTGACCAGAACACCGCTACCAGCATCGAAGTCCTGTTCGACGGCGACATGCTGGCAAGTTCCTTGGACAACACGGACTTCGAGGTCGTGATCGATGGCGCCACGCACGTTCCGAGCGACGTGGAGGTCTACTCGGACATCCCATCCAGCGTGTGGTTGACCATGGGAGCCGCTGTGCCCTCCGACGAAGAGCCCGTTGTCTGGGTCGTCGACCAGATCTCGGACTCCGCCGGCAACACTGCCAACAGCGGTTCGAAGACGGCAGTCGACTCCCTGGCACCGGAGATTTCGTTTGAGCTGACCGGTGGTTCTTCGATAACAGATCCGACCGGTCTGACCAAGGACGACATCACGGTGACCATTACGTCGGACGAGACGCTCAGCGAGATCAGGGTGAAGGTGTACGACGCCGCCGGAAACCTGGACGCAACGGTCATCCCGGTGAACCTGGGTTCGAACAGGTACCAGGCGACCCTCAGGGGCTCAGCCCTGGACGAGGGCGACCTCGCTGTTGTTGTCGAAGCCACTGACTCCGCCGATGCGGCGATCATGGACTTCGACCTCGACGGGGCCGTGGATGACACCATCGCTCCGAACCAGCGCATCGAAGGCGACGACGACGTTGACGCCGACGACGCGGTCACGTACGAATTGGACGAAACAGATCCGGCCCTCACGGTCACGCCGGCCGTTGAGACGGACCTGACGAACCCGTTCGTTACGCTTGACTTCAATGAGGACGTCACGATCGACGTGGCGACGTTCGACGACGTGGACATCAGCGGTGACCTCGTGACCACGGACGACACAGTGTGGATCTACCAGGCGTCCGGCCTGACGCTTGATGAGCACGAAGTTGTCGCCCAGGCCACGGACCTTGCAGGCAACCAGATGGCCGAAGACGACGCCACTTTCGACGTGGTCGCTCGCGACGACTTCGAGTTGACCTTGGTGGCCGGCTGGAACGCCATCTCGGTCCCGGCCGACCCGGTGGTAGTGGACATCGACTCGGTGTTCACCAACACGTCGATCGACCAGGTCATCGCATACGACGCGACGCACGCCGCCAGCCCATGGCGCATTGCAACGAAGGACTCGGCAACCGGGCTGTTCGTCAGCACGACCGAGCTTTCGCTCAACAGTGTCCGCCAGGGTGTGGGCTACTGGGTGCACACGGACAACTTCGAGGCCCAGGACATTGCCCTGACGCCTCCGATCGGTCCGGGTAGCGCCTCACCGCCTGCCGTCGTGACGATTCCGACCGGCAACGGCTGGAACTTCATCGGCGTCATCTCGGTGACCGGTGCGAACACCACCGGCGCGAGCGGCCTGCTCGTGGACACCGCCACTCCGTACTTCGCTTCAGTGAACTGGAGCCGGGCGTACTCCTACAACGCCACAGCTCTCCAGTTCGTTGAAGTCGCAGGCGGCGGCAACCTGAATACCGGCCAAGGTATCTGGGTGTTCGTGAGCCCGCAGGCTGACGGCTCGCTACCGGCCATAGTGCCGTAGCCTGAAGTCAGGCTGACAAGGCTGACAGAGTCAGATCAGACACCCCCCTCCCCGAGGTCGGGGAGGGGGGTGTCTTCACACAGGGCGTAGATCCGAGATGAAAACGAAGCTGCTTTCGGTGCTCCTCGCCGCGCTCGCGGTCACGTGGGCGGTGTTCGCGTTCAGTCCACGGGCCAGCGCCCAGACGGACATCCCGACACTGCAGGCCTTGATCTTCCAGGGTGACGTCACGGTGGAGGGCCAGCCGGAACTGAGCGGCTGGACGATCACCGCCCGTATCGGAGACAGCTACGAAAGCAGGTCGGCCGTGCGGACCGGAAGCAGGTACACCCTGCAGGTAGGCCCTGCACCGGAGTTGATCGGGCAGCCGATACAGTTCTGGATTGAAGGGCAGTTCAAGGCCAGCGAAGTGGGCCAGGTGTTCGTGGCCCGCAGCGCGTCGGGCGCTCAGTGCCCGTCATGCGCCTGGATCGTGCCGCCCATCCTGTCCGTCGACCTAGCGTTCGACAGCGCGCCGGTACCGACGCCCACCCCGACTTTCACGCCCACAGCAACGGTCGTAGTAGTAGCACCCTCTGTCTACAGCGGGGTGGTCACCGGGGACGACGGATTGTCTCCGCCCGATGGAACAGAGCTCTTCGCGCGCATCAATGACTATGAAACCAAACACACCGTCATTCATAACGGCCAGTACCGTCTCGTCGTCAATCCGATGGATGAGCGCTACCAGGGCGAAAGAGTACGCTTCTTCGTGACGGGCGGGTATCTCACCGGAGAAATAGAAGCGTTGTGGTCCATACGGTTCTTGCCGGGTGTTGACCAGCCGGGTGTTGACCCGCAGAACCTTACCCTCCCA
>CAYYFS010000023.1:0-9831 GCA_964471055.1 uncultured Dehalococcoidales bacterium
CGAGAGTTTCAGGTACCTAGCGGGCACCCTCTGCCACCGGACTCCCGTGCGGAATTCCTCTTCCAGAGTGCGGGTGCGTAGGGCGCCCGCCGTCTGACAGAAAGCCGACTGCTCAAGCTCGGTGACTGGTACCACCGGGCGCTTGGCCACCGTGGTCATGCCGTACGAACCTCTCTCGACTCCGGTCCTGCGGCACGCCCCTGCCTCACCACCTCGCCCTCAAGCGAGAAAGCAGAGGCACCGCTCACCCTGACCGTGACGAACTCGCCCACATCGGGCGAGGACCCGTTTACGTACACTAGCTTATCGCTTCTCATGCGCCCGCGCCGCCTCCCGCGCGTGTCGCCGTCCACGAGAACCTCGACAGCCGCTCCTCTCAGCGCCGTGTTGATCTCAAGTCCGATTCGTTTCTGCGCATCCGCTATCGCGCGCAGCCGTCGCTTCTTCTCCTCGGGGGCAACGTCGTCAGCCATCGTTCGGGAGGCTATGGTCCCGGGGCGCTCCGAGTAGGCGGCCGAATGCACCTTGTCGAACCGCACCTCGCGGACCACCTCCAGCGTGCGCTCGAACTGCGCTTCCGTCTCGCCCGGCAACCCCACCATCAGGTCCGTCGTCAGCGCCACGTCCGGGATCGCCCGGCGAATCTCCGCGACCTTGTCCAGATACTCCGCCCGGGTGTACCCCCGCCTCATCCTGACCAGCATCTCGTCGTCGCCCGTCTGGAATGGGAGGCTCACGCACTCGCACACCTTCCCCAGCTCGGCCACCGCACTGATGATCCGGCCTGACATGTCCTTCGGATGCGAAGTGAGAAACCGCAGGCGGACAAGGCCGGGGATGCCGTGGACGGCATGCAGAAGGTCCGCCAGGTCGCAGGGCGCAGAGAAATCGTGACCGTATGAATCCACATTCTGGCCCAGGAGCGTAACGTCTCTGACTCCACTGTCCACAAGCGTCTCGACCTCCGCCACGACTTCCGGGATCGGCCTGCTCGCCTCACTGCCCCGGCGATACGGGATGATGCAGTACGCGCAGTACTTGTCGCAGCCGCGGATCACCGGTACGAACGCCGTCGGGCCCGTCCGGGTGGGGATCAGCGAGTCGACGGGCACGGCCGCGTCTACACCGACGCGTCCGCCGACGGCCGCGAGCACTATGTCAAACTCGCCGGGCCGGGCCCAGGCGTCGACATGGGGCAAGTGCTTCTCGAGATCCGACACGCTCGGCCCCACCATGCAACCGGTCACGGCGATCGTCCGATCCGGGTGAGCGTCCTTGACCGGCCGCAGCCGCGTCAGCATCGCGGTAGCGGCATCCTCCGGAGCGCGACGAACGACACACGTGTTCACGACGACGACGTCGGCCTCGACCGGGTCCGCACATGGGGCCAGGCCCATCTGCTCTAGCCCGCTCGATATACGCTCCGAATCGGACTCGTTCATCTGGCACCCGACGGTCCAGATGCAATAGGAAACCATAGGCAACGGGAGAAACGACGGAGAAGCCTGGAGGTGGTGGCGGAGGGAGTGGGATTCGAACCCACGAGGGGGCTCAACACCCCCAACCCGCTTAGCAGGCGGGCGCACTAGGCCTCTATGCGATCCCTCCAGACCATGCACCGCTCAATATACCTACCGGCCAATTGGCCGTGCAACACCGCAACTCCGCCAGCCACCGATATCGCTACTTCAGCAGCCGCCGCCTGAGCAAGGCCGTAGCCAGCGGGTACAGCACGAGCGTCAGCCCTACCAGGTACAGCGCGGCGTACAGGTGCGTGGCACCCACATTGCCAGTCGTCAGCCCCCGCGTCAGGTGCACGCCCGAGGTAAGGGGCATCGCCCATGCAACCGGCACGATCCAGTCCGGCAGTGTGTCAATCGGAAAGAAAGCGCCGCTGAAAAAGAACATCGGGGTACTCACCAGCGTGAACACCAGCACCAGGGCGTGCTGGCTGGGCGTTGTTGCGGCGAAGATCAGGCCCATTCCGCTGAACACCAGCCCGACCAGCACGGCGGCCACCACTATGCCGAGTGCCCACGGTGAGTCGATGAGACCCAGTGCGGCTGCGAAGGCCGCGACAGCCGCGGCTGTCATCAAGGCCCGCGTCGCCCCCCAGGTCATCTCGCCGGCCACAAGCTCCCGCATCGCCACCGGCGCCGTCAGAATGCTGTCGTATATGCGGTGCGTCTCCATTCGTCTGTACGTGCCCCAGGAGCCTTCGAACACCGCGTGGAACATCGCGTTCCCCGCGATTATCCCGGGGGCGACGAACTCGGCGAACGAAACCCCTTCCTCGAAATCGCCCACGAACCGGCCGAGCCCGAAGCCGATCGCTCCCAGCACGATGGCAGGCTCCACGAACACCGCAGTGGTCTCGACGATCCAGGATCTCCTGAACGCCAGCGCCTGCCTGATCCATATGCCGACGACGTTGCGGCCCCGGAAATCCAGGGCGGCGGACGCCAGGGCGGTCATCACTCGTCCCTCAACTCCCGTCCCGTCAGTGCGAGAAATACGTCTTCCAGATCAGATTGCCGGTAGCTAATCCGTGCGTCACCGAGCCCGGACAGGTTCGCCCGCCGCCCGTCTTCAGGGGTCACCCTCAGGATCGCCCCGACGGCTCGCACCGTGTGCCCCCGGCTGCGGAGCGTTTCTACCACAACCGCCCGTTGTGTCTCTCCTGTGCGCACCTCTGCAACTTCCAGGCCAGCGTGCCTGCCAATCAACTCGTCGGGAGTGCCCAGGTCCAGGATTCGGCCGCGGTCCATGATCGCCACCCGGTCGCACAACAGCGCAGCCTCGTCCATGTAGTGCGTGGACATCACGATCGACACTCCGGTCGATTTCATGACCCCCAGCTGCTCCCACACGCGGTTCCGGCCCTGCGGGTCAAGGCCGGTCGTCGGCTCGTCCAGAACCACGAGCGCGGGCGTCGTCAGGAAAGCCCGGGCTATGCACAACCTCCGTCTCATACCGCCCGAAAGGCTGTCCACCTGATCGTCGCCGCGCGCCTGAAGACTGAAGAATTCCAGCGCCCGTTCCGCGCGGGCCCGGGCCGTCGACCGGCTGTGGCCGAACAGGTAGCAGTACGTGACGAGGTTCTCCCTGACGCTGATGTCGGGATCGAGTCCGTCCTGCTGCGTGACCACGCCCAGCATCTCGCGCACGGCTCGCGAGTCCTTCGCCACGTCCAGGTCCGCGACTGTCAGCGTCCCGGCGGTCAGGGGCGAAACGCACGTGATCATGCGCATCGCGGTCGTCTTGCCTGCGCCGTTCGGCCCCAGAAGGCCAAAGGTCTCGCCGCGATATACGTCGAAGGAGACGTCGTTCACGGCCAGCGTGTCTCCGAACCGTTTCACCAGGGACCTTGCCCGCACAACGACGGGCCGGTCCCGGCTATCCGCGGTCATCGCCGATCCAGACTTCGCCGCCTTCGAAGTACTCCTTCTTCCAGATCGGCACGACTTCCTTGAGCCGGTCGACGAAGTACAGCGCGGCCTCAAACGCAGGCTCCCGGTGCGCCGCGCTGACCGCCAGGACCATGCTCGTCTCGCCGATGTCGACGCGACCCACCCTGTGCGCGACAGCGACCTCGCCGATCGGCCAACGGGCCTTCATCTCGCCGATGATCTCCGTCATCACCTGTTCGGCCATCGGCTGGTACGCCTCGTACTCCAGATGGAGCACGCGCCGTCCATCGTTGTGATCGCGAGTTACTCCCAGGAACGTGACTACGGCTCCGTCGCGATCCGACCGGACACGCTCCAAAAGTGGCGCGGGATCGAGCGGCTCCGTCGAGATAGCCACGTCCGCCAAAGGCCCAGGGGTCGCGGTCTCGGCACCCCCGCTCACCGGCGGGATCAACGCGAGCTCGTCGCCGTCGCGGAGCACTGCGTCTCCCTCCGCGTACTCCCCGTTCACCGCCGTCATCAGCCGCGAAGGCAGCAGCCATCCCTCGCCGGCCTCGCGCGCGGCCGCCTGTATGGCGTCGGCCACAGTTGTTCCATCCGGAAGATCGAAGGTTCGCTCGCCGATTCCGGCGCGCTCGCGCATAGCCGCGAAGACTCTGATAGTGATTTCCATGGGACATCTGCGGCCCGGGGACCGCCTCCGAATGCCGCCTTACTGCAACTGCGGCGCAACTCGCGCTGAGTATAGCATCGGGGCTCGTGCGCCCGGCGCATCGCGTTGACGCTGCCAACTGCGCGCAGATAGAATCGAACGACCGGCGCACCGTGGGCCAGGCAGGCTATGGCGCGCATTTCGACCCGCAGTCAACAACGAATCCCGGAGCCGTCCACGCATGGTCCGTATCCGACTTCGCCGCCTCGGTGCCAAGGGGCATCCCTTCTATCGAATCATGATTGCCGACCAACGGGCCGCCCGAGACGGCCCTTCGGTAGAGCAGATCGGCACGTACGATCCCTTCCCCGACCCTCCCGAGATCAAGGTGGACGAGGAGAAAGCTCTGAAGTGGCTGCGGCTGGGCGCCCAGCCATCCGATTCTGTCAGAGATCTCTTCAGACGCCTGGGCATCCTCGACAGGGTCAAAGAGAAGCCGGCCGGAGACTAGTTCCTCATGCTCGAAATGGTCGAATACGTCGCCAAGGCTCTGGTTTCCAACCCCGATGCCGTAGAGGTCACGGAAGAGGTCAGGGGCAACCGCACCATCCTCCGCCTCCGCGTCGAGGAGAGCGACAAGGGCAAAGTTATCGGGCGGAGTGGCCGCGTCGCGGAATCCCTCCGAGCCCTGTTGCGGGTCGCCGCCGTGAAGGCGAACACCCGAGTCCTGCTCGAGATCGAGTAGGGCCCTCCCGAAATGCGCCGGCCCGAACGCGCGTCGGACGGTCGGCAACCTGCCGGTCGCGCCCGCCGCCCGGGCCGTCGCCCCCTCCGCCGAAAGAAGAAGGCCGGCCGAACCGCGCGCCCGGCCCAGGCCCAGGCTGAACCCGCGCCGGGCCGCGTGGCCGTCGGACGGATACGGCGGCCATGGGGAACCGATGGCAGCCTGTCCGTCACTCCGTTTGCCAGCGATTCCGAGCGACTCACTCGCGGCACACGCGTGTTCGTCGGCGGTAGGCGTACCGTCATCACGTCCGCACACGCCAGCGGCAGCGCGGTGGTCATCCGAGTGGACGCCGTGCGCAGAATGGCGGACGCCGAGTCGCTACGGGATGCCCTGGTTGAAGTGGCCGCCGGGGACCTGCCTCCCCTGCCGCCCGGGGCGTATTACCACTACCAGCTCGTCGGTGCCCGGGTCCGTTCGACAGACGGGACCGACATCGGGACCGTTGCATCCGTTCTGGAGACGGGGAGCAATGACGTCTACATCGTGGAGCCGCCGGACGGCGGGAAGGAAATCCTGATTCCGGCCCTCACTGCCGTTGTCAAACAGATCGATGCAGCGGCCGGGCTCATCACCGTCGACCTGCCCGAGGGCCTTGTCTGACCTGCCCTCGGGCGGGTTTACCCGTCCAGCGAGGCCTTGGTACCATCGAGCCTACTTGAACGCTACGTGACGGGGGTTGCCTGCCATGTCCGGTCACTCCAAGTGGAGCACCATCAAGCACAAGAAGGGCGCCCTCGACGCGCGCCGGGGCCAGCTCTTCACGAAACTCACGCGCGAGATCATCGTCGCAGCACGTGACGGCGGCGCGGACACGGACATGAACTTCCGCCTGCGGCTCGCCGTTCAGACGGCCAAGGCGGCCAACATGCCCAACGACACCATTGACCGCGCCGTGAAGAAGGGCGCGGGTGTCGATGGTGGCGGCGACGATCTGCAGGAAGTGCTGTACGAGGGCTACGGACCCGGCGGCGGGGCCGTTCTTGTGCAGGCCCTTACGGACAACCGCAACCGCACAGCCTCTGACATCCGCTCCCGATTCGCTCGGGCAGGGGGCAATCTGGCCGAGACCGGGGCGGTTGCCTGGGCCTTTGAGAACAAGGGCGTTATCCGCGTCGAGGTGCCGGGCGGTGATTCCGAGGAGGTCGCGCTCGAAGCCGTCGACGCCGGTGCCGACGATTTCGAGATCGACGGCCAGGACATCGAATTCACGGTCGATTTCGCCGGACTCGAGCCCCTTCGAACGGCTCTGGACCAGATCGAAGGCGTTGATGTGGCGTCCGCCGAAATGGCCATGGTGCCGACCAGCACCATTCCCCTGAACCGCTCCCAGGGGCAGCAGACGCTTCGCCTGCTCGACACACTGGAAGAACTTGACGACGTGCAGAAGGTGTACTGCAACGTCGATTTCTCCGACGAGGTGCTCGCGGCGTACGAAGTGGCGTCCTGAGCGGCTGGCCCACTTCTCGCCGCTCCCGCGGGCGCTCCCACGCCCCGTCCTCTCCGCAGTTTCCCGGCGGAACCCACAGGCCTTGATTCGTGTGTCTACCCACGCGGGAGCCGGTTTCAGCGTTAGCCTCAGGACGCGTGCGCACCGGCTCCATGCGAGGCGAACGAGGAGAGGCGAACTTGGCCAGAGTGCTGATCGTCGATGACAACCCTGAGATGAGGATGCTCCTGGCGTCCACCGTCCAGCGCGCCGGGCATGAGGTCGTCGAAGCCGCAGACGGCGATACAGTCATGCACTGGGTCCGTGACACCGACCCGCAGCTGATCCTCCTGGACATCCTGATGCCGAACGTGGATGGGTGGGAGACCCTCAAGATCCTGAAGGCGGACGAACGCACCAGACACATACCCGTCGTCGTCGTATCGGCCCTGAGCCGCCTCGACGATATCGCCAGGGCGAAACGCCTCGGCGCGGTCGACTACGTCTTCAAGCCCTGGCACCCAGGTCAGCTGGAATCGCGCATTACCTGGGCGCTCATTTCGCAGGAAGAGGACGCGAAGCGGGAGACAGACTAGATCCGGCGACCGGCCTCGGCCGCGCCGAAACACCCTCTGCTCCCCCCGCTCCGCAGGCGACCTTTCCAGGACACGAAGCCCTGCGCGGTACCCCGCCCCCAGCGCCGACTGCTCGCCGTCAATACCGCCCCAATAGCTGACAACGGGTCTGCGCGCCCATACTATTAGGCCGACGCGCTCGAAATCGTCACCGAAAGAGGAGGATTCCCGTGCCCAAGGGCTATTCCGGCAAGATCCTGCGGGTCAATCTGACCAGCGGCGAGACTTCTGTCGACAGACCCGACGATCTGTTCTACCGTCGCTACGGCGGCGGCTGGGGCTTCATCGGCTACTACCTGCTCAAAGAGCTCAAGCCTGGCATAGACCCCCTGGGTCCGGACAACAAGCTCATCTTCGCTCCGGGTGGCTTCTGCGGCGTGCCTCTGAGCGGCAACGCTCGCATCGCCTTCGGGGCAAAGAGCCCTCTCACGGGCGGTTTCGGGGCGGGCGAAGCCGGCGGCTACTTTGCCGCTGAACTCACACGGGCCGGCTGGGATGCCATCATCTTCGAAGGCTGTGCTGCGAAACCCACCTACGTCTCCATCGTCGATGACAAGGTCGAGATCAAGGACGCGTCCCGGGTCTGGGGCAAAGACACCATCGAGACACAGGACATCCTCAACGAGGAGCTGGGCGTCCGAAGCACCCGTTACACCATCATCGGCCCGGCCGGCGAGAATCAGGTCCTGGTTTCCGCAATCGGGTGCGACGACAACCATTTCGCCGGCAGGTCAGGGCTCGGAGCCGTCATGGGTTCCAAGAACCTGAAGGCCGTCGCCTGCAAAGCGTCGGCCACGAAAGAGGTCGATGACCAGGACAGCGTCCGCGAGTACGGCCGGTGGCTCCTTGGAGAAGGCAAGCCCAACTATCAGGGCATGCAGGACCACGGCACGGACGGCGGATTGCTGGGGCTCCACGAGGACGGCGGCCTCCCCACCCGAAACTTCAAGCAGGGCCAGTTCGAGCACGCAGAGGCTCTCACGGGCGCGACCATGACCGACACAATTCTGGTCGACCGCCCCACCTGCTACGCCTGCGTGGTCCGCTGCAAACGCGCGGTCGAAGTCACCGAGGGCCCCTTCAAGGCCGATCGCAGGTACGGCGGTCCCGAGTACGAGACTGTCGGCGCGCTCGGCTCCAACTGCGGCATCGGAGATCTGGCCGCTGTCGCCACGGGCAACCAGATCTGCAACGCCACCGGCCTCGACACGATTGGCGCGGGCATGATGGTGTCCTTTGCCATGGAGTGTTTTGAGAACGGTCTCATCTCAACGGAGGACACCGGCGGGCTCGAGCTCAAGTTCGGCAACGGCGAAGCGATGGTGAAGCTTCTGCAGATGATCTCGGACCGCGAAGGTATCGGCGACCTGCTTGCGCAGGGCTACAAGCCGTGCATCGAGAAGTGGGGAGCGGCGGCCGAGGAGTTCGCCATCCACACCAAGTGGCAGCCGGCTCCCATGCACGAGCCCCGCTACAAGTCCGGAATGGGCATTGGCTACGCGGTGTCACCGACGGGTGCCGACCACATGCACAACCTGCACGACACCATGGTCCAGGGTGAGGCCGGGCTCGGCGGCGTGCTCCCGTACGGCGTCCTCGAGCCGCTACCCCCGCAGTCCATCAGCGACGCGAAGATGAGGGTCCTTTACTACCACACCATGACGCAGGTCCTCAAAAACGTGATCGGCATGTGCCACTTCCCGCCGTTTGATCCGAACGCGACCACCGACGTGGTCAACTGGGTCACCGGGTGGGAAACCTCGCTCTTCGAGATGGCGAAGCTCGCCGAAAGGGCCTGGAGCATGGCTCGCGCCTACAACGTGCTGGAAGGCTTCTCGCCCAAGGACGACACCCTGCCCGACCGGAACTTCGAGGCGTTCGTCTCGGGACCTCTCGAGGGAGTCGCTATCGACAGGCAGGAATTCGAAGATGCTCTCCAGACCTACTACGAGATCGCAGGCTGGGATGCCGTGACCGGGGCTCCGACGCGCGCCAAGTGCGCCGAACTCGACCTCGATTGGTTGGCCGACATGCTGGCCGAGCGCGAGCTCGTGAGCTAGGCCATTCGCCGTCCCGCTTGCAGCGGGCACTGGCTCAAGGCACCTCGGGAGGCCCGGTCGTCTGACCGGGCCTCCTGCGCGGTAGAGGCTGTACGCTGAGGGCATGAGCTCCACAGCCGATCCCATGGACTATGACGCGTGGGCCGAGTGGTACGACGTTTTCTACTCCCTGGCCGACCCGGATGAGATTGATTTCTATGTAACCCTCGCCCGCGAATCTGGCGGGCCGGTCCTTGAGATCGGTGTCGGCACCGGCCGCATCGCCCTGCCGATCGCGGCCGCAGGCATCAACGTCGTCGGCATTGACCTGCACGAGCCGATGCTGGCAAAGGCCAGGGCGAAGCTTGCCGCGATCGCGCCGCTTCCGGGCCGCGTTCACCTGCACCGCGCCGGCATGCAGGATTTCGACCTCGGCCGCCGGTTTCCCCTCGTCATCATCCCGGCCCGTACCCTCCTCCTAGCCACGTCGCCCGAAGAACAACGACTGACCCTCGAACGGGCAGCCGCGCACCTGGCACCGGGCGGCACGCTGGCGTTCAACATGTTCGTCCCCGACCCGGAAGTGCTGGCCGACCGTTCAGACACCCCCTTTCCTATGGGTGAGTCGGTCAATCCGGCCACGGGACGCCGGTGCCTCCTGTCGGCCGTCAACCGGTTCGACACTGCCTCCCAGACAAATCACGGCGCGCAGATCGTTGAAGAGCTGGACGGCGACGGCAAGGTCCTTCGCCGCGTCGAACTCGACGTCCACATACGCTACCTCTACCCGGCCGAAGCTCACGCGTTGGTCGAATCCGCAGGTCTTGTGGTGGATTGTGCCTACGGCACTTTCGACCGGTCTCCTCTCACAGAGGACAGCGA
>CAYYFS010000023.1:9931-20082 GCA_964471055.1 uncultured Dehalococcoidales bacterium
CGCCCTGGCGCCTGCGATAATCCCCGGAGGAGGCGTGACGATGAAGAGCTACCTGGACGCGTGCTCGGTTCCAACGACCAGGGTGGGCAGCATTGAGCTGCCGCGTCTGATGATGGGGATCCACCCCTACGACGGGATGTCCTACCAGGACGAACAGCGGGACGCCGAGAACCTGCGCGCCTTCGGCCGGGTGGATGGTGTCGTGCCGGTCCTGCGCTACGCCGTGGAAGAGGAAGGCATCACCGTCGCTCAGGTGGACCATATGTTCCCGAACCTGAACCGCCTGCACCTCCAGGCGATCTGGGAGACCGAGCGCCTGGTGAATGCGCAAATCGGCCTGGTGGCCTACATCCTCATCCCCATATCCGTGGGCGGGGAGATGATGGCCTACTCCGACCGCGCCCACGCAACGATGTACGACTATGACCAGAAGGCCGCGGGCGAGGCGTTCCGGCAGCAACTGGAGGGAGACGAGATCTTCCGGTACACCCTGGGCGGGTCGATGGACAACCTGGTGACGCCGGAAACGGTCAAACCGTACGGGCCGGAGGACGTCGCGCAGTTCGAGATCGACTACGCCATCCTGGAGCAGTACCTGGGGTTCTTCGCCGGATGCGACATACTGGTGGCCGATCCGGGAGCGGAGATCGATCTGCTGGCCATGACGGGCCGTTTCGATCTGATCCGCGAGTACCTCGACTTCCTACGTCAGCGCTTCGACACGGTGATCACCAGCGTCCACCACGCAGGCGTGACCATCCCGCTGTTGGAATCGGAGGGCATCGACGTCGACGGCTACCTGACGCCCGTGAACCGTCCGGGCATGTACATGTTCCCGACGAAGGAGCTGGCGCTGGACGCCATCCGCCAGGCCACGAAGCCGGTCATCGCGATCAAGCCTCTGGCCGGCGGCCGCTACCTGGGCAGGCAGGCCTTCGAGTTCGTGTTCGACGAGGTCGGCGTAGACGCCTGCATGTACGGCCTGGGAACAATCGACCAGGTGCGTGAGACTACCACCGCGGCGAAAGAAGTCCTGGGCGTCGCTACCTGATCACCCGCAGCCCTGGGCCTTCACGTTCCCAGGCCCGCTCGTCATCCTGACCGGGAAAACGCGGCTGTGCCGCCCGCCATCCTGAGCTTGTCGAAGGGCCGGAGGGTCTGTCGAAACATGCCCTGAGCGCCGACGAAGGGAAGCGCGGTGTCACCCCCGCGTTCACCTGCGCACACCCGTGCTAGACTCCGCGTAGAAGCCTTCTCCCTGCCACCCTCCTATGCCTCCTTTCAAGATCGTCTCCGACTTCAAGCCCACCGGCGACCAGCCCGAAGCCATCGACAGGCTGGTCGACGGGCTGGACACGCGCCTCACGCACCAGACCCTGCTCGGTGTTACCGGCTCGGGCAAGACATTCACCATGGCGGGGGTCATCGAGCGCGTCCAGCGCCCCACCTTGATCATCGTCCACAACAAGACCCTCGCCGCGCAGCTTGCCAGCGAGTTTCAGGAGTTCTTCCCGGACAACTCCGTCCAGTACTTCGTCTCCTACTACGACTACTTCCAACCCGAGGCGTACGTCCCGCAGAGCGACACCTACATCGAAAAAGAGTCGGATATCAACTTTGAGATCGACCGGCTCCGTCACGCTGCGACCCGCGCCCTGCTCACCCGGCGCGACGTGGTCATCGTCGCCTCCGTCTCCTGCATATACGGCCTCGGTTCCCCGGACGAGTACATGTCCTTCGTCCTCAACATCAGGAAGGGTGAGGAGATCGGCCTGCGCAAGACGGCCCGCCGCCTGGTGGATCTTCAGTACGAGCGCAACGACTTCGACATGACCCGCAGCCGGTTCCGCGTGCGCGGCGACACGCTCGAGATCATGCCCTCATATGAAGACCTCGCGGTCCGCATACAGTTCTGGGGCGACGAAGTTGAGCGCATCGTCGAACTCGACCCCCTGACGGGCGAGGTGCTGAAGGAACAGGACGAGGTAGACATCTACCCTGCCAGACACTTCGTAACGTCCGAAGACCGCCTCAAGGAGGCTGTCGAGGACATCGAAAACGAGCTTGAAGAGCGCCTCCGGGAACTCAACGACGCGGGCAAGCTGCTCGAAGCGCAGCGACTCGACTCCCGCACCCGGTACGACGTCGAGATGCTGCGGGAGGCGGGCGTCTGTCCGGGGATCGAGAACTACTCCCGTCCGCTGGGCCGTCGTCGCCCCGGCTCAGCGCCGTGGACGCTCCTCGACTACTTCCCCAGGGACTACCTGATGTTCGTGGACGAGTCGCACATGACCCTGCCGCAGATACGGGGCATGTACCACGGCGACGTCGCCCGCAAGACCACCCTGGTCGATTTCGGCTTCCGCCTCCCGTCAGCCATCGATAACCGGCCGTTGAATTTCGGCGAGTTCGAGGAGCGCGTGAACCAGATCGTCTATGTATCGGCAACCCCCGGCCCGTACGAAGCCGAACACGAGCAGCGGCGCGTCGAGCAGATCATCCGACCCACCGGCCTACTCGACCCCACTGTCGAAGTGAAGCCGACGCAGGGCCAGATAGACGATCTGCTGGAGCAGATACAACAGCGCGTCTCACGGGGCGAGCGGGTGCTGGTCACCACCCTCACGAAACGCATGTCCGAGGAACTGGCCGACTACCTGCGCGAGATGGGCATCCGGACGCACTACCTCCATTCCGAAATCCAGACATTCGAGCGGACGGAGATACTGCGGGACCTGCGCCTCGGCGTGTACGACGTGGTCGTGGGTATCAACCTGCTCAGGGAAGGGCTCGACCTGCCCGAAGTGAGCCTCGTGGCCATCCTGGACGCGGACAAGGAAGGCTACCTGCGCTCCGGCACATCGTTGGTGCAGACCATGGGCCGCGCGGCCAGGCACTCCAGCGGCCACGTCATCATGTACGCCGACAGGATCACCGATTCAATGCGGCATGCCCTCGAGGAGACGGACCGTCGGCGTACTACCCAGCACGCACACAACACGGAACACGGCGTCATTCCCGAGTCGATCATGAAGGAAGTGCGGGACATCACCTCCCGCGTCCGCGCCGGTGCGGGCGATCCGGCGGTCGCCGAGTCGAAGACGCCCTACGTGTCGGGCGCCGACATCCCGAAGTCCGACCTGGCCCGTCTGGTCCGCGATCTGGAGCGCCAGATGAAGGCCGCAGCGAAGGAACTGGAGTTCGAGAAGGCCGCCCTGCTCAGGGACCAGATCATGGATCTGCGCAGGATCATGGTCACCGACGACGTGCTGTCCGCCGCCGCGGACTGACGCGCACCGGGATGGGCCTGTTGCCGTTTCCATGGGCGGCATCCTGTCGTCTATGATGTGCGTTTTCGTCTGACCGAACCGCCCGGGAGGTCACCATGCCACGCGTCTCACTTGTGAAGGGAACCGACCGCTACGCGACGGCATCACGCGCCCTCGAGCTGATCGCGGACGACATCGAAGTCCCCGACCGGCCTGTGCTGGTGAAGCCCAATCTCCTGACCAAGAACTGCCCGCTGGGCGTCACCCACGTCGACACGACCCGCGCCACGCTGGAAGTGCTGTGGGAGAAGGGCGTTCGGGAGGCGACGCTGGCGACCGGCGGCAGCACCCCGGTAGAGGAGATCGTCGATCACTACGGATATCGCGATCTCGTCGGGGAGTATGACCTCAGCCTGCTGGACCTGAACACCGACGAATCGGTCCAGGTTCCTGCGTTCAACGACCGCTTCGAAGTCCAGATGGTGGATGTGTCGCGCACGGCCGCGGAATCGTGGGTAGTCTCCGTTTGCCCGATGAAGACGCACGATTCGCTCGTCGTCACACTCGGGGTCAAGAACGTGCTGCTGGGCGCCATCAGCGGAGGTCACGTACGCAAAGAACGCGTCCATTGCGGGCACAAAGCGTTCAACCTGTCCATGACAAGGATGATTCAGGACCTCGGCCCTGATCTCACCGTCATCGACGGCATCGTCGGTATGCAGGGCGACGGTCCCGTCTTCGGCTACGCGATCGACTCGGGTGTTGTTCTCGCTGCCGCAGATCGGATCGCGGCAGACATCGTCGGCCTCCAGGTCATGGGGTTCGAGCCGTCGCAGGTCGGCTATCTCTGGTACTCCTCGCACGTTCGTGGCGTCTCAGCGGACGACATCGAGGTCGTCGGTGAGACCGTCGACGCGTGCCGCACACAGTACGAACCGCATAGCACCTACGCGGATCAGCTCGACTGGCCCATACGCCACACCGACTGGCGTTCCGTGTTCTCCCGCGCTGACCAGGCGTAGACTCGGGCCACCCGACGGCCTTCGACCCACCCCACCACCGTTCCTCGGCTATCATGAGCGTTTGCGCCGCCGCCGGGCCGGACAACCGGGGCTGCCGCGATCGTGCGGCACAGGCCCATCGCACAGCCGAAGCCGAACCGCCGATACCCGCCCATTGCCGTGGCTGCACCGACCGCAGCCGCCAGGAGCATCGATGCCAGACGTAATCCGCCTACGTGGTTGCCGCCCAGACGATCTTGACGATGTCATCCGGCTCTGGGCCGATTCGGGCGCGGTGCCCGGTTCCACGGACACTGTCGAGGCCCTGCGGACGCGCCTCACCCGCGACACGGAACTCTTTCTGCTTGCGGTCGACAACGGCAACATAGTCGGCTCCCTCATCGGCGCCTGGGACGGCTGGAGGGGCAACCTGTACCGGCTGGTCGTGCACCCCGAATATCGCCGTCGCGGCGTTGCCATACAGCTGGTCACCGAGATCGAACAGCGTCTACGCGCCCTCGGTGCGAAGCGCGTGTACGCGCTCGCCCTCAATGACGAGCCGGCTGCCGCCGCCCTGTGGAGGCGCGCCGGGTACCAGCCGAATCCGATAGTCAGGCCCTACGTCAAGACACTGGAGTAGAGTCCGGGACCGCTGCTCGCGGCCTCGGGCGACCCACATGACCGCGCGCGGCGGGTCGCAGCAGGAACCAACCATGCTCAGAATCGCAGTCGTCGGCGTCGGATGGGCCGGCTCACGCCACGTCGAGGCGATGCGCGAACTCAGCGCCGCCCTGCCCCCGGACAGTGACCTGCAGGTATCGGTGGAGATGCTGGTCGATACCGATCCCGGCCATCTTTCCGCGCAGGCCACCGCATTCGGCGTCGGGAAGACGGCGACCGATCTGCAGGCGGCCCTGGACGACCCGAGCATCGACGCAGTCTCCATCGCCACACCCCACGCCCTGCACCGCGACGCAGCGATCGCCGCAGCCCGGGCCGGCAAGCACGTCATATGCGAGAAGCCGCTCGCGCTCACAGTGGACGACGCCACCGGGATGATCGACGCCGCCGAGGCCGCCGGGGTCAGGCTGTTCACGGCCGAGAACGCGCCCTACGATCCCATGCACCGGCTCCTGCGGGACGTCGTCCGCGCCCGTCGGCACACGGGCGACCTCACCTTCGCAACAGTCACCTCGGGCTTTCGGGCAAGGCCCCGATACCAGTACGCAGGCCGCCGGGCGTGGCTGGCGCGGCCTGAGCTCGGCGGCACAGGCACCTGGATGCTCCAGGGCATCCATATCGTCGCGGGGCTTCGCCACGTCCTCGGCGAGATCGAGACGGTCTATGCCCGCGAGCACCACACGGCCGCGTTTCCAACGCCGGAGGTCGAGGGCACCATGATGCTCCTGCTCACTACTGAGCAAGGGTTGCCCGTCGCGCTGACGCAGACCTGCGAAAGCCACCTCCCGCCCGATCAACCGCGGTACGTCCTCCACGGCGAGGACGGCGTCGTCCGGGCGACGCGCCACGGCCTGGACATTTCGCTCGCAGAGCCCGTCGCAGGTGCGCCCGGGCACATCCCCTACCCCGAAGACGACCTGTCAGACTACGCCCTGGAATTCCGGGCCTTCGCCGCCTGGGTGGCCCGGGGCGACGAGGGGCCAACGACCGACAGAAGCGAAAGGCGCTCGCTCGCGGTTGTGCAGGCTGGCTACGAGTCAGCCGCCTCCGGCCTGCCCATCACCATTCGCGAGCGGTTCGGCGACATCTGACCCTTCCCCGGGGGCGTGCGCGCCTCCCTATAGTGCTTTAGCAGCCCTAAAGCACCTAAATTGACACCCCTTCCAGCGGAGAGCTACACTTCGACCAGCGGCGCGGACGCCGCCCGTGCCGCCTGCAGGCCCGGACAACCGACCCAGCCGCACTCCCGGAGTTCCGATGAGCGAAACGACTCTGGACGCAGAAACGGTTATCACCGCCCTCAAGGGCGTGTACGACCCCGAGATCCCCATCAACATCGTCGACCTCGGCCTCATCTACGACGTCGAAGTTGAAGGCGGCGAGGTTGCGGTGCAGATGACCCTCACCACCCCCGGCTGCCCGATGGGCAGCTACCTGGCCCAGCAGGCCGAGTGGCGCATCGCCGAAATCGACGGCGTCGAGGACGTGACCATCGACCTGACCTGGGATCCCCCGTGGTCGGTAGAGAAGATCACGGACGCCGGGAAGAAACTCCTCGGCATGACCTAGGCGCCGACGCCGGGCTCACGCGGTCCGCGGCCAGGCTCCCCGATCAGCAGCTTCCAGCAAGCCGGCATCAGGCCGGCCAGGTGCGCGCAATGCCAGATGCCCAACCTCCTGAACCCACACCCGAACAGCAGGAACGCCTGGCGGGCATCAGGGCCCAGTTCCAGCAGCGTCGCGAGATCGGGGAGAAGCTGGACCGGATCAAGCACAAGATCGGGGTCTACAGCGGAAAGGGCGGTGTCGGCAAGACCACCATCGCCGTCAACCTGGCGGCCCTCCTGGCCCGTGACGGCGCCTCGGTCGGAATATTCGACGCCGACATCGACTGCCCGAACGTCACCCGCCTGCTGCGCATGTCGGAGGCGCCCCAGATCGCGGACGGCGACGGTGATGGCGAAACCGGCAGCACACTCCTCCCGCCATCGCGCTTCGGTGTGAAGGTGATGTCCATGGCCTTCTTCCACCAGGACGAGGAAGAAGCCACCATCTGGCGCGGGCCCATGATCCACAACGCCATCACCCAGTTCCTTCAGATAACCGACTGGGGTGAGCTCGACTACCTGATCGTCGACCTCCCTCCGGGCACCGCGGACGCGCCGCTCACCATCATGCAGACGCTCTCGCTTGACGGCTACGTCATCGTCACGACGCCACAGGAGCTGGCGAGGCTGGACGCCCTCCGCTCGATCAACATGATCAAACGCCTGGATGCCAACGTCCTTGGCGTGGTCGAAAACCTCTCTGGACCCATCTTCGGGTCAGGCGCGGGTGAAGAACTGGCCGAGGAGGCAAACCTGCCTTTCCTGGGCCGAATCGGGATGCGCGAGGAGTACCGGGACACCACGCAGCCTCCCGTACTCGCATCCGAGGCGGTCGCCGCCGAGTACAGTGTTGTCGCCGGCGCCCTCCGTCAGCAGCTGAACTCCGAGGCGGCGACGGCCTAACGCTCTGGCGGCCGGCCGCCCACACCGGACCGCCTGTAAGGCATGGTTC
Organism: uncultured Dehalococcoidales bacterium; assembly: GCA_964471055.1. Taxonomy (GTDB): domain Bacteria; phylum Chloroflexota; class Dehalococcoidia; order Lucifugimonadales; family Lucifugimonadaceae; genus CAYYFS01. The sequence continues at coordinate 17,442 of CAYYFS010000023.1, forward strand.
AGGAGGAGCAGGTGTGAGCACGACGTGCATCTCATGCGGAATGCCCATGGAAACGCCAGCCGACCACGCCGGCGGCGATGAGAACAAGGACTACTGCGTCCACTGCGCAAGGCTGGACGGCTCGATGCGGTCCTACGAAGAAGCCTTGGAAGGAATGGCCCGGTTCATGGCCGGGGCACAGGGCCTCGACGATGCTGCGGCAAGAGAAGCCGCCCGCGACATGATGGCCCGCCTTCCGGCCTGGAAGGACCGCGAAGGCAGCTGACTTTCGCACCGCCACCACCACGCGGCGCGGCGTCGGCTACGATACGACCCATGCGGAATCCAGAAACGCCCGCCCCTGCCGGCGCGGCACGGGGTGGGTCGGGCGCGGCGCGCGGCGGCAGGGCTGGCCATTTCCGCATCTCTTCCCTTGTCTGGCCCGTCTACGCGCCGACCTTCCTTCTGGCAATCGGCACCGGCTTCCTTTTGCCCGTCCTCCCCCGCTTCGCGTCGGACATGGGCGCCACTATAGGATTCATCGGCCTCGCCATCGCCGCCGTCGGCATCGGCAACATGGCCGGAGACGTGCCCGCAGGAATGCTGGTCGAGCGCGTCGGCCGCAAACGCGCCATGCTGATCGCCACCGCGGGCATCGGGCTCTCAGCAGTGGGCGCTGGCCTCAGCCCGGGTCTCCCCATGCTCCTGGCTATGCGCCTGCTGGCAGGCGCCTTCATGGCCGTCTGGGGGGTCTCCCGCCACGTCTACATCGCCGACGTCGTCCCCAACCGCCAGCGTGGCCGTTCCCTCGCCATGTTTGGGGGCGTCAGCCGCATCGGCACCTTCCTCGGCCCCCTCGCCGGCGGGTACCTCGGCCAGTTCGCGGGACTCCAGTGGGCCTTCTTCGCCCAGGCCGCCATCGCCTCGGGCACGTTTGGACTCGTCGCGGCCGCCGTACGCGAGACGCCGGAGGCACCAATGCCGCCGGGTGCGCGCCCCCCCCCCTACACAGCGCTCGTCGGCACCCTCGCCCGCCACCGGCACAGCTTCATGACCGCGGGCCTCTTCGCCGTCTGCCTGGGCTTCATACGGACCGGGCGAGAGACGCTCGTTCCGCTCTCGGGCGAGGCCATCGGACTCACGGTCGCAGACATCGGACTCATACTGAGCGTCTCATCGGCCATCGACATGACTATGTTCGCCCCCGCGGGATTCCTGATGGATCGTTTTGGCCGCAAGTGGGCTTCCATGCCGTGCGTGCTCATCCTGTCGGCCGGCGTGGCCCTCGTCCCGTTTGCGAACAGTTACGCCGCCCTCATGCTCGCTGGCGTCGTGATCGGCCTCGGCAACGGTGTGGGCAGCGGCATCAATCTCACTCTGGGCGCCGATCTCGCGCCCGAGGAGAACAGGGCGGAATTCCTGGGAGTGTGGCGCCTGATCGGCGACAGCGGGAGAGCGGCCGGACCCGCGGTCATCGGCCAGATCGGCCAGGCTGCTGCCCTCACCGTGTCCGGGCTGGCGACAGCAGGAATAGGCGCCTTCAGCGCGGTGGTCCTGTTGATGTTCGTCCCGGAAACACTCGCCCGACGCCAGCGCCGCTCCCGCGGCCCCTAGCCGCGCCTCCCCACCCGGGCAGCTCACGGCGGGCTCCCCTTTCCTGGGAGAAAGTGGTACCCACACCCCCCGCAAGGAACTCCGATTGTGGGGTTTCTGGAAGGGGTCCGGGGGAACTCTGTCCCCGAAAAGAGGTTCCCCCTGTGGAGCCCGCTCGGCGTCAGGGGCGGCGCTACAGGCCGTGGGCGGCGAGGTGTTCGTGCAGCTCTTTGAGGCAGACGGAGTCCTCGTGCGGGGGGCGGCCGTCGACCCAGTCCTTGCTCTCGCCCGACATGCCTTCCACAGCGCCAGCGCGGACAATCGTCCGCACCCACTCCTCTGCCTCTTCCACGCCCGGCAGCAGGTTCTTCCCTTTCGCAAGCGACAGTGCCGCAACCAGGCCGAAACCGCCCCAGTTCGACACGCTCGCGGCGATCAGTTTCGTCGTCCCGGTCACGCACGGGTTGTCCGGCAGCTTGTCCATGCTCGGGATGACATCCATGTGGTTCCCCATCCCGATTTCGTTGCCGCCGTCGCCGATGCCCACGGAGAACGGATGCTGCGTGAACAGGTGGTCGACAGTGGCGTTGTACTCCGAGATATCCATGCCCCGGGCATTGCGGAACGTGCCATCGCCCGTCAGGCCACAGCGTTCGATCGAGATCAACACCGACGGCTTCTCCCGGTTCAGCACCTCGCGGGCGAAATCAGCCGATTCCGTGTGGTCCGTCACCGGGAATTCGATCACCGGCTGCTCGGCCGGGATCAGCGCCTTCATCATATCCATCGACCACTTGTCCGTGACGTGTGCCACGTCGTACCCGAGCTTCACCAGCGCGTTCGCGATGGCCAGCGCACCCGGCGGGCCGTCCGTCTCCGGCGCGCCACCGTAGATCACGTAGAAACCCGTCACGATGAGGGCCTTCTTCGGGTGATCCAGGATGAACTGCGCCGATTCCGTAACGAACGCCTCCGGCAGATACGGCCTGAGCGCGGAGATGTTGCGGCTGTCCTGCTGCAGGACGATGTCTTCGATGCTGCGGGTCTCTGCCAACGTTTCCTCCAGTGG
>CAYYFS010000024.1:0-17213 GCA_964471055.1 uncultured Dehalococcoidales bacterium
TAGGTGTCGACGAGAAACCGGCCGATACTCTCGAAATCGGACTCCGGGCGGTAGGTGTGAAACACGGTGGCCATGAGCAGATGTCGTCCTGTTCTGTCGAGGGTCTGGCGGTCGGCAGGGCAACGCAGCCGGTCAAGGCCGGTGTCGCGCAAACGACGCGCGCCGCCGGTGGATGAGAAACAGCCTGAGGCTGCCATTGGACGTGGTGGGCCCGGCAGGGATCGAACCTGCGACCAATCGGTTATGAGCCGACCGCTCTGACCACTGAGCTACGGGCCCGGGGGGTGCGTGCTCGGGGCGTGCTGCCCGGAGCGCATTTCATAGTACAGCCCACCGGTGCCGGGCGGCAGTAGGTGGCAGGCCACCTTTCCGGCCGCGACACCGAGCGCGGCGGCACCCCCTCCCGACCGCGCGCTCCGCCGGAAGCACCCGATGGTACACTCCCGCCGCGCCGGGGCAGAACACGCCCGCGAAAGCCGTGCCGAAGGCACCAAGGAGACACGATCATGGGATGCCGAGCGTTCATGGCGATTCCGGCCGCAGGCGGCGGTTTTTTCGTCAGCTCCTGGATACTGATGATCTTCGTCGGCATCGTCGCCGCCGACCTGGGGATCAACCCGATCGGCTACGTGACCTCGATGGTCGTCACCATCGGCCTGTGGCTCGTCGTCGCCCCGGTCGTCGGGGCCATCGCCCGCGGCCGCCGCTGACACCGCCCTTCCCCGTACACTCGCACGCACACACTCCCGAACGGAAGACAGAGCGCCCTGGAAGGCAGTCATGAGCGACACGCCCGCGATGGACTTCGGCTACAACCCGCCCTCGGGCGATCGCGGGCTAGAGACGATCAAGCCCCGGCAATACCCGGCCGACCTGCACCGGTCCCTGGACGTGGCCACGCAGGGGTTCACGTCGCTCTGGGTGTCGGACCACCTGAACTACGCCGACGAATGGCGGCTGGAGTGCTGGACGCTGCTCACCTGGATTGCCGCCCGCTACCCCGGCCAGAGCCTGGGCACCATCGTCATGAGCAACACGTTCCGCAGCCCGGCCCTGATGGCGAAGATGGGCGCCAGCCTGCAGGAGCTGAGCTCGGGCCGCTTCATCCTGGGCTACGGCGCCGGGTGGCATGCGGGTGAGCACACCTCGTACGGCTACGACTTCCCGCGTCCCGGCGTCCGTATCGACATGCTGGCCGAAGCCATCCAGGTCATCCGGGCGATGTGGACGGATGCCGGAGCGACCTTCTCGGGCGAGCACTACCGGGTAGACGACGTGCACTGCGAGCCCAGGCCGGACCCGGCGCCGCCCATCATGATCGGCGGAGCGGGCGAGCGCCGCACGCTACGGGTGGTGGCGCAGCACGCCGACTGGTGGAACGACCTGCCCCGGCCGACGGACGTGCAGCGGCACAAGCTTGCCGTCCTCCGGGAGCACTGCGAGGCGGTCGGCCGCGACTACGACACGGTACGGAAGACGAACACGGCCCGGGTGTTCATCGACCGGTCGCACAGCCGCGCCATGGACATGGCCGGGGAGTGGGGCGGCGACACCCCGATCGCCGGCGATCCCCGGGATGTCCGCGATCAGCTCGCCCGGATGGCTGAGCTGGGCTTCGACATGTTCATCGCCACGTTCCCCGACTTCCAGGGCCTGGGAGACATGAGGCTGTTCATGGACGAGGTGATCCCGGCGTTCGCTCGTCCGTGAGAGAAGCCCTGGAGAGGGCAAGTCCGCCCGCCGCCATCCTCAGGCGCTTGTCCTGAGGCTCTCGAAGGGCTCGGAGGGTGCGCGGCGTGCGCCGCTACACCCTGATCGCGGCAGCGATCTTCGGATCGAGTCCCGCGAACTGCTCCAGGTGCTCCTTGCGCTCGACCTGGAGGTCCCTGACGAGCTTCTCTCGCATCTCGGCGTCGTACACCTTCTGCGGGTCGAACGGTGACATGTCGAAGACCTGGCCGCGCTCGTCGTACACCCCTGCGGTCACGACCCGGGTGCCGAAGTCCGGTGACTCCGTCCACACCGCCGTGTTCCGCAGCGCCGCCTGAGTCGCATACCCGATCCCGGCCTTGCCGGGCCGCATCGTCGGACGCAGAGGCTTCGTCCGGTCGTCCGGGTTGGGGATTTCCCCGACGCCGCCGGTGTTCATCATGAAGCACCTGATCTTGTTCTCGTACCGCTTCAGGTACTCGTAGAACATGTTTCCCTCTTCGACGGGGTCCCCGACGATGAAGGGGTTGGTGCCCACAACGCGTATCGAGCGCCCCGCCCTGGTGGGGTCGCCTGCCGCTGTCTCCATCGACTCGCCAAGCATGAACCCCGCGGCGCACTGCTCCGGCGTCAACTCCTGGAATGCCGGTACCACCGAGTTGTTGCGGGTGTTCAGCACAATCCAGAACTCATCCAGCTCGTCAAGCGGCGGGAAATCGATCGACTCGTAGCGCCGCCCGGCGGGCAGGGCGGAAAGCGGCAGAATGCCCCGACCGTTGGCGCAAAGATCCTCTTCCAGATACTGCAGGTTCCATTCGTAGTCGACGTACAGGTTCTGCGACAGGAAATCCGATGACTCGGTCATGGGCCGCAGGAGAGTATCGTCCTCGTCCATATCAGTCTTCAGAAACATGCCCTGCTCGGTTCCAAGGACGCGCCCGTCGCTCAGGCGAAGGCCGGCGAAGTCGTCCTGGACCACCAGCGACCGCTCACCCTCGCCGGTCAGGAAGTGGTCGTGGCCGACGTTGGTCGTCTTGCCGGTGCCCGAGTTGCCGAATATGGCGATGCCGTACCGCTGGAGGTTCCCGGTCGCCATGTTGATCGCGTCGACAATCTTCGTACCTGCGTGGATGCCCAGGATGCCCTTGCGCTTGGCCTTGAACATCGCCATGCGCAGGAAGCCTTTCTTGGCCTCTCCCATATAGTCGCTGCCCATGCCGACGGTGACGTTGTCCTCGGCCATGCAGTAGAAGCGGCCGAAGCTGCCTGTCTGGATGTCCGGTACCAGCAGGAGGTACAGATCCTCGACCCCCTCGACCGGGTCTGTCTCAAGCAGCATCTTGCCCCACATGTACGAGATGTGGTGGTTCGCCCAGGTCTTGGTCGTCACCAGCAGGTTGCAGTTGAACGTGAAGTCCGGATCTATCCCGCTGCCCATCACGCGGTGAAGGTAGTCGACAGGCAGCCGGTTGGCGTGGCCCGGGTACTGTTTCCCGCCGTATTCGCCCCCGAAGATGCGCGTCAGGTCGCCCTGCATGGACTCCATGACATTCGAGGGGTTGAAGGCCACGCTTTCGTCGCCCACAACCGCGGTGAACCTGGCGGAGCGGCTCGTCACCCTGGTGTCCCAGTTGTAGCCGCCGAAGACGTTCCGCTGCCCCGCGCTCTCAGCAAGGCGCCCGATCGCAGGGCCCGTGTAGTGGGTCACGTTCGTGCCCACCCTCGTCGACAGCGCGACAAGAGCCCTCGCCTTTTCCCGTATTGTCGCTCCGTCCCAGTGAGTCATCGGCGAATCAACCTCAATCCCGCATGCTTCATAAACAGAAAACGGCGCCGCGCCGGGCACCTTTCACATCATATGGGCAGCACGCCGCGAGTGCCACCACCCGGGCCACCGCCGGTCCCGTTGTGGGCCGAACCCGACTATCATTCTGTCGCGCCGGCCGGACGGCCCGGCTGGAAGTCCGTACACCCAGGGAGGGAATGATGAGCAAGATCACGCTGGGCCCCAGGGAACTCGTCTACCCCATGCCCGCGTTCCTTGTCGGCGCGAATGTCGATGGCAAGGCGAACTTCATGACTGCCGCATGGGGCGGGATCGCCAACAGCGTCCCTCCGATGGTCTCCGTGGGCATCCGGCACGCCCGTCACACCTACAAGGGCATGCTCCAGAACTCCACTTTCTCGGTGAACATACCCTCCGCCGACATAGTGGTCGAGACCGACTACTGCGGGATCGTCTCAGGTGCGAAGAGCGACAAGGCGGCCGACTGCGGCTTCGACGTCTTCTACGGGAAGCTGGGCAATGCTCCGCTCATCGAGCAGTGTCCGGTGAACCTGGAATGCACCGTCGAACACACCTTGGAACTGGGCACCCACGTCCTCTTCATCGGCAAGATCGAGGAGGTCCACGTCTCGGAGAGCTGTCTCACGAACGGCGAAGTGGATGTGGACAAGGTGGACCCCATCGCCTACGTGGCAGGTCCGGCCCGGCGTTACCAGAGGCTCGGCGAAGCGGTCGGCGCGGGGTTCAGCATCGGCCGGGAGCTGAAGGCAGCGAAGTAGCCGAACCGCCCTCACGAAGGAACTCTTTCAGCAAAGGCCAGAGGCGACGATACCGCTCGAACGCCGCGCGGTACTGCTCTGCGACCTCTTCGCGCGGGGAGAACAGGTCAGCAGGTCCCACCATCGCAGCGACGCCTTCACCGAACGACCGGAACACGCCCGTTCCCACTCCGGCCATGATCGCGGCGCCCAGGGCTCCGGCCTCAGCCACCCGCGATCGCTCGACCGGCGCTTCCAGGACATCCGCCCAGAGCTGCACCCACGCATCGGACCTGCTGCCGCCGCCGACAGCGCGGTAGCCGGATATCGAAATCCCGGCGCCTTCCAGAAGCCCAACGCCCTCCTTCAAGGAGAACGCACTTCCTTCAAGTATCCCTTTCAGGATGTCGCCTCGACGGGTTTCCAGGCTCAGACCGATGAAGACTCCGCTCGAATCGGATATGTAGTCGGGCGGCCCCATCGGGCTGAAATGAGGGAGCACAGCTATCGGGCTCGGCAAGTCCGGCAATTCGGAGAACAGCTGCGTATATATGTCGTCGCCGCGGACGCGGGCCTGATTCCACTCCTCCGCGGCAAACGTGTCCCGGAACCATTTCACGATCGCGCCGCCCATGTTGTAGACGAAGCTCACGAACAGATCCGGCGCGGCGTGGTGCTCCGTACTCAGGCCTCGCTCGATCATTGTGCGCGCCGCAGGCCGCTCCTGGTACGCAGGCATGACGCACAGGTATGTGCCCATGCCCAGCATCGCGTCGCCGTCCCGCGTCGCCCCACAACCCACCGCGTTCGAACACTGATCATGGGCACCTGACACGATTGCCGTTCCCGCGCTGAGCCCAAGTTCACCGGCCATCAGGGGAGACACCTGTCCGACAGCCGTTCCAGAAGGGACCACGCCGGGCAGCTTCTGCCGCTCCAGTCCCGCCCACCGCACAAGCTCATCTGACCAGGCGCGCTGCTCCAGGTCGAACAGCAGGGTGCGATTGGCAAGTGAGTAGTCCACTGCCGGATCGCCCCCCAGCATGAAGCCCACGAAGCCGGCCAGGTTCAGAAAGACGTCAGCACGCTGATACACGTCCGGCTGGTTGTCCCGCACCCACATCAGCTTCGTGACGCTGTAGTGGTTGCCCAGAGCGTTGCCGTTGATCCCAAACAGCCTTTCGTCGTTCACCCCCGCCTGGAGGCCGCCAAGATACTCTTCACCACGTGCATCGAAGTTCAGGATTGACCGCCCGAGAATCCGGCGGCCGGTTGTGACCGGCACCATCGATTCCCCGAATGACGACGAGCAGATAGCCGATACCGGGTCGGAAACCGTTGCAGCAGCAACTTCGGCGATGACCCGCTTGATCGCGTCCCACACAAGTTCCGCGTCAAGTTCAGCAAGCCCGGGTCCTGGTACAACCAGGTCATACTCCTCGCGCGCCGATGCAAGCGGCTCGCCGTCGGTCGAAAAGGCGACTGCCTTGCACCCGGAGGTGCCGACGTCGATGCCAAGCAGGCTCAAACCTTCCCCCTGGAACCGCTCACGCGGTACGTCTCACGAATGAGCGACCGCACTCGCCGATAGACCTGCTCCGCGGCACCCTCTTCGTTCTCGCCACGTCCGAGCGCGGCTTCGTACACCTGCCTGATCTCCGTCGCGACGTTGATCTTCGCTACCCCGCGCGTGAATGCCCGGCGCACGTCTTCGTCCCGGATCCCTGATCCACCGTGCAGCACAAGCGGGATTCCGGTAGCTTCGGCCAGCGCCTCAAGACGCACGAGGTCCAGGCGCGCCTCCACCTTCTTGCGATCGCGGAATGCCATGGCGACCGGACCATGCACGTTGCCGAACGCCACCGATAGCCAGTCGCATCCGGTCTCCCGCACGAACTGGCTGGCCTCCTCCGGATCGGTGAAACCCCTGCCCGTCCGAAGCAGCTCCTCATACGCGGGCAACGGCACCTCCTCGTGTCCCAGGACCACGCCGAGCTCCGCCTCGCACGGAATCCCTGCCTCCCGCGTCACCTCCGCTACTTCCAGCGTGACTTCGATGTTCCTGGCCAGGGGAAGTCGCGAGCCATCGATCATCACCGACTGGAAGCCGATGTCAATCGCTCTGCTGATGATCGGCAGATAGTCCACCTCCCGGTCGTCTTCGTCCACCGCCGGAACGTGATCCAGATGGAGGCGCACGTGGTCGAAATCAGCCCACCTGTGGAACTCCTCTGCCACAGCCTCGAGGCTCCGGCTCGAGAACTTCTCCCACTCCAGTCGAGCGACCTCCACGAGCGCGAACGAATCCTCGTCCGCCACGGCCCGGATAATCGCCCTGGCCATGGGCAGGTGGGGAACGTTGAAGGCCGGCACCCCGATACCGGCTTCCCACGCGCTGCGCACGATAGCGCCGGTGTCTTTCATCTCATCTCCCCTGGCCTCGTGGCCACGTTCAGGTGGACGGATAGGCGATCATCCGGAGTACGCGTTCGTCGTTCGCCACGATCTGGTCGGCGCGCTGCGCGAGCTCGGCGGCCGTGTCCCGATCGGCGCGCACGGCGCGGCCAACCAGCGCGTCCAACCTGCCGCTCACCAGCTGCACGGCCATCTCTGCAGCGAACGTTGGCGGGACATCCATGCCTTGGTCCAGCATCGCGTTCACTCGTTCCGCATACCAGCGTTGCCCGGCCGGGCTTTCCACGATGTGCCGCACCATCTCTGTTCGCACCAGTCCCGGACTCATCGCGAACACCCTGACTTCTGTGCCGGCCAGTTCCTCCGCCATAGTCTCCGTGAAGCGCATGACCGCCGCCTTCGAGGAGCCATAGGCTGACGCGTGGGCCACGGGCGAAGTGGTACCTCCGCCGATCATGTTGATGACGTAGCCCCGGTTCCGCTCCAGCATCCGCGGCAGCACCATGTGCGAGCAGAGGAACACCCCGTACAGGTTCACCGTTATGTCCGAGAGCCAGTCCCGCGGCGCGCAATCCTGTACCGGTCCAATCGCGTTCTGGGCTCCCGCGCAGTTGAAGAGTATGTCGATGGGTCCCAGTTCGTTTTCCACCCGGTCGACCATTTCCCTCACCGATGTCTCGTCCGTCACCTCGGTCGGTATCCCGAGGGCCGTACCCCCGGCGTCGACGATCTCCCCGGTCACGCCCTGCACCTGCGCGACTGTGCGCGACGCAACGGCGACCTTCGCTCCGTGCGACGCGTACTCGAGGGCGATGGCCCGGCCGATCCCGCGGCCGGCCCCCGTGACGACGGCGACTGCCGATCCCAGTTCCATCTCGACACCTCCCTGACCGTTCTCCCTCCTGGCTCACGCTTCATGCGCCATCCTACTGCCTTCTTTCTGCGCGCTCCGCTGTTCGGGGCAGAGTCGCCCGCCCGGCTTCCCGGCTGTAACCTGTCGTTAACGCCGCCTGCGTAGGCGAGGCGGCCGCAATCTGGTAGAACATGACGTAGCGTCGGTCCGACGCTGCAGGCACCGTCTCGGGGCACGTCACGGCTCAGCGGGCACAGCACGGTCTTGGGACCCGCCCAGAACACGGAGCGACGGATGGGCAGCTACAAAGCGGAGTACATCTGGATAGACGGCACGCAGCCGACTCAGAAGCTACGCGGCAAGACCAAGATCGTCGAGAATGGCGACGAGCCGCCGTTGTGGGGCTTTGACGGATCCAGCACCGAGCAGGCCACAGGGGGCGACTCCGACTGCGTGTTGAATCCGGTCTTCCATTGTCGGGACCCGATCCGGGGTGAGCCGCACCGGCTCGTTCTGTGCGAAGTCCTTCTCCCCGACATGTCGCCGCACCCGTCGAACGCCCGACACGCCTGCGCGGCCGCGGCCGAGAAGTACGCATCCCACGACCCGTGGTTCGGCCTGGAACAGGAGTACACGTTCTTCGACGGCATCAAGCCGCTGGGCTGGCCCGACCAGGGCTTCCCCGCTCCCCAGGGCGGCTACTACTGCGGTGTCGGCGCAGACGAGGTCTTCGGCAGGGAAATCGTCGAGGAGCACATGGACCACTGCCTCGCGGCCGGCCTGGTCTTCTCCGGCATCAACGCGGAAGTCATGCCGGCCCAGTGGGAGTTTCAGATCGGGCCCATCGGCGCACCCGCCCTGGGCGACCAGGTCTGGATCGCCCGCTGGCTCCTGTACCGCACCGCCGAGCCCTACGAGGTGAATGCCAGGTTGGATCCCAAGCCCGTCAGAGGCGATTGGAACGGCGCAGGCGCCCACGTCAACTTCTCGTCGAATGCCACGCGAGAGAGCTATGAAGCCTGCGTGGCAGCAGCGGAAGCTCTGGGCACGACCCACGAGCTCCACATCGCGAACTACGGCGACCGCATCGAGGAGCGCCTCACGGGCCTCCACGAGACGGCTTCATACAAAGACTTCAGCTACGGCGTTTCAGACCGCGGTGCGTCCGTCCGCATACCCTGGCAGGTCGCCCGGGACGGCAAGGGCTACATAGAGGACCGACGCCCCAACGCCAACTGCGACCCGTATGTCGTCTCCCGGCTTCTCATGGAAACGATCTGCGGCGCGTTCGAGGAAGCCTAGCTCCCGAATAGCGCCAACCCTTCGCCTGCCGCCGGGCCTCCAGATCGGGGGCCCGGTCGCCTTTTTCCGCGAGGCCGGAGCCGACTCCGCCGCGACAGACCAGCCATGCCACCGTTCGGGTCGCGCCGGGCTCAGCCCGGACCGTTACCGGGCTTCCCCCGTTTCAGCTGCTCCAGATCCTGCTCCAGGCCGGCGATCGTCCGGCCGTCGGAGCGTTCGCGACCATAGCAGGCCGCGTTGAAGCGTCTCGTCAGCTCTGCCACGGGCGCGCCCGGGAGCGCCCGCTCCAGCGCCTCTCGCCGTTCGTTCGGCGTGTGCCGTGTGTCCAGGTGCATGCCCCGGCGGATCGCCTCGGAGAGATACCCGAAGTACAGGATGAACACCTCGGTGATCCCCGGCTCTCCCTCCGGGTACCGCCAGGCGGCTGTCCTCCTTCTCCGCGTCAACCAGCCCGGCAACAGCCGTCCGAGCAGACCAACGAGATCCTCCCCGGGGTCCGCGTCGTCCTTTATCGATTCGCGATCAGCCGCCTCCTTCGGCTCTCCCTGCCTCAGCCGGCGGTACGCCCGGACCAGCACCAGGAACACCACCACGGCCAGCAGCACGGCGACCGGGTACTGCAGTATGTCCACCAGGACTTCAAGGATGCCGCTGCCGACGGCCTCCTCGGCGGCCTCTTGCATGCCCGGGGCTATTTCCCCGGCGGCCGGCAGATCTATCTCCTCACCTTCCGATTCGAACAGGCTCCTCAGCCAGTTGAACAGGGCCTCAATCGCGGCGAAGATAACCTTCAACGGGTACCGCGCCACCCATAGCAACCCGTCGGCCAGCGCGTACCAGGCGCGCGACAGCAGCCCGAGCGCTCCGCTCCCGTACGCCCCCGAAAGCACGCCCAGGGCGAGTCCCGCCAGCAGGATCGCTCCGACTGAGCCGCCGACGAGGCGCACCCACGTGACGGTCCGCCCCTCCCGCGCCGGATCCGTGAGCCGCCCCAGCGCCATGCCGGCCAGACTCGCCCCGAAGAACGGGAACAGCACCAGGCGCGCCCCTATGTCCGTTCCGGATGCAAGTTCCGCGATCAACGCGGCCGATACCGCTGCCATGCCTACACGGAATGTTCGCTGGATTTGCTCTGCCGGAGGCGCGCCGGACACGAGCCCCCCTGCCCGGAGCCACAGCACGAGCGCCAGCAACAGGGCCAGCACCAACCCCAGTGCACCTTCCCCATCGAGCCCGCCGCCGAACGCGTGGGGCAGCCAGAGAAGATCGATTCCGCCCCTGTCGTCGAACTGTTGCGCTCCCGCCGTAACGTAGACCGCGACCAGTCCGGCCGTGCCTTGCGCTATCGCAAGGCTCACGCGGTCGCCTCTGGCGCCCCCCAGGACCCACGCTGTCATCATTCCAGCGCCCAGCAGCGCCACCACCGCGGCCCATGTGAGAGGCGCACCACCAAGCCCGATGATCAGGCACGCCGCCCCGGCCGCCGCGTAGATCCACGCGCTGTCTGCGACCAGCAGTGCCAGGTACACGATTCGCCCGCGACCTTCAGACACCTGATAGCCCCCGACCGCCGGCCCGCCTGCTACGCACGGAATCGTTCCTCCGGCTCCGGTCGCTGGAACAGCCTCTCTTCGGCGCGGGCTTCAAGGTCGAACAGGTCGCCCATCGACCTGACCTCGCACCCGGCCGGAGGGTCCGGCGCCTCGCCGTCGCCAACGTAGACCCCGATAACCGGATGCCCGCGCTCGCGCAGGTCGGCCAATTTGGTCTGGAGCCCGTCGGCAAAGCGCGGACTCACCGCGACGACGGTCGCGCCGAACGGGATAGCGTCTCGCTCTCGGTCGATCACATCCTCGATCACGCTGGCCGTCACCGGCCGCACCATCGCCAGTGCCTCCAGCACGGCGGCCACCTGGTCTGCGCCTCCGGCCGGAGCTGCGACGGGCCGCGCCCTTTCTGCGGGCCCCAGACCGTTTGTCACCAGACCGACGCGGTAGCCCAGGTCAAAAGCCCGCGACGCGATCGAAGCAGCACCCGTGATCGCCCTTTCGAGGAGCGGCCGGTACACACCTTCCCATGGACGCTCAACGGTCAGCATGTCTGCGACAACGACCACGAGATGAGCCACGCTCGGATCGTACGTTCGGACAAGGACCTCGCTTCTACGGGCGGTGGCCTTCCAATCGATTCGCCTTGGCGAGTCTCCGGGCACGTATTCCCTGAGGCCGCTGGGCAGAGCCGGGTCCTCCCAGGTGCGCGTTCGGGTCTGGGCTTCGCCCACCGGCCTGCCGGACGGCAAGTAGAAATCAGGCAACGGTACGGTTTCCGGATACACGAGGACCGCGGGTGCCGTGTCCCGGTAGTGAGTGTTGCTGTTGTACATGCCGAACAGGTCGCCGCTCTCCAGCCGGGCAGGGCCGAACAGATAGAAGCCCCGCTGCGCGGCCTTCAGCCCGTACCGAAACCGCACCCGCTCGTATCGCGCCAGGCTGGTCGACACCTCCAGCGCGGCAGCATTCAGGTGCAAGGCCGGAGTAGCGGACTCGTCCAGCACGTCCAATCCGCGCGGTACGTGGTCGCGGACGCGGATCCATGTCAGAGGGAGGGGCTTGCGGTTGTCGAGTGTGACCGTCAGTTCCAACTCGTCGCCCACGAACAGGCGATCCGCGGACACGGTCCGCCTGTATGTGACTTCTTCCAACGACAGGCGAGCCCACAGGTGAGAGACCAGCATCACCACGAAGGCGAGCCCGGCGAGCGCGGCAACGAATGGCTGGGACGCAACGGCGCCTGCGATGGCGGCTGCAAGCGCGGCCGGAACCATGAGGCCCGCGACGCTCGGCATCTCGCGAAGGCCGTCGCGCGGATCGAATCTGCGGACTGCCATCTATCGGGCTCCGCCTTCCCGCGTCCGGCGCTATCGCTCCATCGGGACCGACGTGTTGGCGACGACGTCCTCGACGATCTCGTCTACTATGCGCGTCGCCGTGCTGCCCCTCAGCCGGGCCTGACTCGCCACGATCAACCGATGTGCCAACACCGGTCCCGCCAGCTCTTTGACGTCGTCCGGCAGGACGTACTCCCGGCCGTGCATCGCAGCCCATGCCTGCGCAGACCGCTGAAGCGCCAGGGAGGCGCGAGGGCTCGCGCCCAGGCGCAGGCCCGAGTACGAGCGCGTGCCCGCCACGATATCCAGCACGTAGTCCTGGACCGTCGCTTCCAATCTGACGCTGTCCACCACCGCCTGTGCGGCCGCGACTCCGCCCGCGTCGGTCACGGCCGGCAGCGGGTCCGGGTCCGGGCCCTCGCGGAACCGAACCAGCATCTCCGCCTCCTCCTCACGGTTCGGGTACCCGAGGGAGAGGCGCAGCAGGAAACGGTCAACCTGCGCCTCCGGAAGGGGGAACGTCCCTTCCATCTCGATCGGATTCAGCGTCGCCATCACCATGAACGGTTGCGGCAGCGCCCGCGTGACTCCGTCGATCGACGCCTGCCGCTCCTGCATGGCTTCGAGGAGCGCCGACTGCGTGCGCGGCGTCGCCCTGTTGATCTCGTCCGCGAGCAGGATCTGCGAGAAGACGGGGCCGGGCCTGAACTCGAATTCACCCTTCTGCATGTTGAACAGGTTGACGCCGAGAACGTCCGTCGGCATCAGGTCCGGTGTGAACTGGATGCGTCGGAAATCGCACCCCAGCGACCAGGCCAACGCCTTCGCAAGCGTCGTCTTGCCCGTCCCGGGCACGTCCTCGATCAGGGCGTGGCCGCGGCACAACAGCGCTGTCAGGGCAAGGTCTATGGACCGATCTTTGCCGACGATGATCTTGTGGACGCTGGAACGAACGTGGTCGGCGAGAGTCTGCGCTGCGTTCGAGGCTTCTGCGGAGGCCGTCACTGTATCGTCACGAGAGTTCGCTTCTGTCATACGGTCGCCGGGTCTCGCGGTAGGCGAGACGCGACCGCCTTCGTGTGCAGGGGGCTATCGCTCGCGGTGCTGCCCGCCGCATCTGCGGGAGGTGGCCGCAATGCTACCACGACGCCCGTTCGAAACCGGTCTGCTCTACTCTGCCAGGGCCCTCACCGACAGCCGGAGGATCGTCCGCAGCTTTTCGGGGGCGGCGCGCCGCGGGTCGGACAGGTAGATCTCTCGGTGGCCGCCCGCTGGCTCGACGTTCTGCTCTTCCATGAACCGGAGCATCCCATCAATCGTCTCCGGCTCCGTCGCGTACGGTCCCACGTGCAGCGCCTGGACACATCGCCCGCCGGACAGACTTATGAGCGACACGCGACGGATGTCCGGGAGGTCCTTCCTCTCCAGTGCCGCTTCCTGCGCCGCCTCGACGTCAGCCCCGCGCACGAAACCCGGCACGGCGATCAGCAGCTTCCAGCGCCATTGCTCAGGGGGCATCGAGGAGAAATCGAAGTCCCTCGGGTCTTCCACCTGAGCACCCTCGATCTGCCATACGGCCTCCAGGGCGGCGATTCCGAAATCCCGGCCCTGCGCCTTCATGGCGTACTTCATCGTGTAGCCGACCGAGTACATCGCCTGGATTGCGGCCTGGAACCCTTCGCCGCCCGGCGCTCCACAGCCCTCGATGGCAATGAACGGCATCTCCGCGATCTCGATCAGCCGCGGCCTCTTCCCCGCCCGGTAGTACTCACGCAGTTCCTTCTTCGGCTCCCACTTCGCCGCCACGTACCTTCCTCCTGTCCGGGCTCACGCTCCGGCTGCCCGCCACGGAGACTGCGCTGCCTCGCCGTCCTATCCCGGCAACGGAGCGCCGCTGCTCCACCAGCCGTAGAAATGGCTCACCGGGCCGTGCCCGCGGCCCATCGGAAACGCGTCCCCCAGCGCCTCCGTCACGTACCCCTTGGCAAGGCTCACTGCCTCGTGCAGCGAACGCCCCAGCGAAAGGCCGGCCGCCACCGCCGACGCGAATGTGCAACCCGTGCCGTGCGTGCTCGTCGTGTCGATGCGCTCCGATTCGAATTCAGCGAACTCGATCCCGTCGAACAGCAGGTCCGTGCTGACGTTGAGCGCGTCCAGATGCCCGCCCTTCACCACCACGTACCTCGGACCCAGCGCGCCGATGGCCCTGGCCGCATCCCGCATCTCATCCTTCGACGCGATGCTCCTTCCCGCCAGCACTTCGGCCTCCGGTACGTTCGGCGTCACGACCGTCGCCAGCGGCAGAAGACGAGAGACAAGCGACTCCACCGCGTCGTCCCGCAGCAGCTTCGCCCCGCTCGTCGCCACCATCACCGGGTCCACGACCAGCAGATCCAACCTGTGCTCCCGCGCCTTTGCTGCCACCGTCTCAATGATCTCTGCGCTCGAGAGCATCCCTGTCTTCACTACGTCCACCCCGATGTCCGTCACCACGGCGTCGATCTGCGCGGCTATCACGTCGGTCGGTATTTCGTGCACCGCCGTCACGCCGACCGTATTCTGCGCTGTCACCGCCGTGATCGCCGACATGCCGTAGACGCCGAGGGCGGCGAACGTCTTCAGATCCGCCTGTATGCCCGCGCCTCCGCCCGAATCCGAACCCGCGATCGTCAGTGCCCGCGGGATGCGTCTGTACGTGTGGTCGTGCAAAGCCGTGTCTCCTTCGCAAAGCAGCGCCGGGGCTGCCCGGCGTCCAGCATACCCTCACGGTGCCTGCTCCGGCCTCCGGGTTGCGGGAGCGCACCATCGCGAACATAATGCCGCGCGGCGCCGGGCGCGCCTCTTCATCTCCAATCCGACGTCCGACGGAGGACCTGATGACAGACTGGACCTGGGAACAAATAGCGGCACACGAATCGCTCACCGAAGGCCCCGCGTGGGACGGCGAGGCTCTCCTCTACACGCACTGCGCCGCCTCCGTCGTCTGCCGCTGGGACCCGGCCACCGGGGAGAGCACCGTCTGGCGCCGGGACACGAACAACGCAAACGGCCTGATGTTCGACGCGGGCGGGAGGCTCTACGCCTGCGAGGGCAGCATCCCGCGCATCGTGCGCTACCAGGAAAGCCAACCCACTGAAGTCGTTGTCGACACGTTCGGGGGCGAGGCGTTCACCGAACCGAACGATCTGGCAGTAGACGCCCGGGGCCGAATCTGGTTCACAGACCCCCTGTACGTACAGTACGAGGGCAGCCGGCCCGGGCTCGGTCACAGGTCTGTCTATCGTGTCGATCCGCGACCTGACGGCTCCTGGGTTCCGAGCAGGGCAACCTTCGATACCGCCTCACCAAACGGCATCTTGCTGTCGTTGGACGAGGAAACGCTATACGTGGCCGAAAGCCCACCTGCCCCGGACGGCCGGAGACAGCTGCGAGCCTACCCGATACGCGAAGACGGCACGCTCGGCGACCACCGGGTGCTGCACGACTTCGGTCCGCACCGGGGCATCGATGGGATGTGCCTGAATGCCGACGGCAGCATCGTCGCCTCCGCGGGGTTCGAAATGGGCGGGCCCGGCCCCATGATCTGCGTCGTCGCGCCGTCTGGCCGCGTGCTCTCCACCCATCCCGCACCCGCCGACCGCCCCACCAATTGCACGTTCGGCGGCGCGCGCCTCGACGAGCTGTTCGTCACGTTCGGGGGCGGAGAGGTGTACCGGGTCGCGGACACCGGCATGCGCGGGCATCTCGCCTACCCACCCGTCCGTTAGCCATCAACCAGAAAGGAACCTGGCTGGCCGCCTGAACCTCGGCGATATTGCTGGCCCCTGGCGATTACCGCCGAGTACCGTCGCCGAGCGCGTTGATCATGGCTTCGCAGTGCTCCAACGACTCCGCAGGGACCTTGCCCTCGCAGAGAAGCACCACGTTTCCGAAGATGGCGTAGTCCTTGTACTTTGCCATGGGAGCCGCCCTGTAGTCGTAGATCGCTCGGCGATCCCTGTGACCTTCCTTCCACAGTGCGGTGGCCCTGTCCAGATTGGCCTCCTCCCCGGAGGCGTCTTCAGCAGGCACGGTGCCCGCCTCCACAGCGTCTTCATGGGAACCATAGAAGCGCAGCTCGAACTCCTTGGGAGCGATTCCACCCGGCTTCCAGAAGCCGTACCAGGCATCGACGGCCTTCGGCAGTTCACTCACGTTGTACTGCTTCGATTCCCGGAAGCCGATCGCGAGGAAATCCTGGACTACGTAGATCTGGTCCGCGATGGAAACCTTCTGGAACCGGGGATCCGCCGATCCCCCTGGGTCCGGGTTCTTCTGAGAGCTACATCCAGGCCCGACTGCCAGCGCGAGCACAACAGCCGCAGACAGAATCGCCCACCGACGCAGCCCATGTGAGAGGGACGCGCGGGTTTCCAGGATCGCAGTGGTGGCATGGACGCTGAAACAGTGCATCAGCATGCGCGAACTGTATGCGACCGCGTCTGCCCCGGGCCAGCCGGTGCGGTGCGCCTATGCGCTCTGATCCACTCCCGGAGCAATCACACGCAGCCCATGCCCGCGGATCCAACCGGCGATCTCGCGCAGGCTGTCCTCGTCCGGCGGAGGCACCTCCGGCAACGTGTCCTCCAGCCCAAGGCTGCGGTACTTGGAGCCGGCCAGCCGGTGATACGCGAGCAGCCTGACCGCTCGCACGTTCGGCATCTCCGCCAGGAACTCCGCGGCCCGGTCGACAGCCTTCCGTGAGTCGTTCACAGTCGGCACGACCAGCATTCTGATCTCAACCGGAATGTCCCTGCGAGATAGCCGACGAAGGTTCTCCAGGATCAGCCGGTTCGATGCGCCTGTGCATCGCCGATGAACGGTCGGGGACATGTGTTTCAGGTCATACAGGAACAGGTCGACGTGCGGCACTACCTTTTCGAACGCCTTCCACGGCGCCTGGCCGCTCGTGTCGACCGCCGTATGTATCCCTTCCGCCCTGCACCCCTTGAGGATCGCAGCCACGAAGTCCGCCTGCTGCAGAGGCTCTCCGCCAGAGAGAGTTACGCCACCGCCCGAGGTCTCGTAGAACGTGGCGTCTTCCAGCACCTCGTCCACCACCTGGCCGGCTGTCATCCGCCTGCCCGCCACCACCAGCGCCCCGGCGTAGCACACGTCCGCGCATCGCGCTGTCAGCTCACACGAATCACGATCGAACCGGCGCTGCCCATCGTCAGTGACCTGTTGCGCGCCGTTCGGGCACGCCTGGATGCACGCCCCGCACCCGATGCACCTCTGTTCGTAGAGGAACACCTCCGGTTCAGACGCGAATGCTTCCGGGTTGTGGCACCACGCGCACCGCAGGTTGCAGCCCTTCAGGAAGACCGTTGTGCGAACGCCGGGGCCGTCATGCGTGGCGAACCGCTTGATGTCGAAGATCCGGCCGCTCGGGCCGCCATCGTCTTTCATCGGCGCGCCGGTCTCTGCTCTCCGTCACGCACCATGGGTGTTCCGGATGATGAA
>CAYYFS010000024.1:17313-19880 GCA_964471055.1 uncultured Dehalococcoidales bacterium
GTCAGGGCGAATGTGAGCGTGAACAGAGCAGCCTGGCACGGTCCGCCCCGATGATTCGTCAGCGTGTGGACTTTCGCGCAGTAGTGGTCGGCGATCCGTTTCGCCAGTGCGTCCACCTCGGGTTCGTTGTTGCCCCACTTCGGCAAACGGTTGACCAGGTACTGCCGCATCGGCTCGCGGCCTTCGAAATCGCCGGCCAGTGAGTCGACCATCTCCTGCATGGTGAAGCGGCCGTCGTCGTACACCGTCTGCCTGAGGGCGAGCAGAGAGTCACAGGCATTCGCAAGGCCCGCTCCGACGAACCCGACCGAGTTGTAGTGCGCCCCGCCCTCGCCTATGTCCTTGCCCCTGGACAGGCAGTCGTCGATCGTGCCGGCGATCAGGGGCGACGGGTTGATCCGGGGCCACTGGCTCTCGCCAGCGCGAATGCACTCGGCTGATCGGGTGACGATGAAGTCCATCTGTTTTGCGTAGGCATCGAACAGCTGCTCGAAGTCTGAGAACCCGCGCGGGTCGCCCGTCCGCGGACCCACCTGCACCCCGCTGAGCGGGTCCCTGCCGTCGTGCAGAGTGAGTTCCACTCCTTTGGCGAGGTTGATCGTGACGTTCATCGTGCAGCCGACTTCTTTGCCTTCGACTGCCGGTTCGTAGCAGCCGATCGGAAGGTGCAGTCGCGCGTCCTCCACGGCCTTGCCGCGCCTCACCAGCGCCTCCACCGCGGGCACATCGTTCATCAGCACAAATGAATTGCGGCCGTTCCGGATCAGATCGGCGACCCGACGGTACAGCCTGTCCTCAGTGTCCGGCAGGAACCGGACCGAGAGCTTCGGATCCGGCGTGCTCAGCTCGCCGTACGCCTCCAGTGCCAGGTACGTGAGCTCGTTGGTGATCTCCGAGCCGTCCGGGTACTGGCCGCCGAACACGAAGTTCTTGCCGTTCTCGCGACCCCGGGTGCGCGAGTACCACTTGAACCAGAAGAACTTGATGAGCTCCTTGGCCTGCTCCCGGGTCAGGTGCCCCGATTCGATGTCCGCCCTGTAGTACGGGTACAGCGACCGATCGAACTGCCCCATCGACCGGACCAGTTCCCCTTCCATTTCGATCAGCTCGTGCATGAGCCACACGAACTGGAGGGCCTCGTAGAAGCTACGGGGAGCGCTCGCGGGCACGTGCCCGCAGGCCGAGGCGATCGCACGAAGGCGCGTCGCGTGCTCCGGGTGAACTTCGGCCATACCGCCGGCGAGGCGTGACAGCCGGCTGGCGAAGTCGATGGTTGCGCCGTACACCATCTCGACCGCTTCATAGAACGCCAGCTGCTCGTCAGTCGCTTCCGCGCCGAGCGCCTCGCGAGCCTCAGTGGCCTCCTCGAGCAGCCCCGTCAGCCCCCGCGACAGCATGCGATCCCAGCCGGGCGCTATGTGCCCCCGGTCCAGGCCGCCCTCCGGGGCATGCGCCACGCCGAGTCGCTCCGCCTGCCTGAACCACTCCGACTCCTCAGCAATGGGGCCTTGAGTCGCCTCGTCCAGCCACCGGCGCACCAGCTTCCCCACGAGGTCGCCGTGGTTGAGCTTGTCGGCGAACCAGTCGACCGGGTCCACGCAGATCTGTCCGCGCGTCACTACGATGCGGAACACGTTGGCTTTCTGAAGCACCCTTGGCTGATCCGGGTGCGCTGCGAGGTAGGCGTCGACCTCCCGCTCAAGCTCCTCCGGCGGAAGGCCGGTCTCGCGGTCGAACGGCGCGTCCTGGAACTGGGCGTACAGGTGGTCGCGGAGGCCCTCGAAGGTCCCCCATACCCGCTCTGCCTCTGCGACGGCACGGGTTTGAGTCATGCCCTGCACCTCTCGATTGCGGGTGGCTCCGGCGACGCCGGTCGCCCGAGACTACATCGTCCCACATCATCGCCGGATGCGTCCCACAAGGGACCGCGCTGGATCACGCGTTCCGGCAGCCCCGCGCCCGACATCATTCCCCCGCGACGAATTCGTTCGTGAACGCAGCGGAGGCTTCGACACTGTCCCGTATCAGGCCGCGGCTCTTCATCCACGCCGTGTAGCTTTCCCAGCGGGCCGACTCCTGCCAGCCGAATCGGGGGGCGCCTTCCGTCCACATCGGGGCGAGGAGTTCCACGCCTTCGCGTTCGAGTTCCTCGTTCACCGACTCCGGGTTCGCCTCCAGCAGCGTCGTCACCGCGGCCTGGGTGTCCTCGGCAGCGGCCTCGAACCCGGCCCGGAATGCCTGCACAAACCGGTCCACCATGTCTTTCCGTCCCGCCAGCGTTTCTTCGCTCACCACGAGCACCAGCTCGTAGTAGTCCGGCACCCCCCACTCCTCGATCCGCAGGATGTTGATCCCGTAACCCTCTTTCTCCATCAGGATCGACTCGTGGGTCCAGTACGCGCCGATCATGGCGTCCACCGTCCCGCCCAGCAAAGCCGGCGCCAGGTAGAACCCCACGTTCACCAGCTCCACGTCTTCTATGTCCAGTCCGTCCTGTTCGAGCATTGTGTCGAGCAAACCCTCGTCCACCGGTATGCCCGCGAAACCCACTTTCTTACCTTTCAGGA
>CAYYFS010000025.1:0-3171 GCA_964471055.1 uncultured Dehalococcoidales bacterium
GGGCCCATCGGCGTCGGTATCGGCTTCGCCGACCTGGCCCGCGAGGCACTTGACGCAGCCGGTGATGGTGCCCTCTCCCCCGAAGCCGTTCAGAAGCTCAAAGACTATCTGGGCCTCATAGAGGAAGCAGGCATCAGGGCGCGCACTCTCACGCGCCATATGTGGAACTTCGCGAAAGCCCGCCCCGGCGAAACCGAGAACTTTGACCTGGTCGGAGCCATGCAGCGGGCGTCCGACCTCGTTACGCCTGCCCTGAAGGTGTCCCAGATCGAGGCCAGGCAGGAAGAAGCCGGAGCGGTTGAGACCTCCGTCCGCGCCGACCCGGTCCTCTGCCTGCAATCCTTCGTCGAAATCCTTCTCGCATCCCCATCCGCGCTCCCCGACGGCGGCACTGTCGTATGGGAGGCGGGCACCGCTACCAGCAACGGATCAATCGGCTTCACCATCAGGGGTGAGCCGTGGGGAGAGACCCGCGCAACCGCCTGGGCAATCCCCGCTACGGCACGGCACGTAATCGAGGAACAGGGAGGGACGATACAGGGGACCGAAAGCTCGGACGAACGCGGCCCAGAAGTGCGGGGCTGCCTTCCGCCCGGCGAACACGCTGAAGACATTCACCAGACCGTTCACGGGGGGTAGTAAGCCAGTGGCTACTGAATCGGCAAAGACAAAGAACATTCGAGTCCTCATGGTGGATGACCATGAGCTTATGCGGCAGGCGTACGGCATGCTTCTCGATACCGATCCGGCGATCGAGATAGTCGGCTTCGCCAGCGACGGGCAGGAAGCACTCACCTTGACGGAGAAGCTGCTTCCCGACGTCATCATCATGGACGGGCGGATGCCGCGCCTCAACGGCATCGAGGCGGCCAGCATCATCCGGGAAAGGCACCCGGACATGGCCGTGGTCCTTCTCTCGGCGTTCGACGACGACGAGTTCGTCCGCGATTTCCTGCAGGGCGACGTGAAGGGCAAGGCCTACCTCTTGAAGCAGTCCCTCCACACGCTCACGGACCTGGTCCAGGCCGTCAAAGATGTCGCTGACGGGAAGACCTACCTGGCGAGCGAGATCGTCTCGAAGCTGGCCGGCGGCGACAAGCAGCAGGAAAGCATCTTCCTGTCGGAACTCACCGAGCGGGAGCGAGAGGTGCTCTCGTGCATGGCCAGAGGCATGAGCAACTCGGCAATCGCCAAAGAGCTCTTCATCCAGCCCAGGACCGTGGAACGTCACATCGGCAGCATATTCAGCAAGATGCGCCTCCAGCCACAGCCGGACGCACACGCGCGGGTACAGGCCGTGCTGGCGTTCCTGCAGGAGACGGGATCGCTGAAGGCCGGGACTTCCGAGGCGGCGTGAAGTCCCGCGAGGGCGAACACAAACGGGGCCACAGAGACAGCGAGACCGCGCACAGACGGCCCGCAACCGGTCTACTGCGCGGTCATGCCCCCGTCGATGATCAGGTCGCATCCGGTCACGAACCTGGCCTCGTCCGAAGCCAGGTAGACGATGCCCCAGGCGATGTCGTCCGGCTGCCCCAGGCGGCCGAGCGGCGTCACGGACTCCCGATATTCTCTTACCCCCGGTTGAGCGTGGAGTCCTCTGGTCATTTCGGTATCGGCGAAACCCGGGCACACGGTGTTCACCCGTATGCCCTCCGGTGCGTACTGAACCGCAGCCGCCTTCGTGAATGCCCGGACAGCACCCTTAGAGGCGTGGTAAACGGTACCCCCCTTGCTGCCGACGATCCCGTAGATCGAAGAAACGTTGATCACAGAGCCGCCGCCGGCTTTGCGCATCTCCGGAATGGCATGCTTCGTCCCGAGGAAGACCCCGGTCGAATTCACCCCCATGACCCGGTTCCAGATATCTAGTCCCGTGTCCTCTACGACCGCCCGGCTCTGTGCACCTGACATGCCAGCATTGTTCACCACCACATCCAACCGGCCGTATCGCCTGACGGTGTCACCGATGACCGACACCCACGCGTCCTCGTCCGACACATCCAGCTGCAGGAACGTCGCATCGCCGCCGGCCCCGACGATCTCCGCCTCCACCTCCCGGCCCAGCGCCTCGTCGATATCCGCTATCACAACGCTGGCGCCCTCTCCCGCGAACAAACGGCAGGTGCTCGCGCCGATGCCGGAAGCACCCCCTGTGACCAGCCCCACCTTGCCTTCAAGCCTCCGTCCGGCCATCGAGCCGCCCGGTGCAGTCTTCGACGCGTCGTCGCTCATGATGAGGCCTGCTCCTGGGTCACGCGGCCTATGGCCGCGGCTTGCTCAACAGCGGGCCGCATCGGGGCCCGCCGGGGGCCAAATCATACACAAAGTACCCCTCGCGCCGGGAGGAGACATCGCCTCCCGCGGCCGCGGCCGCTACGCTTGCTGCCCCGTCCGCCCCCCACCGTGTCACGGTGTCGGACCGACTCCACGGCAGGAGGACAGATGAAGATGGACTCCGATCGTTTCGAACTGGCACCCGGGGCTCTTCGCTGGCGATGCGATCCGGCCAGCCTTCCTTTCAACTGCACCGATGAGATCGAGCCGCCGGCCACGTTCATCGGCCAGGACCGCGCCGTCGCCGCGCTCGCTTTCGGCCTGGGCGTCCAGAAATCCGGCTACAACATCTTCGTTACCGGTCTCACCGGCACCGGCAAGAACACCGTCATACGGTCCCACCTGGCCGAAGCCGTGCGTCAGCGGACCAGGGACAACGGAGACGCACCCATATACGACTGGTGCTACGTCTACAACTTCGATCAGCCCGACCGGCCACGCGCCCTGCGCCTCCCCCGCGGCGCCGGCGCCGAACTGAGGCGTCAGTTCCAGGAGTTGCTTGAGAACCTCCGCCGTGACGTCCGGGCAGTCTTCGACGACGAAACGTACAAGTCCGAAACGCGCCAGATGGTCGAAGAACTCGTCGCAGAACGGCAGAAGCTGATGAAGGAGAGCGAGACCCGGGCGATCGAGAAGGGCTTCGCCATCCAGGTGTCCTCTGCCGGCATCGCGGTGCTCCCGGTCGTGGACGGCCAACCGCTGGAGCAGGCCGACTATCTCAGGCTTCCGCCCGAGGAACGGAACGCGCTCGACGACGCACGTCAGGAAGTCACGAAACAGGTAGAAGAAACGGTCAAGGCCATCCAGGAATCTGAGCGCACGCACCAGCAGAGC